>DGJT01000018.1 GCA_002387565.1 Akkermansiaceae bacterium UBA4589 | reverse complement strand
TACCTGAAATATCTTTATCTCAAACAACTTGTTTTAAAAAACCCATTCTCAGTCAGGCTCGCTTTTGCAGCTGGCCGCTCCTCGAAGGGAGCAATGTTCTACACGAGAAACCTAAATGCGTCAACTTGTTTTTTCATTCTTTTTTCACTTTTTTTTAACACCCTCAAAACACCTCCCAATTATCCCCTTTGCAAAGGGAAAAATTCCTGAAAAATTAAGGGGTAATAATTGCGAAAATACTTCAGTTTTACTATGCATTAACAGCTTTGGCTTTGAATTCTATTTTTTTCTCTTTTTAGAATGATACTCCATAGCCTTTTTAAATAGCTCAGGATTATATGGACGATGTACTAAGGCATACATAACAGGCTCTGAATCTTGCCATAACTCTCCTAATTGAGGCAACTTGTCTTTAGTTTTTTTTGACTGCCAAATAACATAAATCCAATAATCTGCAGTTTTCACCTGCCCACCTTCGCTCTTGTCAGAAATAGGTAGGCTTATTTTTGTTTTTCCAGCCCATACACTAAGAGGCTTTTGCGTAGTCTTAAGCCATTCAATTAAAGAGTCCTTAGACTCAAACTTAATCATTCCATAGGGAACTGGTGGAAAAGCTTCTTTATTCCACGTTTTAAAAGATTGAAGGTAGTCCAAATAAGGTTGCGGCGGCTTGTCTGATATTTTAAAATGTGCTGAACCACATTGCGGTGGATACTCTTTAACTAAAACATCATTACCTATAGCGTCTTTAACTAAGGTATGTTGAGTTTTAGAGCACCCCACAAAAAACATTATTAAAATGAAAAAAAATAGGTACTGAGCGTTATTTACATAATTTTTTTTGCCTCCATCTAATTACAATAATTAGACTTACTCTATCTAGTCAATTTATATTTCAAGTAATTAGAGCCTCATTATAGTTGTTTAGCTTGCCTGAGATGTGAGGCGTTTAAGGTGAAGCTGTAGAAACCTACTGCGAACCTTAAAGAACGAAGCAGATGAGGTGAGATAAACTACGCCAGCAATTAGCGTAAAGACTCCCGAATGAGGTCGTCGATAGTTGCCTCCGGGTTATTCTTGAAGGCTTTCTGCACAGCTTTTTGTGCATCGGCGGATTTGAGCCCTAGGGCTATGAGGGCTGCTTGAGCATCTTGGAGGATGCTGTTTCCGTCTGCGCTGGATGTGGCGTCGCTTTGAGCCTGCCAGATTTCAGCAACTTTAATTTTGTCTTTGAGCTCTACTACGATGCGTTCAGCAGTTTTTTTACCGAGGCCCTTGATGGTTGAAATAGTGGCAATATCGTTTTGGCTAACAGCTTGCTTAAAATCTAAAACTTTCATGCCGCTTAGAATCGCCATGGCAACTGAGGGCCCCACTCCACTGACTCGGTTGACGAGAAGCAGGAAGAGTTCTTTCTCCTCTTCTGTCGCAAAGCCAAAGAGGGCTTGCTGGGTCTCCTTGAAGACAAGGTGAGTGTGTAACTCTACCTGAGCTCCCTCAACTGGCATGAGAGAGTCATAGGTTGATATAGGGATAATGCAATCCAGAGCCATGCCTGGGCTGACCCATACCTCTAATTTATTAGGTAGGGCTCTGAGCACTTGGCCTTTGATTCTAGATATCATCTCTAGTTATGGGTAAGCCAAAGATTAAGCTTGTTGCTCTCTAGCTGCTTTAGCAGCTGCGGCTTTCGCTGCGTGCACTTCTGGTGTGCATGATGAATTGGTTGGGGCTTCTGCCTCCTCGTCTTTGTATTCGATAAGTTTTTGCTCAACTAACCATGTTTCAAGTTCTTCGCCTGAAATATCAGCTAGCATTTCACCATTGACTTCGACACAAGGTGAGAGTCTCTGCTCACTCTTTTGTTCCATTTCCCAGCGAAAAGCAGGGTTGATGATAATGTCTTTTTCCTCATAGGCTAAACCGTATTTCTTAAGAATAGCACGTACGCCTTCGCTCCAACCACAATGGGTTTTAAGATAACAAGTAATAGTAAGTTCACTCATAATTTTTGTTTGATTAAATATAGTTCTGATGAATAATCGTCAACACTGACTATTCACGTGTTAATTTTACTGAGATTTTGTCAGAAAAAGACTGGTTTTGTAAACTTAATAAATTTTCTAAATAAGGTTTGTATTTTTGAAATAGAGTTGAAATGAAAAGCAGCTTTTAAAGCTCACGTAGTGAGCGGTTTTAGATGAAATTTTGTTTAGTGAAAAATCGTAGAGCGCAGTGAATAAAGAAATTCATGAGCACTACGGCAGTTTTAAACTAAGCAAAAGTTCGCTAAAAGTAGAAGCTGATTAGTCTTTTTTCTTAAGTTGGGGGAATAGAACTACATCACGAATGGTCGCCGCTCCAGTTAACATCATAATGAGTCTATCTATACCAATGCCGATACCGCCTGCTGGAGGCATTCCATGCTCGAGTGCTTCGACGAATGCTTCATCAATATTTTGAGTCTCACCACCTGACTGACTTTCAAAACGTTCGCGTTGCTCATCTGGATCATTAAGCTCTGAATAACCTGGAGAGATTTCTTGACCGTTAATAATGAGCTCATAGACATCTATGACTTTGCCATTCTCTTTGTTGACTTTAGCGAGTGGCACGAGTTCTTTTGAGACGTGAGTCACGAAACATGGGTTGAAAGTCTTTTCCTCTACAAGTTTTTCAAAGACTTGCTGAGTGATTTCATAATCTTCCATCTCAGATGAAACTTCAACACCGAGCTCTTTGCATTTGGCTCTATGTGCTGCTTCGTCTAAATCAAACCAGTCGTCACCTGCTACCCCTTTGATAAGCTCTGAATACTCAGCACGTTTCCATGGACGAGATAAATCAATAGCACGAATTACATTGCCTTCTTCATCTTTGTGCTCAATTTGTAAGCCTCCACAGAATTTTTCCGCAAGATGACAGACCATGTCCTCGACCATATCTGCCATTTCTTCAAAATTAGAGAAGGCACAATAAGCCTCTAACATAGTGAACTCTGGATTATGACGACGGGAAATACCTTCATTTCTAAAGTTACGATTGAGTTCAAATACTTTGGTGAAACCTCCTACGAGCAAACGCTTAAGGAAGAGCTCTGGAGCGATACGCATGGTGAGAGGCATACCCAGCGCATTATGGTACGTTTCAAATGGGCGAGCTGCGGCACCACCAGCTACATCTTGGAGCATAGGTGTTTCAACCTCAATGTAGCCTAAGTTTCCTAGATAATTACGAATTTCAGCAATCATTTGTGAACGCTTAAGGAAAACTTGCGCACTCTCTGGATTACTCATCAAATCTAAATAACGTTGACGGTATTTGATTTCTCTATCTGCGACTCCATGCCATTTGTCTGCCATAGGGCGCAATGATTTAGTAAGTGGCAACAAATCACTTACATGAATGGTTGGCTCTCCTTTCTTGGTGAAAAATGTTTTACCTGTTAAACCAATCCAGTCACCCCTATCCATGAGTTTCCAGGCCTGCCAAAGTTCATCACTAAGCTCCTTTTTACTAAGATACGCTTGGATGTTGCCCTCAATATCACCAATCACAAGAAATTGAGAATTACCCATATCACGAATTGCAGTAATGCGCCCTGCGACTTGCACTTCTAAATCTTCGACAAAGTTGGCTTTGAGGTTGGCTGGTGTATGTGTAGTAGGATAATTTGAGCCATAAGGATCTATTCCAAGCTCCTTGAGTTTCTCCAATTTTTCACGGCGTACGGCGATAAGTTCAGCTGAAGAAGGAGTGGCAGGAGTAGTGTTTGCTGGATCAGGTTGATTCATAAAATAGAGTGAATTTTCTGGACTGTAAAACAAGCACGTAGATTTTGAAAGCAAATTCACATAAAGCTCGGTTTATAAGTTCAGTTATCAACTTAGTGACAATCTAGTCACAGTCTCTGAAGGCTCTTGACCCTTTGTGAAGTTCATCGTAATATTTTTTGAATAATTATGGCTATCATTAGACAAGGAAATTATGAGTTTTACTCAAGTATTAGTAACGCCACTTACGCCAAAGAAAAACGTCGCCTGCAAATTGAACTCCTCAATATGCAAGAAGCGATTCAAGAATCAGGTGATAAACTCGTGATTACCTTCGATGGTAGAGATGCGGCTGGCAAGGGCTCAACTATCAAACGCTTTGCAGAAAACATGATGCCAAAAAATTTACGTATTGTTGAGCTTGGCATCCCTACTCCCTATGAATCTAAAAACTGGTTTAAGCGTTACGAAAAACATCTACCTAAAGCTGGAGAAATCGTCTTTTACGATCGCTCTTGGTATAACAGAGCTTTGATTGAACCTACTATGGATTACTGCACCAAGAGGCAGTATACTTATTTCATGAAAAAAGTTCTCAATTGGGAAGAGTCTCTGATTGATTCAGGGACTACACTCATTAAATTTTACCTGTCTGTAAGTAAAGAAAATCAGGTGTACCGCTTTAGTGATCGCATTGATGACCCCCTCAAACATTGGAAATACTCAGAAAACGACGAGAAAGTGCAAAAAAAATGGGAAGTGTTCACCAATTACAAAGAACAGATGTTTGAACGCACATCTTCAGAAAAAAGCCCTTGGGTTGTCGTTAATGCCAACCGCAAAGGCTCATCTAGGCTTAGTTGCATGCTTTATACCATCAATCATGTTGATTATGCTGGCAAACAGCCATTTAAACCTCTCGCTAAAGCTGCCCATAAATTCTCTGGTGAAATCGAGCTTGACGGCATTCCGTTCAAAGGGCTTAATTACCGTCAGTACAGACTGCTTAAAAACATCAAAAATTCTCAACAGAGCTAAATTTAGCGCATTTCTTTTACACTACTTATGAAATCTATTGAATCTGCTGGTGGACTCGTCATCAGCCCAGACTACAAAGTTCTTTTTATTTTTAAAAAAGGTCGTTGGGACTTACCTAAAGGCAGAGTAGAGAAAAAACAAAGTATCGAAGAATGCGCCCTACGTGAAGTTCATGAAGAGGCAGGCCTTAAATCAAAGCACTTGAGTATCAGGCACGTTCTAATTCCTACCCACCACGTGACTCGCCACAGTGGAGTGAATTATGACAAAACCACACATTGGTTTGTTATGGATTACGATGGTGACCCAGATATCGTAAAGCCTCAAATTGAAGAAGGTATTTACGCTGTCAAATGGTTCTCATTTTGGGAGTTAGAAGAACCTCTATCTAACTGCCCTACACGTATTAAATATTTAGTGGATTTTTGGCAGAAGTGTTATGCATACCCCCCAAAAGCCTGATTTTATTAGGTGAGTAAGCAGATTTCAATTCATCTACTGCGTTACGCCGCGCCAAGGCAGTAGCCCTACTTTTCTACAGCCTAGCACGGCAAGCCTTGTAGCTGAATCAAACTCCCCTTACTTGGAGAGTACTTAGGTTAGTCATTACGTCCAAAACCGCTTGTTACACAAGCTTTGACATTTTCCAAACCTCTCATAGTTGATACTTACCATTGTTGATCTTGGGGACTTAAACATTTAATAACTGGGCTTATTTTACCAGGCGTAGCATCAAGCCCTTCAACTTGGGCATCTCCTTTTTCTTCTGGTTGAGTCATTTCGCTCAGCAATATTCTATCTTGAATGGATAAATCATTAATTTTTAGAGCTATTTTATTGCCTGTAGATTTAATCTCTAATTGTACAAATTCATCATTCATATTAATGAGCTTCGCCTCAATCTCGCTGCCTACAGCACTTGTCCATAACCTCCATTCATTCAGTATATCATTTGCTTGAATACAAAAACTACATAAAATCACTATCAAAAAACTACTAATTTTCATCACTATCTATTTATTTTAAGTTATATAAAAAAGTAAGCTGCCGCTTATCACCTAGAAATAGAAGCATGCATATAATTAGCTAAGTTTCTACCTGTATTTATGTCAACGGACACTCTATCTCCAACGTTGAGGCCTGCACTATAAACTCTGACTTGGACGACGCCTTTGCCATCTTCTGTTTCAACTAAAGCATTAGTTTCTTTAATACCATTCCATTCGTGTGTATGGATTTTTATAACTTCTCCATAGACCTTAGTCTTATCACTTTTATTCCATACAGTTATACTAAATAAAGTGAAAAATAGCCAAACTGTTGCGATAATTGAGCAAATTCTCCAAAGATATTTTAATATATTTTTCATTTTCATAACTGATTATTGATTCTAATATGAAAATATTAAAGATTGAGCCTAGCCCCGTCAAGAAAAGCGCATCTAAATTAAAATTTATATATCCAAAACGAGCTCATCAAAATACTCTAATTTTAACTGCTACACTTCCTAATGACTTAGGTATTCATTCCATAGAACCTCGAGCGAAGTTAGAGGGTAATAAGTGAGAGGTTTATATAAATGCTCTAGTTTTGGATGAGAAAGCGGTTTGCCGAAGAACCGTAGAGCGCAGTGAATTAAAACATTCATGAGCACTACGACAGTCTGAGAAAAACCGCTTAATCGCCAAAAGCGGAGTATTTATACGTTGATCCAGTCGATGGGGGTGATAGGACTTGCCACTTGACATTTAATCTCCTGTGGTGCTTTTTGTAAAATATGACTGACGGCTTCTCTGGCTAAATCTGGCGTATTACAGTCTGAACTTAGGTGGGCTAGGATGAGGTTTTCTAAACGTCCTTGATTATGCTTAATAATAGTTGAGAGTACTTTCGCTGCTTCACTATTAGATAAATGGCCATAGGCGGAGGCAATGCGCTGCTTAAGTGCAAAAGGGCGTTTAGTATCGCTAGTGAGCAGGTCGTCATCATAGTTGGTTTCTAAAATCAAGGCATCAACCTGAGCAAATGCTGTTAGTAATTCTGATGAAAATTCGCCTAGATCTGTAAGGACTCCAAAACTCTTGCCTTTATAGTCAAAGCGGTAGACCACAGGCTCAACCGCATCATGATTGACTCTAAAAGCGGTGATTTTTAGCTCACCTACCTTGAAGGTTTGCTTGGGCTCAATAATGCAAAATTTACTCTGAAAACCTGCTGCTTTGTACACCTCTTCATTTTTGCTTAGACACCAGCGGTAATTGTTATGGGTAATATAAATTTTACTAGGATAGCGTTTACCAAATACCTTGAGCCCTTGGACATGGTCACTGTGCTCATGCGTGATGCAAATATGCTTGATATCACTAGGTTCGCAATCGACTGCACGCATGCGTAGCTCCAACTGTTTAGTGCTTAAACCTGGGTCAAGTAATACTGTATCATTACCTGCTTTAATCAAAATAGCATTACCCTTGCTACCACTACCTAAAACAGAAAATTGAAAGTCACTACCCATACAGCTCTAGGCTATAACCCTAAAACAAAAAACGCACAAGCCGAATTTCGACTTGTGCTTTTTTGAAAACCTTAAAGGCTGATTATTGTGAGTCTTTCCACATAAGTAATGCTGGATTTTCTAAGCATTCTTTAATCTTGATAAGGAACGTTACCGCTTCTTTGCCATCGACGAGTCTGTGATCATAGCTAAGTGCTAAGTACATCATCGGCGCTATTTCAACTCTACCATCTTTGGCTACTGGACGTTGCTGGATAGTATGCATGCCTAGAATCGCGCTTTGTGGTGGATTGACAATCGGTGTACTTAGGAGTGAACCGTACACACCTCCGTTAGAGATAGTAAACACACCGCCTTGTAAATCTTGAATACCGATTTTCCCATCACGAGCTTTTTGTGCATAATCAAGAATGGATAGCTCGATTTCAGCAAAACTTTTCTTTTCACAATCACGAATTACTGGAACTACGAGGCCTTTTTCTGTGCCTACCGCAACACCAATATCAAAGAAGTGGTTTTGCACTACTTCATCACCTTCGATTTGAGCATTGATGGCTGGTACTGTTTTGAGTGCTTCCACAACTGCTTTAGTGAAGAATGACATGAAGCCAAGTTTCGTACCATGCTTAGCCACGAACTGATCTTGCACCTCCTTACGCAATTCCATGATAGGAGCCATGTCTACTTCGTTGAAAGTCGTTAAAAGTGCTGCGTTACGCTGAGCATTGACTAAGTGAGTCGCAATTTTTTTACGCAATGGCGTCATTTTCTTACGGCTAGTTCTGCCTTCTGCTGTTGATGGAGTGTTATCAACTGGAGCTACAGTAGGAGCAGGCTTAGGCGCTGGTGCAGGAGCTGCCTCTGGCTCAGGCTTAGCTTCTTCCTTTTTCTCCGCTGGAGCTGGAGCTGGAGCTTCTGTGGCTGGTGCAGGTTCTTGAGTGTCCGCAACTTCTTTTTCTTCGATACTGCCAATCACAGCGCCGATGTCGACTTCTTCGCCTTCTTGGATAGTGATTGTGACTTCACCTGAAACCTCTGCTTCGAGTTCAGTTGAGACTTTGTCTGTGTCTAAAGTTACTAGGGTGTCGCCTTTTTTTACTAAATCACCTGTGGCGATATGCCATTGGGCGATATTAGCAGAAGTGACAGATTCACCAGCTGCTGGAACGATAATATCAATTGCCATAATAGTGGGGTATTTAAGTGTTTAATTTATATTAGATAGTAAATGCTTTTTGAACAAGGTCAGCTTGTTCTTGTTTGTGCGCTGCTTTAGAGCCCACGGCAGGACTTGCAGAAGCCTTACGACCTGCAAATTTAAATCTACCATCGATGAGTTGATTCAATCCTGGGCCTACAAGCGTCCAGCCTCCCATATTTAATGGCTCTTCCTGACACCATACAAAACTCTTAGCACCTTGGAATGGGGCTAAGGCTTCGACAATGGCATCTTCGTGGAAAGGATAAAGCTGCTCCATTCTTATAATGGCAGTGGTGATTTTATCTCCTTCTTGCTCATCACGGTAATCAATAAGGTCGTAGTAGACCTTACCAGAACAGAAGATAACTCTATCTACTTTCTTGGATTGAGCTGTTGCCAAATCATCAGTAATAATTTCTAAGAAATGACTGTCTTCAGTGAAATCTTCTATAGATGAGACTGCCTCTGCTTTAGAAAGCAAACTCTTAGGCGTCATGACGATAAGAGGCTTTTGAAATTCACAGAGTTTTTGACGACGCAACGCATGGAAATACTGTGCTGGAGTTGTCAAATTAACCACACGCATATTTTTCTCTGCGCAGAGTTGCAAGAAACGCTCAAGTCTAGCACTTGAGTGCTCAGGCCCCATCCCTTCGTAGCCGTGAGGCAGCAACATGACTAAGCTACTTGGTGTCTGCCATTTTGATTCAGCAGAACTGATGAACTGATCAATCATGACTTGTGCTCCATTAGCAAAGTCACCAAATTGAGCTTCCCACATGATGAGCATCTTAGGTAGGCTTAATGAATATCCATAATCGAAACCTAATACACCTGCTTCAGAAAGGAGACTATTGTAAACACAGAAAGTCTCTTGTTTTTTGGAAATATTTTGTAATGGTGTATAACGCTCACGAGTCTCTGCGTCATACAAAACAGCGTGACGATGGGAAAAAGTACCACGGCGACAATCCTGACCAGAGAGGCGAATTGGGTAACCTTGTTCAACCAAAGTACCAAAAGCAAGAGCTTCAGCTAATGCCCAATCAATTTTTTCACCGGTTTTTACAGCTTCTTCACGACGCGGGAAAAAGCGTTTAGCAAGTGTGGTATTCAATTTAAAATCCTTAGGTATATTAATCAGAGCTTTACCTACTTTGTTAAGGAGTTTCTTGTCTACACCTGTTTGAACAACATCAAAATTAAATGGAGCCTGTAACTCAGCTGTAGAGCCATAGAAGGTGTCTTTATCACCTTTTTCTTGAGCTTCAAGCATCTTATCAAAACCTTCGTTAAGACGCGCTGAAATTTTATCAACCACCTCTTGTGTTTCATCACTACTCAAATCTTGACCAGATTCAAGTGCTGTTTTGTACATTTGACCTACTGGTTTTTTAGAAGCAATAATTTTGGATTTGGTAGGTTGAGTAAAGGCCGCCTGATCTGTCTCATTGTGACCTTGTCTACGGTAACAATACATATCAAGGACGATATCACGATTAAACTTCTGCCTAAATTCAAGAGCAAATTGAGCTGACCACACTAAGGCTTCTGGGTCTTCTCCATTAACATGAAGTATAGGAGCGTCAATCATCTTAGCTACATCAGTCGCATAAGGAGATGAGCGAGCATCTTCTGGAGATGTGGTAAAGCCAATTTGGTTATTAATAATTAAATGAATCGTACCACCTGTACGATAACCAGGAAGCTGAGACATATTAAGCACCTCGGCTACAGGACCTTGTCCCGCAAAAGCAGCGTCTCCGTGAATGAGTATTGGTAATACTTGTTTACGCTCCACACTGTCACCTAAGATACGTTGACGAGCTCTTGCCTTACCTTCCACAACAGCATTAACTGCCTCCAAGTGACTTGGATTAGCTGCTAAGCTTACTCTCACTTCGCCATCTGAGAGTTTGCGCACACTTTCAAAACCTAGATGGTATTTCACATCACCATCACCAGCAGCCAAATCAGGCTTATAGTTAGGAGTGAACTCATGCAGCAAAGTTGGTAATGACTTGCCAACAAAATTAGCAAGTACATTAAGACGACCGCGATGTGACATACCCATCTCGATTTCCTTAACACCCTGACCTGGGCATGATTCAAGTAAGGCATTGAGAATGACCATGGCACCTTCACCACCCTCTAGAGAAAAGCGTTTTTCACCAAGAAATTTTTTACCCAAGAAAGACTCAAACATTTCTGCAGTAAGCAACCACTCTAACCATTTAGTCTTGTCTTCTTTTGTTGGGGTCAACTTGACTCTTGCTTCAATTTGATTACGAATCCAATGGCGAATTTCTGTTTCATGGATATGCATGAACTCAAAACCAATTTTATCACAATAGACAGCTTCTAACTCGGTTATTAAATCCTTGATTTTGAGATTTTTAGCATTTTTAAAGAAAATAGAAGAAGCGGTTTTTTCTAAATCTTGAGAACTAAAACCCAAAGATTCTAAACTTAAACGATCTATATTTTTAGGCTCTTGTATCGGATTGATATCAGCCTTAAAATGACCTAAAGTACGGTAATTATAAATAGCACTAACTACTTTACTGTAAAAAACTTCATCAATAGCGTTAACTCCTAAAGAGGCGCCCTGTGCCTCTTCTTCCTCCGCTTTTACGGAGCCAAGTTCAAAACCTTGGAAAAAAGACTGCCATTGTTCATCTACACTGGTCGAATCGGCCTGCCATTGGGCATACTGTTGCTCTAACAACTCTATGTTAAGACGAGAAGAGACGGAATTGCTCATATTATTATATTTATAGGAAATGTCATTCCTCTGAAAAAGAGAATTTTTGACCTGCCTTTCTCTTTTAATTTTTGATTAATGTCAACTTTATTTAATGATTATTCAGCATCTTCAACCTTAGATACAATCACTGAGGCAGGGCGCAATAAACGTCCACTGAGCTGATAACCTTTGCGGTAAACTCTGATAATGTGTTCAGGTTTAATCTCTGTAGATTCTTCTTGTGACATAGCTTCATGAATAGCTGGATCAAAAATATCACCAACTTTAGTCTCAATGGTCACTACACCTAAATCTTCTAAAAAGGTGGCTAACTGTTTTTGCACCATAAGCATGCCTTGATAAATCATCGAGGATTCATCTCCTTGCGCTGCCTGCATACCCATTTCAAAATTATCTAAAACAGGTAACAATGATTCGATCAAGCGCTGGTTTGCATAAATAATAGCCTCAGATTTTTCCTTAGTCATGCGCTTACGAAAGTTCTCTAATTCTGCAGCTTGGCGCATGGCTTGCTCCTTCCAGAACTCTAATGTGTCTTCAGAAGCTTCAGCTTCTGTTGGAGATTCTTCAACTACTTCTGTATTAGCCGTAGTCTCTTTTTCTAAAGGCTCTTCTGCACTAGGATTATCTTCCTTTTTCTTAGAGGTAGCTTTTTTATTCATATTGATAATAATTATTTAAATAGATGAGAGATAAGGTAGGGGGCTCAGTTAAATTTTAGTATAACGATGAGCCCTTTTTGCTATGACTTCTGTATAGCGACAACTGTTATATCGTCAAGTTGATTTTTACTCTGACTAAAATCAGCTACAGCTTCTTCAATTTTTGCTACTAAATTACCTACGCCGTCTTTACCATAAATGCATATAATTTCCTCTAATATAGTAAGTCCGAATTGTTTTCCTTCTAAATTCTCAGCTTCTCGAATACCGTCTGTGGTTAACAAAATAATATCTCCTGCTTCCAGGGTAATATTTTGAACTTCTAACATACGCTCAAATACAGGGCCTTCATCTAAGCCTAGAGCAATACCTTTAGGGTTAATAAGACTCACCTCATTTGTTTTGGCATGATACCAAAGCACGCTCTCATGACCTGCTCGAGCAATAGCTACTTGGTCAGTTTCGCGATTAATCAACGCCATGCCAACCGTGATAAACATATCTTCACGCATATCGCTAAACAATAATCGGTTAGCTTTAGGCAGTAAGCTTTCTATATTTATCCCTTCTCTGGTCGCAAGACTTCGAATAGTACTACGACACATGGACATTAGTAAGCCTGCCGAGACCCCCTTGCCCGTGACATCTCCTATCACAATGCCTAACTCATCTTGAGAAAAACGCACATAATCAAAATAATCACCACTAATCATACGTGCAGGTCTATTGATCCCATGGATTTGATAACCGTTGAATTCAGGATCTGTTCTTGGTAGCAATATTTTTTGTACCTCAGTAGCTAAGAATAATTCCTGATCTAAACGGCGCTTGTCCGCCACATCTCTATGTAAAATAGCATTACCCAACGTGTGAGCTCCCTGCTCACACAGCGCTTCAAATACAGCTTGATCATTACGTGAGTAAGCACTATTTCCCTCACCTGTTAATACTAAAATACCTAATACTGAACTATTAAGGATTAGGGGACCAACCATGATTTTAAGATCTGATGGCAAATCTGGATAATCAGTTTTAAACCAACTTTTTAAATCAGCGCCTGCTAGATTTAATACTGAACGACCTTGGATGACCTCTGTGAAAATTTCTGATTGCTTGTAAGGAACATTTATACTTCTTTGCCTACTCACTAATTCGGTAAAATCCATTCCTTTTATTTTAACTAATGGGGTTAAATCTTCTGACAGATATTTAGGTGTAAGTACACTTTTTGTCTGCCTATCTAGCAAATAGACGCCTGCACCCTTAGCCCCCTCAAAGACATCCATAGCACCATGAGTGATAACTCTGTATAGTTGAGCAATACTCGTATCACGCTCAACAGCCTCAGTTAACTCGTGAAAAAGTCTAAAGAGTCTGTACTCTTCATTTTCCATACAGCTCAGCTCCTCCTGCTTGAGTTTAATTTGCTTTTTTAAGCGGATATAATGGATATTAAATCCTATAGAAGTAAGCACTATAACACCGGCAGCTATCCACCCATATTGAGTGATATCTAGATTTAAACTACTCACTAAGTCAGCCAGATCACTCATCGTCAAAAGCATCGAGCACATCTTTGAACTTATTAGCATTCTCAGGATTCATATCACTAAGAGTTTGATGTGCTGTGTATATATTATCTTGGTTAATGACAGCGCCAGTTTCCACTGGCTCTAATTTTGGTTTCAAACTGGCTTCAATATCTATAGCTCTACCTGCATCATTTTTAATCGTAAGAAAGTATTGTAACCCTAAGCCTTCCATTAACTCTTGTAAACTATTGTTCACATAGATGAGCTCTAATTGGACATCATCAGTTAAACTTTTTGCAACAGAAACCAGTATGCCCATAAATGTAGAATCCATTCCTTCGCACAAGCCTAAATCCAAAAATACCTGCTTAGAAGACTGAGCCGCTTCAAGCAAGTTAGATTTTAAGTCTGAACTCTGTAAGAAAGAACCTTTTCCTTTGTATTGTAGCCAGGCAATTTGGCCATCTTGTGCTAATAGAAGTTGTGGTGTCACCTATTTATTAAGTAAGAATAGTTTATTCTAGCAAAAAAACTACAATGCACAATCCTATTTGGTGAAAAATCACACCAAACAAGAAAAAGCTTAGTTTTTTAATATTTTATCAATCGTTGCTAACAAAGTTTCCCTAAGAGCTAAGCCTTTTTGAGTTAGCTGTTTTTGTAGTTGGACATATTGAGCCCTGCCTTCTGCCGTTTCTACAGGGATAGCCTCATAACCAAAAGCACTCAAATTATAGGGGGAAGCCCGCATATCAATCTCTCTTGCCTCGAGCGCAAACAAAAAGGTCTGTTTAAGCAAATCTGAACCAATCCAAGGCATGCACTTGTACGCCCATTTATATAAATCCATGTTGGCATGTATACAGGCTGGCTGTTCATAGTCTGGGCGCTGAGCTAAAGTTGGCTGAACCTTATTAAGAGGAATAGCCGCCTTAGTAAAAAAACGGTAAGCATCAAAATGAGTACAATTAATCTCTCTACTCTCAACTGCATCCGCTATTTCTTTTATCGATAACCTCAATGGCGCTTGCTCCTGATGCCGCACCTCTTGAGAGTTCGCTCGGTACAAC
Organism: Akkermansiaceae bacterium UBA4589; assembly: GCA_002387565.1. GTDB lineage: Bacteria > Verrucomicrobiota > Verrucomicrobiia > Verrucomicrobiales > Akkermansiaceae > UBA4581. The sequence continues at coordinate 72,320 of DGJT01000018.1, read as the reverse complement.
ATTGCCCATTCATGCAAGCCATAACAACGAAAATGTGGTGACCTAGTTTGAGTTAACGCTAATAAATTATGAATATAGATAAAATAATCTCTTTGCTGAGTTGTTATTTTAGTAGTATCTAAACTGACTCGACTACCTAAGCTATAATGCTGACTCATATAATAATCAGGCAACAATCCATCTATCTCCAAAGCATGCTCTAAACCAGGATGCCACTTTTCTAAGCTCCCCAGAGAATAAGTGTAATAACTATGTAAGAAATCTAAAACAGGATGCTTTTCATGGCGTGATTTACGTTCACGAGCAGGCTTCGTATAACTATGTATTTCTGCATAGTATGCCTGAGCGCGGTTTCGCCACTCTGACTCTTTTAATACTTTCATGAAAAAAGCCTAGCCTTAGTTTAGTAACTATCTTTCCACAAATAGGACTGCTGTTCAGCGAGCGTCTGTTTGCCACTTTTAATTTGAGCCTTCCACGAGAGTAACTCTCCTTTGTCCTCTATCCATTTCTGGGTATAAGCAAATTCTAATTGCTTGAGTCCTTGGATATTCCAAACCTCCTTTAATACTTTGGATCGAGTCTTAGTCGCTCTGTAATAAAAAACTAATTGCAAGTCTGAGCTCGATTGACCCTCTAATTCTTGCTCTAGATTATCCCAGATAAAAGTAAAGTATTCGCCTTCTGCAGAGCTTCTATCTCGAGGGTGTAAGTGTTTTTTGAGCTCATTATCGGAGGCAAAGGCCACCATCTTGTCCTCACTTTTGGTATGCTCTTGGCTAATTCTATCCTGTTTAACCTTTAATACAGGTAGAGACTGAGAGCACGAAACAAGCACCAAGAAAGCTCCTACAGAAATTAATCTCAACATAAACATCTACATCAAGCTAAAGTGACACTGCGCCTTGCCGCAAGCAATTTCTTTGTATAATCATGTTGTGGGCTTTCAAACAAAGTTTTGGAGTCTGCCACTTCCACAATATTACCCTTATCAATCACCATAACTCTATCTGAAACATAGCGCACCACTTCCAAATCATGAGAGATAAATAGTAAGGTTAAATTCAAATCCTCCTTAAGCTCTTGTAATAAATTAAGTACTTGCGCCTGTACTGAAACATCCAAGGCTGATACCGCTTCATCCGCAATCAGTAATTTAGGTTCAGCGGCAATCGCTCTTGCAATGGCAATACGCTGGCGCTGTCCCCCTGAAAATTCATGTGGGTAACGCGATGCCCAGTCCTCCTTGAGACTGACTTGAGACATCAATTGTTTAACTCTATTTTTGAGTGACTCTCCTCCCTCTTGTTTAGCAAACTCTTTGCCACGACGGGCGACGACGGCCTCAGCAATCGTCTCATAAATTGTCATAGTCGGATTTAATGATGCGTACGGATCCTGAAAAATCATCTGAATATCACAGCGTTTTTTTCTAAATTCTGCTGGTTCTTGCTTTTTCAGCTCAGCCAGATTCACTCCTTCAAATACGATCTCACCCTCATAGTCCATTAGATGCATAATCAAACGCGAAATAGTAGATTTACCCGAGCCTGACTCACCCACCAAACCCAAAGTCTCACCTTGCTTGATTTCAAAGTTAACATCTTTGAGCACTTCAATCTTACGCTTAGCTTGCCCCCACTTGGCAAACCCAGTAGTAGCTGCAGATTTAATAAATGATTTGCGTAGATTCTTTACTTCTAGAAAATGCATCCTTATTTCTACAAAGCCCTACCCCAAACATCAAGCCCAAAGCTTCATCTTAAATAACTCGCTATTCTTATACTAAAAGTGTCTTAAATTTAGCTTGTAAGTTGGGCTGATGCGCTCTAGTTTTTGTTTGTAATTTAATTTACATTTATGAATCAATTAGACGCGTTAAAACAATATACCACAGTCGTGGCAGATACTGGTGATTTTGCAGCTATGCAAGATTACCTTCCTCAGGATGCAACCACCAATCCTTCTCTTATCTTACAAGCAGCTACTCTGCCTGCTTATGAGCATCTCATCCAACAAGCTGTTGATGAGTTCAAAGACAGCAGCCTTACAGGTAGTGCTAAAATAGAAGCTATCCTTGATAGAATTCTTATTATTTTTGGCTTAGAAATTCTTAAAATTGTTCCAGGTCGTGTTTCTACAGAAGTAGATGCTCGTCTCTCATTTGATACTGCCGGCACTATCGCCAAAGCCAAGGAGCTTATCGCTGCTTATGAAGCCGAGGGCATTAGTCGTGACCGCATCCTCATTAAAATGGCCTCTACTTGGGAAGGTATCAAAGCCGCAGAAGAACTTGAAAAAGAAGGCATCCATTGTAATTTGACTCTTCTGTTCTCTTTTGCTCAGGCAGTTGCTTGTGCCGAAGCCAAAGTACAGCTTATTTCACCATTTGTAGGACGTATTTATGATTGGTACAAAAAAGATACCGGTATTGATTATGTAGGCGAAGATGATCCTGGTGTGCAATCTGTACAAAAGATTTACAACTACTACAAAAAGTTTGGATACAAGACCGAAGTCATGGGTGCTTCATTTAGAAATAGTGGTCAAATCACGTCTCTTGCTGGCTGTGATTTACTCACCATTAGCCCTAATCTCTTAGCTGAATTACAAGCTGAATCAGCTCCTCTTACAGAAAAACTCAGCGAAGCTTCTGCTCAAGATGCTGATTTAGAACAAATCTCTCTTGATGAAGCTGGATTTAGATTCCTCCATAACGAAGATCCAATGGCCGTTGAAAAAACAGCTGAAGGTATTCGCAAGTTTGCTATTGATATAGTAAAACTTGAAAAGCTGGTAGCAGACAAAATTTAATAAAAAAAACATGGCTTCACTGCGTTTATTCTTAGCATCTATTATTGCTAGTTTTGCTAGCTTTATGTATCTGGCCTTAGCTGGAGATACTAAGAGCTCAGTGATGCCTATTAGTTTTCATTTAGAGCAAACAGCCAAGATTAGTGAAGAAGGCTCATTTACGATGAGTATTGCTAATAACTTGCACTACTTTTCTAAAAACCCTGTTTTCTCTAATGAAGACATTCAAATGATTAAGGTCTTTAAGTCTGTCGACAAAGATACTTTAGGCATGACTTGCTTTCTTAATCCTAATGGTCGCCGCAAGTTAGAGCGTATCAGCACTCAAAATGTAAGCAGCTGGCTCGTATGCATTGTCAACGGCAAGCCAGTTGATTTTATTTATATCGATAGACAAATTACCGATGGACAAATAGTGGTCTGGAAAAATATCGAAGCTGCCGATTTAGATAAAATGATAGAAATCCCAGAAGAAGATCTAGCAGCCGAGTAACTTTCAATTTTTTTATCCATGCGCATGGATATCTTTATGCTTAGCGCTATAATCTCTACTACAGAAACTAGGTAATATGCCATTCGTTGATTATCACACTCACACTCCTCTTTGTCATCATGCCACTGGAGAACCTGAGGAGTATGTCCAAGCAGCGATTGATGCAAAATTATCAGAGTACGGCATCTCTGACCACGCCCCAACAGAAGTTGAACCCTTTGATGAATGGCGTATGGTACAAAAAGACATGCCAGAGTACTTCAAATGGATCAAACGAGCCCAAGATTATGCAGGTGATCAAATTACGATTCGCAAGGGTCTGGAATGCGACTGGTTTTTAGATGGTAAACTTTGGATTGATGAACTCAATCAGCTGACCGACTGGGATTACCTCATTGGCTCAGTGCATTACATGCAAACCCCTCAAGAATTAGTCAGCGTTCAAAGCAAAGCTCTGTGGGACTTTGACAATCCTAAATGGCAAAATGACTGGAAAAACCTAGACGCTGACCAACTCTGGGAGCTTTATTTTGCGACTTATATTGATATGATTGAGCACGGTGGCTTTGATATCTGTGCACACCCAGATTTGGTTAAAAAATTTGGCTACCTACCACAACGCGATACCAGCTATTATTTTAAGCCTGTGATTGAAGCTCTCAAAGATACGAACACTTGCTTTGAAATTAATATGGCGGGCTTCAGCAAGCCTTGCAAAGAGCAGTACCCTCAAGCTAACTTTATTGATATGGCAGCCAAAGCTCAACTACCCATCATTCTATCCTCTGATGCTCACGCGCCTAGCGAAATAGGGCGTCATTTTGATCTTGGTTTATCATTACTCAAACAGGCTGGCTTTACCCACACTTCACGTTTTGAAAAACGCCAACGCTACCAGCTCACTATCGATTAATTCACGAGCACCCTTCTCACTATGAAAAATATCGTTTACTTTGATTTAGAAACACAAAAAAGTTTTAATGATGTTGGTGGTTGGGCTAACAAATCTCAAATGCTCGTATCTATTGGTGTGACCTACAGCACAGTACGTGGTGATTACAAAATTTATACCGAAGATACTGTCCAAGATCTTATCGAAGAATTAAAAAATGCCGACCTTGTTGTCGGCTACAACCATATCCAATTTGATTATGGTGTGCTCGAGGGTTATTGCCTACTTGAGCTTACAGGCCAAACCAACAACCTAGATATGATGCTAGAGCTAGAAAAAATCATTGGTTTTAGACTTAAGCTGGACGCCCTAGGCTCAGCATCACTCGGTGCTGGCAAAACTGGCAATGGCCTCGATGCCCTACGCTGGTGGCAAGAATACAAAAAAACGCAGGATTCAGAGCCCCTCATGAAAATTGCCAAGTACTGTTGCTTCGATGTCAAAGTCACCAAAGAGGTTTATGAGTATGCCGTCAAAAATAAGCACTTACTTTATTTAGATAAAAATGGCATAGAACAAACGGTTGAAATAGATTGGAACTAACAACCTCATTAAATCATGATAGCTTTTATAAAACCTCGATTCGTCTGGCTCGCCATTGTATGCACTAAATTAGCCTTTTTATCAGCTGAGGAACTTGACAATGACCAAGTCCAGCCAATTAATAAAAATCAAGAATGGCAAGCCATAGCAGCTAAACAGAGCTTCACGCCTCGCTCCAAACAACATCATACCCTCAATTACAAAATGAGTTGGAATGGATTGCTCAAAGCAGGAGAGTGCACCCTCGTTTTTAATGCCAAAGATTCAGATAAACCTCAATTTTATACTGGCAAAGCTTGGGGGCGTAGTACAGGTCTCGCCAGTGCGCTCTATCCTTACCACTTTAACTATACGGCTTACCTCAATAAGCCTGATCTCACTCCCGATTTTGTCTATTGTTACGAGTACGAAAAAGGAGATGAGCGCATCATCAACATGAGCTTCTTAAATGAAGAAGTCCGCGCCATCGAAGTGACCAAAGATGCGGAGACCAAAAAACACTTAAGCACCGAAAAAGTTAATTTCCCTTATCCTAACACTTATGACGCTTTCACCACACTACTACATATCGGCAGCCTCCCACTCAAAAATGGCGAAGATTACTCTGTCATCATGATGGGTTACAAACCTTGCGTGCTTAGTGTGCGTGTCGAAGGACGCGAGAAACACCGTGGCAAAAACTGCATCAAGTTACGCACTTTTATTGAACGTATTAACCCTAAAACTGGTGAAATCCATTCGCATAAAAAACTCAAAAGTGCCTTTATCTGGCTCACTGACGATGAGCGCCGCATCGCTGTGGAGGTTCGTAGTAAGGTCTTCATTGGTGATGTTCGCATGGTACTTCAAGATTAATAACCACACTCAAAACAACACATAAATTTATGTCTTTCTATTCATTGGCTTCATTGATACTCGCCGTTGTCTTTAGCTTTGTGCTGCAATCTATCGCTCAAGCCAACACAGTCAGCAAACTCATCTACCTACAATTTCCTACCCAAAATCATTACCTAGACGAGGAACCTCATAAATTCTACATGTACACCAATCGTACTTTTGAGGGCAAATCTTCAAAACCTTGGCAAGGTGGCCAGTATGGTTATGTGCGTAACCTCATTCGTTATAATAATAGTATTATCGCTACCAAATTCCACGAGGGCATCGACATAGCTCCTATCAAACGTGACGCCAGTGGCAGACCACTCGATCAGGTCAAACCTGTTTTCCCTGGTAAAGTCATGTACTGCAATTATGATGCAGGTCATAGCTCTTACGGTAAATATGTAGTGCTAACTCACGATTTACCTTCTGGTGTGTATTACAGTCTCTACGCTCATCTCAATGAAATCCATGTCAAACCTGGGCAATTTCTCAATGCCACCAGCAAACTTGGTACCTTGGGCTATACAGGTCGAGGTATTAACAAGACACGCTCTCACTTGCACCTAGAGTTTGGGCTCATTCTCTCTAGCAAATTTAAGAAATGGCATGACAAACATTTTAATGATTCCAATAACCACGGTATTTATAACGGTATTAATTTTGCAGGCTTACCTATCAACAGCCTGATTAAATCCTCACAAAAAGAACTGATTAATATTGCCGATTGGACACAGCGCAACCTTAAGATTTATTACCAAGTACTCTGCACCAGAAAATCCAGCAACCATATGCCTAGTGTCCTCAAGCATTATCCGTGGCTCACTGGCCCCGATAAACCGGCTTCCTCACCTAGCTGGATTATCTCATTTAGCTCTTCAGGAATTCCTCTTAAATTTGAACCTTCTTGGACACGTGTATCCAAGCCACAAATCCACTGGATCACCAATAGCTGGTTACCTCCTCAATACCGCTCACGAGACCGCATTATCAAAATGCATAATAAACCCTACCTAACCCCTTCAGGAGTTAGATATGTAGAATTAGTGAGCGAAAACTTTTAAGGTGGGGTTTAAAAGCTTGCTCAATAGGTCATTTTAACCAATAAATCATCTTAGAATAATTCAACCCTTACATTATGACTCAAGCAGAACTTCTCGAAGAAATCAAAACCGCTATGCGCGCCAAAGACAGCGTCAAACTCAACACGCTACGCGCCCTTAAAACTGCGATTAAAAATGTCGAAATTGACCAAAAAATCGAAGTAGGCTCAGCTGAGATTATCACCATCATTCGCAAGCAAATCAAACAACGCCAAGATGCGACCGAGCAATACCTCAAAGCCGAGCGCCAAGAGTTAGCAGATAAAGAGCTTGCTGAAATAGAGCTCCTCAACGTCTATTTACCTGCTGCTCTTAGTGATGAAGAGCTAGATAGTTTCATCCAACAAGGTCTTACCGAAACAGGAGCCTCTAGTCCAAAAGATATGGGCAAGCTCATTCAATGGCTCAAAGCAAAAACTGATGGCAGAGCCGATGGCAAAACTCTCGCGACTAAAGTCAAAGAAGCTCTCAACAACCTCTAAAGCAAAAGTTTAATGGTTATCGGAGTCATCGTTGCCTATGGAAAGAGCAGACGTATGGGTTTTGATAAGCTCATGCAGCCGCTTGCTGGCAAAACTGTCCTCCAACGTACTATCGATGCTCTATTAGCTCATGCTTCCATTGAGCATCTGCTTGTGGTGACCCCGCAAGCCCGCTTTGAGCAACTAGAGTTTAAGGATTCTCAACTACAACGTGTCACACGTATCGATGGTGGAGAGAGTCGCCAAGCCTCTGTAGAATCTGCCTTAGATTTCATCCAAACTTTAGACACTCTTCCTAGTCGTATCCTTATCCACGATGGGGCTCGCCCCTTGCTGAGTTACGAGGATTTAGATAAGCTGATTACAGCCTCAGTTGAGACTCCATCAATAGCAGCCATGGCTCTAGCCACTCGAGTGACTGACACCATTAAGCAACAGAGCAACTCAGGCATCACTCAATCCATAGATAGAGACTCACTTTGGGCGATGCAGACCCCTCAAATTTTCCAGACAGAACTCCTGATGCGTGCTTATCAAGTAGCACAGGAAGGAGAGCTCAAACTCACTGACGAAATTTCAGCGATTGAAAACCTCAAGCAACCTGTCCATTTTATCGAGCCTAGCAGCCTCAATCTCAAGCTCACTAACCCACAAGATTTTCAACTGGCTCAAGCGTGGCTTAATACATCCGACCCATCTTCATGATTGCCAATCCTTCCACAGCAACCACTGTCCAAACTGATGTTTTTGAGTTATCCACATTAGCTTGCGGCACGAACCCACAAGGCATACGTGTAGCGACAGCCACTCAACCCTATTTTAAGGGTGCGGCTATTGGTATTTACATCCCTGTGGGTAGTCGACACGAAACAGCCTCACTCAATGGCGCTGCTCATTTTATAGAGCACCTCTTGTTCAAAGGCACACCTGAGTATTCCGCTATCGACCTCCTTAAATTTAGTGAACAACTAGGTGCTGACATCGAGGCTTACACCACTCAAGAATACACAGGACTAGAGACTTTTGGACCGCATGACCACCTAGAGCCACTCCTCAACACCCTCATGCAGATGGCGTGGTGCTCACTATTCCCCGCTGATGAAATTGACAAGGAACGCGAGGTCATCCTAGAGGAAATAACCCTAGGCCAAGAAAACCCTAGCGACTACCTCGACGAACTCCTCGCCGAGTCTCTCTGGCAACCACACGCACTAGGTCGCAGTATTGCCGGCAGTCCTGAATCAGTGAATGGTTTAGACCGTGAAACTCTGATGAGTTTTTGGAAACAGCATTATTTTAGTGAGGACAATCTGATTATTATTAGCTCGCCCTACAGCCATGAACAAGTCTGCCAAATAGTCAGTCAACAATTAGCTCAACTCGAGCTCAATTTTACAGGGCATATCAACACCTCTCCATTTGAAGGCTTTCGTAGCGTAGAGACCATCACCTCTCACCAACACAAGCCCAACCTAGAGCAAACTCATATTGGAATTGGTATTCCAACCATGAGCTACCGCAGTGAGGACACTGCCACTCTCACCTTACTCAATCTGATATTAGGTTCATCCATGTCCTCACGCCTGTTTGTCGAACTACGAGAAAAACAAGGTCTCTGTTACCATATCGCTTCGCATTTATCCCTCTACCAAGATGTCGGCGCACTCGAAGTCACCATGGGTTGCGACCTCAGCAAAGTGAATCAATCTAAAGCCAGCCTACAACACGTTTTTGATAGTATGATTAATCAGCCTATCACAGCGGATGAGCTGCAGAGAGCCAAAGACTTCCACTTAGGGCAGGTCTTAAAATCGCTTGAGTCCAGCCATGCTCACCTCAACTGGCTCAGCCAACATCTCCTCCACAAAGGCAAACTCATCTCACCAGAGCAATACCAAACCAGAATCAACAATGTCAGCTTAGAGCAAATCCACACCCTCAGCCAAACCCTCTTTGCCGACACCCCGCACTACAACATCAGCCTCGGCAGCGAAAAGTAGATTTATCCTCTGAATAAAGCAGATGAAGTAATAGAAACTCTGCCCGAATATACTATATACTACTTATAACCTAGGTTAGTTATTTTGGATGAGAATAGCCGCTGAATAAAAACGTGGCGCGCAGTGAATAAAAGATTCATGAGCACCACGGCAGTTTTAGGAAGTGGTTATTATCGCCAAAAGAGCAACCTAATCACGCCTCATCAGCCTCTAAAGTGTTTTGCTGACGTACAATATCATTCATCGTCACCCAGCCAATAAGCTTTTGTTCATCGTTGGGAGCTACTATGGGGGCTTGTTGGTAATCCCTGCTGACCATGGCTCTGGCGGCTTGGTGTATGGAGCTGTTTTGATTAATGACGAGGAGATCTTGATTTTGAATGAGTGATTCTATGGTGGTTTCTGTTGAGTTTTCTCTGAGCTCATGCAAGGTAATAACCCCACAGAGTTTATCATCAGCATCGACCACTGGGTAAGCGTGATAGCTATGGTTAGTCTCTCTAATCATCTTGAGCGACTCACCTGTCGTCGCTTTGACAAATAAGGTATAAGGCTGATAAGTCATAATGGCTTGAATCGGCAACTTACGATAATCCTGCACTCCTTGATAGGCAGGTAAGCTACGCAAATTAACACCATCCTGCATAATCAAGGCATTATACATACTCACAGGCTGCAGCCTACGTGAGAGTCCGTAAGCGAGCATATTACCTGCCATAAGAGGTAGAATGAGTGAGTAGTTCCCCGTAAGTTCAAAAATAATAATTAACGAAGTAAAGGGGCAACGAACCACTGAGGCGAACATAGCTCCCATACCCAATAAGACGCAGCCTCCTACCACTTGAGCGGTATCAGGGAAGTTAGGAATCCAAGGAGAAAACTGATGTACTTGAGTCAGCACCAAGCCAGCCAAAGCCCCCAACATCCCTCCTAAATAGAGCGTTGGTGAAAACAAGCCCCCTGAACCCCCACTCGCATAGGTCACCACAACCGCAAACATTTTGAGGATTAAAAGTACAGTAATCGCTGTTAGGGTGAGTTTGTTTTGGAAGGCGAGTTCTAAGCTCTCATAGCCAATCGAAAACACTGAATTTTGCGCTTCGCCCACATAACCAGTTAATTGCCACGCCAATAAGCCTATCAAACCACAACTTAAGCCACCAATGGCAGGGTTCAGCCATTTAGGGCATTTCCATTCTTTGAACTTAAGGCGTAGGCCTAATACAGATCTCGTAAACCCGTAGCCAATGATACCTGCTAATAAACCTAATGGCAGAGCCACAAACATCCAGCCTGAAGTGGTATAATCACCGATGAGATGAGTATTAAGCACAGGGTCTTCACCTAACAAAGTACGTGAGGCAGCAGCTGCAATCACTACTGCAACCACCATGCCTCCCAACGCCTTCATAGAGAAGTTGTCTAGCAATTCTTCAAAAACGAACGTCAGCGCAGATATAGGGGCATTAAAGGCAGCCGCAATACCTGCAGCCATACCCACAGGCAACATGGATTGCACACGTGACGCATCACGAAATGCCCAACGCCCTAAACGTGAGGCAATAGCCGCAGAGAAATGTACTGTAGGCCCTTCTCTACCTAGACTGTTTCCTAAGCCCACATAAACCGCACCGAGCATAAAACGCCACAGCCCTGTAAAAATAGAGATTTTGCCACCCTTATTATAGTAGGCAATCTTGGTTTGAGGAATACCACTGCCTGCCGCATCAGGTGCCCATTTTTGCACCACAACACCGACTAATAAACCTGCCAAGGTGGGAGCTCCTAACATGATGAGCACAAACAACGGCTTAGACGATTGAATAGCGGTATGCCATACCACATCAAATAGCGAATGAATCACCCAATGAAACGCCACCGCAGCCAAACCACAGCTCAGCCCTACAATCAAGCAGAGTAACATAAAGCGCTGACTATCGGTAAAACGAACTCGCAAAAAGTTAGCGAGCGAACCAGCTGACTTAATCTCTTGTTTAAACATCATAAGCACCCCTACTTCTGCTTCATTTCTCATGAAATTTGCAGAGCCAAGACATTAGCCACGAATCCCCAGAAATCCAAGGCTTTTTATATTTTAGGTCAGCACCACCCCAATTAAAGCTCACGCCAAGCCGCAAAGGAGTAAAACTTATTAAGCTTGGTCTTTATATTTCCCCACACAAATCATTCCATATTTTGGATGACTAAGCTTAAAATCGTAAATTAAGCGTGGGATTTTTGATGAGAATAGCCGCTGAATGAAAACATGCTGCGCAGTGTAGCAAAAACTATCACTTTTATTAGAAGTGCTAAGTCAATCAATGAATCTTCATTGATTGACGGTTTTGGATGAGTAAGCGGTTTGTTGAAGAACCGCAGAGCACAGTGTAAATAGAGTTACTCGAGCACTGCGACAGACTGAGACAAATCGCTTAATCGCCAAAAGAGCCTTCTAATTACTGAGCGGCGTACCATTCACGATACTCCTCTTCTTCTATCACCTCCATAGTCCCCACCATGTTCGCATGACCTTCACCACAGAGCTGACCACAAACGACGTAGGTTTCCATGGTTTTAATAGGTGTGAACCACATGGGAATGTCTTTGCCTGGGAGGGCGTCTTGTTGGATACGCATTGGGATGATGGCGTAGTTATGAATCACGTCTTTAGAGGTGACTTGTAAAATAGCTGGGATACCTACTGGGATTTTAAGGATTGCTGCAGTAAAATCATCAGCACCATTCGGATCGTTCTTGTCGATACCTAGTTCATTAGAACCACTGATTTGGCGAGCATCAATACGACCAAAGAGTCCGTCTTTACCAGGGTAGTGATAAGTCCAACCAAACTGCCAACCTACCACACGTACACGTTCTGGTTTGCTGAGCATCACTTTTTCAAAGCTGTCTGAGCGCTCTTTCCAAAGAGGGAACGCAAACGCAAGTAAGAGAATCGCCTCAATAATAATCACACCAATTTCAACATGGTAAGAAGCATGGCCTTGAACACCTTTGTTAGATTTAGGGTTTTTCTTGTGCCAGAATCTAAAGAGACAGACAAAGAAGAAAATTGACCAACCTATAAAAAGAGCGATCATGAAATACTGAACAAAGTTGATAAACTGGTCTAGTTGGAAACCATGTTCAGAGTAGTTTTCAGAGAAAGTAAAGAGTTCTTTGATGTTCATAATTGATGAAAAAAGAGTGGTGTAATAAAATTAGTTTTGCTCATGTAATTTGGCATTACGAGCCATGCGCACCATGAAGAAAACAATGGAGCTTAAAAGAGGTAAGGTGAGCACAATCATAAACAAAATTGCCCAACCCATAGCAATAGAATCCTGTTGATCAGGACCTCTTCCAATACAGACACTACAAGCTATTAATGATGATAACATAATTTTAGAATTGTGATTCAATTTTTTGAATTTTACTACGGAATTTCCAGCCGTAGTATGGTGTGACTAACGTTAAAAGCGCAAAGAAAGCTGTCGCTACTATGTGAAATTCATTGAAGACAGCATAAATAGTCAGCCCTAAAAAAAGCAAACTAACGATACTGATAAAAATAAGATGAAATTCTTTGAGCGACATGATGTTTATAAGTGAAATTAACCAAGGTAAAAACCTTCGAAACTAATAGGGTCCCAGAAAGCGAGATAGAAAATAAGAAAGCCGATAAGAGCCATCACGAGCGAGCCAAAAAAGATCCAATGAATCATTTTTTTCTCGTGATTAAGGTGCATAAAGATAGCGGCTACTAACGTTGCTTTGCAAGTCGCAATCAGTAGACCTAATACCATATCAAAGGTATCAAAACCACGGGCACCTCTATCAAAAAACTCAACCGTTGCTACTGATACAGTTAATACTGTACAGCCAAATAAACATGCTCCAATAATGCAGTAAAACTTAACTGCTTTCATGATTTCTTGTGGAGAATCTCCTGCCATAATAAATAAAATTTAAGTGTGAATAGAAAAGTTAAAAAAAAATTACATGAGGTAAAGTACTGGGAATAAGAAAATCCAGACCAAATCAACAAAGTGCCAGAATAAACCAGCCACCTCTACACGGTTTGTCAGCCATGTTGGATTCGATTCGTACATTTTTCTACTTCTAAAGCCAAAATAGAAGAGTACAATCGCGCCACCAATCACGTGCAAGCCATGTAAACCTGTAATGATGAAATAAATCGCATAGAAGTTATTCCAACGTGGAGTGAATTTAGACTCAAAATGAATCTGATTACGCTCGAGTGTGACTTCTGGGAAATGACGCTTGTAATAATCTGGGCCTTTGAATTTTTCTACAAGGCTGTCTTTAATATCATTAGGGGAAGTTCCCTCGAGGTAAGCCACGATTTCTTTCCAGTTGAGGCGGTATAAATCAACCTCGTTAGGCTCTTGGCCTCTCTCTTCTAAATGCTTGGTAAGCTTCTCGATGTCTTTGAGGTGAGCATGCCAGATTTTGGCAATATCTGGGTTATTTTGAATAATCCAGCTTTTCTCAATTTCTTCCATTGGCTCTTTGCCTAGTGCCTCAGCAGCAGTAGCAAGTGCTCTAAAGTCTAAACCATCAACATGAAGGATGAGCGGACTTCTAAGTAGCTTACCACTAAGAGCGACACCACCCTTAAGGATAGCTGACTCTGGGTATTCTCTGACCTCTGTAGGCTTAAAGCGAAAGACTACTGGATCACCACTTTTAGTTTTGAACTTGAGGGTGTTGACTACAGTTTTTAGCTCAGGGTCAGCTGGATTTGGCTCTACTTTGAGAGTTCTAGCTAATTTCCAATTAGGGCTTTCGCTATCTTTCTCGCGTGCTTTGTCCCATGCCTCGCGCAACCACTTAGCTTGCAAATCTTCATTATGAGCAAAATTAGCACGGTAGTCTTTTCTTGCTTTATCCAATAACTCAAGCGTGAGCGGCTCACCTGTTTCAACAGAAACTAATTCTTGCTTCTGTTCTGCTGCTTGATCATTGAGGAATTTAATTCTCTTTTTGTTCTCTACGTAAGTTTTAAGGTTAATACTAAGCTCATTCGTAGAAAAGTTAATCACATTAGCTGGGATTTTTTCGTAGCCACTAGGAGCCGCATGAGAGTCTTTAGCCTTATCATGGCTGTCATGACTATCCCCATGCCCTGCTTTGGCTTTCTTGTGCTCAGGGTACTTCACAATGCCATCCTTGAGCTTAGCATAGCTCAAGTGACCTTCTACGATAGTACCATCTAAATGTTGCGCAGCTTGGTGATTAAATTTCACATTATACTCTATACCTTTGAGAGCCATAAATAGAGCTGCACAAGCAATAGTAATACCAATCCATAATTGGAACCAACCATACTTGCGTAGTTTTAAGGCTGCCCAAGCAAATACGACTGTAATCGATGACCCAATAAGTACAAAAGTGTTAATGTAACCTGGAAGAATAGGTAATGAACGTTCTGGCCATGGGTAGTCGGCATAAATTCTCAAGAAAATATAACTAGAGAATAAGCCACCAAAGAGCATCACCTCTGAGGCTAAAAAGAGCCAGATAGCAATTTTAGAGTTGAACAAGCCCGTATCTTTACGTGCTTCGACTAAATAAGGTATTTCCATAATAATCTTTTAATACAAAGTGGTTAAATCAGGCTTAAGCTTTTGAATCTTCGGGAGTTTCTTCGTCTTTTTCCCATTGAACGAGTGCAATATTCCCCTCGTCAGTAGGTTCATACTGATAAGGCTCACGATAAATAGTAGGCTCAAAGGTAAAGTTACCATGCCCTGGAGGCGTTGGTGTTGCCCATTCAAGTGTGGTACAATCCCATGGGTTATCATTTTCAACTTTCTTGCCCTTCCAGATAGAGAGAAATACATTGATGATAAATGGAATTTGAGCAATCCCTAATAACCAAGCTGAAATTGACATGAACTCATTAAGCTCAATAAAGTTAGCAACTAAGTTAGCAAAAACATTCTCACTATCATCAGAGGTAGGCAAATAAGCCTCACCACCATTATACCAACGACGGTGGAAACCAGCTAAACCTTGAATTAACATAGGGAAGAATAAACAGTTAATAAAGATGAGTGATGGCCAAAAGTGTAAATGGTTCAAGAACTTGCTCATGTAACGTCCTGTAATCTTTGGATACCAATGATGAATACCACCAAACAGACCAAAAAGAATACCAGGAGCCACCACATAGTGGAAGTGACCAATCACATAGTAAGTATCATGAAGTTGTAAATCAGCAAAGTTGAAAGCCAATGGCAAACCTGTCAAACCACCAATACCAAACATCGGTAAGAAGGCTGTTGCCCACATCATCGGTGGTGTAAATCTAATAGAACCACCCCATAATGATATGAGAAGTGCCGATATTAAAATCACGGACGGAATCGAAATAAGTACCGTTGTCGTTTGGAAGAAAGCTGACACAGCTGGCCCCATACCTGTTAAGTACATGTGGTGAGCCCATACAATGAATGAAAGAAAACCTAATACAATAACAGCACCTACCATTGATCTATAACCCCAGAGAGGCTTTTGTGTATTAGCTGGAATAATCTCAGCAACACAAGCAATAGCTGGCAAAAGAAGTACGTACACTTCTGGGTGACCTAAGAACCAGAACAAGTGTTGGAAGAGTAATGGACTACCACCACCCGCAACATCTACTAAACCTAATGTTTTAGTGTATAAACCTGATGGGCTAAAGAGAGATGAACCTGTTGTTCTATCTACAAGTTGCATAATGCCTGCCACTTCCAATGGAGGGAAAGCAAGCAGTAATAAGAAAGCAGTTACGAGCATAGCCCATACTAAAAATGGAAGTTTCATCCAAGTTAAGCCTTTGGCACGTAAATTGACCACAGTCGTGATCACGTTTACTGAGCCTAAAAGAGATGATGTAATCAAGAGCACAAGACCTAAAAGCCATTGTGTCTGACCTGAACGCCATTGGTTAGCTGCTTCTAGATCAGCAAAGTTAGCTAAAGGAGGGTAATTCGTCCAACCAGACTTAGCTACACCTGTGTCTGAAAACCACTCGAAGAAACCTAAACACATGACTAAACCACCAGCAAGGTACAACCAAAAACTCGCCATATTCAAACGAGGAAAAGCCATATCAGGAGCACCAATTTGTAAAGGTGTTACATAGTTACCAAAGGCACCAAATCCAAGAGGAACCACACCCAAGAAAACCATGATCGTTCCGTGCATAGCACCAAACATATTGTAAGTCTCCCCAGTAAGCTTACCTGCTTGCAACCAAGAAGCTCTCCAGTCAGCACCACCAAAAATCCAAGTCATCCATTCTGGAAGTGGCTCTTGTGGGTAGGCTATACTCCAACGCATAACCATCATTAAATAGAATCCAAAGAGCAAAAATATCATTGCTCCAAGGGCGTACTGAATACCGATGGTTTTATGGTCTACAGAAAATATATACTTTCTGATGAAACTTTCCTCGTGATGATCGCTATGGTCACTCATAAATATAAATTTAAAATTAAAAAATTAAAGGGGTAATAAAGATTTTTTCTCTACTTCAAGGTCTGCAGGTAAAGGCTCTCCTTGTAACGGTATATTGTGCTCTGCGAGCAATTCTTCTTGGGTTAATTGTTGACCGATATTCACTCTACCCTCAGAAATCGTCTTGGCGTCATTAGCCATAGCGATGCTGATAACATCTCCTGTCTCATTACCAAAACTATTTCTCAGATAAGTCATCAAACCAGCTAAATCTTTATCACTTAAGCCTGCGGCTTGAGCTGGCATTTGACCATTCCAAAGTTTACCGTCCACCTCAATAGGGCCTTTAACACCATTAAGGATAATCATTGCAGTTAGGCGTGGCTCACCTATCACCCACTCTGAATTAGCTAGTGGTGGGTAATTGGCTCCATCACCTAATCCGTTAGCCTGGTGACAACCACCACACTTGGCAGAATAAATCTTAGCACCATGCTTCATATAACCTGCTAAAGCATCTATGGTTTGAACTCCTTGATCTACAGCTCCTGGAGCTACAGCACGCACATAAGCAGGATCTGCCTTGAGATTGTAGTTAAATAAACCTTTAACTGAAGCCAAGGTTACACCTGCAAGAATAGCAATAATCATTAAAATAAGTACTTGATAGCTTCTCACTGGTTGCGGCTCTGCTGATGCCTCAACTTCACGCAATGCAGCTAGCGTCACTTGATGCTTAGGTGTTTCTGATGTTTGTTTTGAAGAACTCATGATAAATAAAATTATTGAACAGCTGCTGGAGCTACATCATCTTTTTTAAGTGATAATAAATAAGAAACTAGTGCTTGAGCTTTTTCGTTAGGCACAAAAATAAATTCTTCATCCTCAATAGGCAAGGCATTTTGCGGCACAGCTCCGTAACGCTTCACTTTGTCAAACAGGTAAGGATTCGTTGGGCAATTTGACTCCTCTGCTCCTACTTTAGCTCTTGCGTTATAAAGCTGTAAGTACAAGTACATTTCAGGAGTTAAGTCAGTGTCTTTAATGTAATCAATCACACGTAGAGCCACATTACTTAAATCAGGACCTACTCTCATAAAACCAATATTAGCTCTTTCTTGACCTAAGTAATCGAATGAATGTGTCTCACGACGAGTATCGCCACGGTCTTCATCATTCACCAAGCCGGCCCAATCGCTACGCCACATATCGGCACCCGCGTTGGTTGGACGAATCACTTGAGTGTGACAAGTAGCACAACCGTTAGCTTCATAAACTAAAGCACCATCGGTAATTCTTCCACTACGAAGAGGGTTATAAACATCTGAACGCTCATCTGCATCTTCGTCAAAATTAGGTAATGCCGCACTAGACATCGATTTATAAGGGATGGCGATCATTGCTGCAAAAACAACAAGGAATACAAGTGCTGAAATAATAATATTAGTACTAACTTTCATAATGAATAAAACTAATGTGCTTGCTCAAGAGATAAACCTTCCTCATCTAATCTACCTAAACGAACCCACATGATGAACAAATGAAGGGCATAAGCTACTGTTGACAACAATCCAAAGAACCAACCAGTAGTAATGACCATTGCTACTGGAGTGAATTGTTGGTTAACGACAGTCCACTTCACCTCCCAATTTTGTTGTGCAATAGCATAGAAATAAGCCATAAGCAAACCCAGCATTAAGAAAGTTCCTAAGGCATAAGCTCCTGTCCAGAAATGAGAACGAACGACTCGTTTAGATACCCATTCTCTACCTGTAAGTCTAGGTACAGCAAAGTAAGAAATCCCTGCAACAGACATGCCGACTACAGCTAATGCCACCCATACCCATACAAAGTAGTCAAGACCAGAAAATTGAAAGAGGTCAGCGGTTAATGGCAGTGTTTGCATGAGTTTTAATCCTGCTAAAACAAGCACAGAGACAGCACCTAACCAAAGGAAGCGAGCTGAAGGTCTATTAGCTAGCTCTTTAGCGCTCTGACTCAATGTGCCAAACACTTCAAAGAAAATTCCTACCAAAGCCGCAATGAGCAAAACACCACAAGCCGCACTCAAAGCTGGCAAGAAATAAGGAACAGGACTACCTAAAAGTTGCTCAAAACCTGAGCAAGGAGCCAAGATAATCAATCCATAGAAACTCAATTTAATGAGCAAATTATTTGAAGCCACACCCTGGACAGATCTAGGCGCCACATAAAGTAAACCTGCCGCTACTACTGGCACAATAAACATATAAATTAAGGCTGACTGGAACCACTCAGCAACCGCAGTTGTCATAAGTGGGTGCGCACCTGGTATACTAAAGACTAAATTATAGGCAATAATAGCAATCCAAGGAAAAGCTATGAGTCCATAAGCCAAGAAGTGCGAAGCAATTGAACCTTGCGCCGCTTTACTACTAAGTAAGCGTACAATAATGCCAAAAACGAAAACAATATAGAGAGCTAAAAGAGCTACTGAATAACCTTGTGGAATATCAAGGAGTAGCACCCCCTTGCCGTTACCTTCTAAAATAGCTTTGATTCCGCCAGTTAAAACCAAGTTCCATAATAAGGTGGCGAACACTACCATGCCTGATTGCGTGAGCTTAGCTTGGCTAAGGCGCACACCTACCCAGAGAGCTACACCAAGAAGAGCTTGTAGTGCAAAACCATAGACAAGCACATTGATATGCGCTGTAAATACTCTACCTGTCACTAAGGCAGGAAAACTGCTAGTTAAAAAGTCAGGACTATAAAGCTTAATAGAATAAACCAAGCCAAGAAGTATGCCTCCTATTAACCAAACAATAGAAGACATCCATAAAAACATCACAGGCGCTTGGACTGACTTATCTAAATAAGTCAACTTGATCGCGTGACTGCGCTCTGCAGAATTAATTTCAGTTTCGCTCATAAATTAAAGACTAAATGGGTTACTTGTATTTTGCTTAGCTTCTTCGGCTTCGCGAAGTTTAGCAGCAGTGGTCTTCTGTGCTTCTATCTTCACAGCCACAGGTTTAGGGTTTGAAAAGTTTTGTTTAGCTTGCTGTGCAAAAATAACAGCGGGCGGCACTTGTGCTGTTTCGCCATTGCTTACCACGGTGAAAGATTCTGTGACTTCCTGCTCGGTGCGCAATTTGACTTCTAAACGAGCTTCTTCATCTAAATCCACAATCGAAGCATTAGCTTTGGCTACTTGGCTTTTCAAGTTAGATACTAAAATTACTGCTACTAAAAGCAAAAGAATAGTAAGAATAGATGCTTTAATTTTGCAGCTAGTAGGTTGGTTTTCTGTTGAACAACAAGACATAATAAAAAAGAGATAAATTAGTTACTAAGGTTAGCTGATTCTATGATACGTGGATCACGGTTAGGGTAAGTATTCACGCTACCTAAATTTCTCAAGTAGAAATAACCAAAGCCCGCAATAACAACTACCAAGGCAAAGATATCTAAAAATACCGCTTGAATACCACCGAACCAAAGTACTGGCTCATGACCTAAAACCAAACCTAATGAAGGCCCTCTCTGAGGAATAATCACATGATACATGTCCACAGCGTGTAATACTAAAAGGTACACACAAACCCATTTAATATACTTCACATTCTTCTTCATCCAGTGTGGTAGAAGCAAGATAAATGGCAAAGCAAAGTGACCAAAGACTAAGCTCAAACTTACCCAGTACCAACCTGCTGTATTACGAAGGGTAAAGTACATGGTTTCTTCTGCAATATTTGAATACCAAATAAGGAAGAATTGAGAGAAAGTAATGTAAGCCCAGAAAATGACAAACACATGCGTGAGCTTACCCATAATGTGGAAATGCTCTGGGGATACTACATTTTTAAGGTAGCCATTTTTTTGCAATACGATAGCAGTCAAAATAATCACCACCATGGAATGCAAGGCACAACCGGCAAAAATATAAACACCCCACATCGTAGAGAACCATGTGTAGTTCAAAGTCATAAACCAATCAATCGCAAGGAAAGTAGCTGTGATACCTAAGATAGGCAAACCTCCTGCTGAGAAAGCTCTAGCTTGAAAGAGGCGTGCGACACCTGGTTTTGGATCAGTATCCTGAGCTACAGAAATCTTACGTAATTTCCAAATCACCCAACCTAAGGCAATAAAATAGAAGAAAAAGCGTGTGTACCAAGAGAAAATATTTAAGTACCAAGCCTTACTAGCAAGCAGAGCTTCGTGCTTGTAATACAAGGCATCAATGAGGTCTTGCCCGCCCCAGAAGCCAAATAAGCGACTTGGGTTAGAACTAAACATATCCACACCTGTAGCGCGGTGCTTAGTCATCCATTCCCAAAGGTACTGTTGTACATCAGGGAAAAGAAACGGGATACAAAGAACACCTAAGAAAGGAAATACAAAACCTAAGTTCTCCATAATGCGACGTACAGACACACCCCAACCTGAATTAGATAAGTTATGCAGAAGCACCCAAAAACAACCACCAATAGCGATAGTTAAGGCATAAGCTAAAGCAAATAACCAAGAATAAGAAAAGGTACCTTTCAAAGAGTCAGGTGCAAAAAACAAAATACCAAAGCTAATAAGCGTTCCTACTATAGCAATGATACCAAGTATTTGTTTAGCACGCTTAAAAGGTGCTGATGTCAACTGTTCGCCATCAATAGCGATTTGTTCTGATGTGATCAAGTGTCCCATGATTTTCTAAAACTAAAACTTATTATTTTACAGAAGCAGCTTCTTCCACTGCTTGTTTAACGGCTGGTTGATTAATCGGCGCTTGCTTAGCAACTTGTAACGCCCTCACGTAGGCTATGATAGCCCAACGATCTTTGATTGGTAATTGATAGGCATAACCACCCATATTTCCTTTACCATGTGAAATAACTTCAAACAAACGTCCATTAGGGTAGTCTGCCTCTAAAAATTGATGAAGATTAGCTACTCCAGGTATGCCATATTGACTTGGCACACTAGATTGACCGTTACCATTTTTACCATGACAAATAGCACAGTAAATATTATATCTTTCTTCACCGCGCTTGAGCAGCTCAATACCACTACCTGCTAATTCTGTAGGCATACCTGACCCATAGTAATCACCAATATGTCCTGTGTTGTAATAGCCTTCTAAACCAGAAAAAGTAACTTGATTTTGTTCAGCTACGTCCTGCGCATTGGCATCGTAACCAAAAGGCTGAGTTCCAGCTAATGGCAAACGTGATCCCATAGTATCTGTAAAGAATACAGTTTTTTCTTGGCTTCTCACCTTGTCCATTTCATCCATATCGGGGAATAAACGAATCGGTGGCTTACTAAATTTGTCACCACGAAAGCCTAAGGCTCCGATAACCAGAGTCACCACTACTAAATAACCTATAAAAAAGTAACGCATAATATGTAAAATTCTAATTCTTTAGGCTTTGCCTTCGACCTCCTCAAGCTCTTCAACAACCTCGTCATAAACGACCTCTAAGTTAGTGCCTCCAATAGACTCAAGAAGCTCACGTGTGGCTTCAGCAGAAAACTGTTGATCTGTGGCTTCGATAGCGATAAAGAACCCATCATCAGTCACTCTAGAAAACTGCTTGCTATTAAAAAGTGGGTGATGGAAACATGGCAGCTTCATTAAACCTAAAACCCCAAATAAAACAGTGAAACCTGAAAATAAAATCGTCAGCTCAAACATAATAGGGAAGAAAGCCGGAATCGTGAATAAGTTCGCTGGTTTTGCTTGCACTACAGTTGGATAAAGCACCACTTGAGTAATATAAGCTAGAGAGATGGCTGTTAGGAAACCTAAGGTCGCACCACATAAAACAAAGATAGGCAACTTAGAGCGCTTTAAGCCCATTGCAGCATCAAGACCATGAATAGGAAATGCTGAATAACAATCCCAACGGCTGTATTTGGCATCTCTAATTTTTTCAGCGGCGTGATAGAGCTCCTGAGCATTAGCAAACTCAGCAAGGTAACCGTAAATTTTAGCTTCTTTACTCATATAAATAATTCTTATGAAAGTTCTTTTTGATAAGCTGCAACACGCTCCACTTTGTCATTAGCGTCCTCACCATAATGAGGGTCAGCCTCTGGAAGAGTCCACTTAACTTCTGCAATGTTGATACAAGGTAAAAATCTCAAGAATAGAAGGAACAAGGTAAGGAACATTCCCATGGTGCCTAAGAAAGTAAGCACATCAATAGCACTAGGACTAAAGTATTTCCAATCACCAGGTAAGAACATTCTTGCTAGAGTTGTATCAATAATAACGAAACGCTCAAACCACATACCTGCGTTCACACAGCCAGCCACCGCCATAATCACCCAGAGGTTCTCACGCATTTTACGTGACCAGAAAATCTGTGGAGAAATAACGTTAAGAGCCATCATCGCAATATAAGCCCATGCATAAGGGCCTGTAATCCTAAAGGTAAACGCATCCATCTCATACTTAGCACCTGAGTAGAAAGCAATGAAAAGCTCCATGAGGTAAGCGTAACCCACGATAGTACCTGTGAGCAAAATAATCTTAGCCATGTTATCAATGTGCTTCATGGTGATTAAATCCTGCAGCCCGTAGATATAGCGAGCAGGAATCATAATGGTTAATACCATGGCAAATCCACCAAAAATAGCACCCGCCACAAAGTAAGGAGGGAAAATCGTCGTATGCCAACCAGGAACTACTGAAGTCGCAAAGTCAAATGAAACGATTGAGTGCACAGAAAGCACCAATGGTGTAGAAATACCTGCCAAGATAAGGTAAGCCATTTCATAGTGAGACCACTGACGATTACCCCCTCTCCAACCAAGAGAAAAGACACCATAAAGAACCTGTCTAATCTTAGTTGTTGCACGATCACGAATCGTAGCCAAATCAGGAACCATGCCTAAATACCAGAAAATAAGTGATACTGTGAAATAAGTAGAAATCGCAAACACATCCCATAGAAGTGGTGATTTAAAGTTTTGCCAGATAGCATTTGAGTTAGGTACTGGAGCTAAGAACCACACCATCCACACACGACCCACGTGGAATACAGGGTAAATTCCTGCACACATCACCGCAAAAATAGTCATCGCCTCAGCGGCGCGGTTAATAGAAGTTCTCCAGTTCTGACGAGTGAGGAACAGGACTGCAGAAATCAAAGTCCCCGCGTGGCCAATACCAATCCAGAAAACAAAGTTAACAATCGGCCAACCCCACATAACGCGGTTACTGTTGCCCCAAACACCGACACCAGAGTAAACCTGGTAAGCAAGACCGCCTACAACCCCAATAAGAGCCATAAGCGCACAAGGAATAAATAGTGCCCACCATAACGCAGGCTGCTTGTTTTCAATAATACCGCAAACTTTGTTACTAATCCAAGAAAGCGAACGATTATTGAGAATCAACTTTTCACGCTCAAGTACAGGTATCACTACTTTACCTTGAGAAGAAACATTTGA
This sequence comes from Akkermansiaceae bacterium UBA4589, assembly GCA_002387565.1. Taxonomy (GTDB): domain Bacteria; phylum Verrucomicrobiota; class Verrucomicrobiia; order Verrucomicrobiales; family Akkermansiaceae; genus UBA4581. Next base: position 48,150 of record DGJT01000018.1, on the reverse strand, counting down.
TGTAGATTGTGTAGACATAGTAAATAAATATTCCTAATTAATGCATGTTAATTGTCGCTTGACCTACAAACTCTGCACCTGGCATTGCTGGGTTTGGATTTTTAACTCTAGCAAGGTAGCTAGTTCTTGGAAGTGTTCCAATATAGTTAAGCAAATCGTAATTACGCTCTGAACCTTTGGCCCTCACCATACGTGAAGCCTCTTTATCCAGAAGGTTACCAAAGCTAATCGCATCCGAAGGACAGGCTGTTTGACACGCTACCTTAACACCATCATGCTTAATTCTAAGCTCTTCAGGCTTGAGCTCAACATTATGAGACAGAGCTCCTGAAGCCATAACCTTGGATCTAAGCGCTTGCTTCTGATCAATTTTAGCAGCTTCAAGACGTTGCACACAGTATGTACACTTCTCCATAACCCCACGCATACGCACTGAAACATTTGGGTTACGTTGTAAATGAGTGCTATCACCCTCCTGCTTCTTACCTGCAGCTCCTTTATAAAGATTTTTCTCAATAAGCGGGTTGCGCTTGTTATAATCAAAGAAATTGAAACGACGTGCTTTATATGGGCAGTTATTAGCACAATAACGTGTACCGATACAGCGGTTATAAGCCATAGCATTAAGACCCTCTTCTGTGTGTACTGTTGCATTAACTGGGCAGACAGTTTCACAAGGAGCGCTCTCACACTGAGCACAGGCTACAGGCTGAGGAATCATCTCTGGATTATCTTCGTCGGCACCATCAACCACTGCGTAGTAGCGATCCATACGAATCCAGTGCATCTCACGACCCATGGCCACCTGCTCTTTACCTACAACAGGGATATTGTTTTCAGCCTGACAAGCCACTAAACAAGCATTACAGCCAGTACATACATTCAAATCAATAGCCATACCCCACTGATGAATCTTATCAGAGAGGAGATTAGGTGCTGATACGCCATCACCATGCCATACTTTTGAGCCTTTTGATTTGTATAAAGAAATGTTTTCTGGAGCATGCGAATCTACACCATGCTTCTTAACACTATGAAGATTAGCCTTAAAATCACCTTGAGTAGAAACCTCTCTAGCTAGAGCTCGTCCATACATATTATGGTGCTCTTGAGTCATGGCTAATTTGTAACGAACTTTAGTCGTTGCTACAGTAGCGCCTGTTGCATAGTAAAGATTCGCAGAAGTACGTAAGCTGTAGACGTTGAAACCTGCGTTTACACCCACATAGCTCTCTCTTTCTGATGAGCCTTGCGCATGCTTTTGAGCATCAAAACCTTTTTTGAAATCAGACTTACGATGCTTATCAAAAAACTGACCATAACCAACAGGAAGCGTGAGCACATTCTCAGCTTGACCAAAGGCAATAATCACTGGGATTTCTAATTCTGCACCATTAACCTTAAGCTTAATGACAGGAGCTGTACGATTAGGGCCCTCCTTATCTTTAGCATCTGAGATAGCTGAGTTAGGTTTTTTAAAGATTGGATTCATACCAATCAAACCAATTTCTTTATCGTACACACCTAGTGCTTCTGCTGTTTTTGGAGAAATCCAAGCCGCATTATCCCAAGTCAACTTAACAATTGGATCTGGAGCTTCTTGCAACCAAGCATTATTGATGTAACGGCCGTCCCAAACTGAGCTATCCGCCTTAAAGACGACTTCAACAGCTTGCCCTGTAGGCGCAGCTTGTTTTACTAATGCTGACAACCCTTTTTTAGCTATCGAGACTAACTCAGAACCATTCACTGTAAATGGAACTAACGAAACCTTATCAGCAATGAAGCCACGCTTAAGCGCATTACGCCACTTAGCCTCAGTCAATGCAGAAGTTTGTTTTACAAAATCATAAGCAGGAGAAGCTACTGAACCTGTCTCATTCGCTGTAGCTAACACTTGTGTATTGAATGCTAAGAGCAACTCAAGCTCTGAAATCCCTTCATAAAGCGGCAAAATAAGTGGCTGAATGAGCAAGACCTTGCCATTAACATCCTTCACATCACCCCAACTCTCTAAATAATGAGCCGCAGGAATATGCCATGTAGCTGCCTTGGCAACTGGAGTAGCACGCTCTCCAAAATGAATAAATGCCTCTACAGACTGAGTAAGCTCTTCAAACTTATAATCACTAGGAGCATCATAGAAAGGGTTAGCTGGGCTCAACCAAACCAATGTCTTCACTTTCTTAGCTGCTAAATCATTTTTTAAATCAGCCAATGAACCTAATTCAACTGAATCTGTATTAGGCAATGCTTTGATAATGTTACTAGTAGCTCCTAAAGCCACATTCATCGCTAATACTAAAGCTTTTAATGCGTCATCGTAACCTGAACCTATCAAGACCAAGCTCTTGCCTTTTTTAGTTACCAAATCCTTAGCAGCTTCTTTGGCCCATATTAAATCCTTATCTGTAAGCGAACTCTTAACACCACTACCCTTAGTGATGCTTCCTAAAGTTGCGTCACCTGTCGCTTCAGCAATAAATTGACCTAGAGCAACAGTAAGCTTAGCTACTTGTGAAGGAGCCAAACGCATTCTATGATCAGCCAAACCACCAGTCTCACTAAAGTTAGGCTCAACTACATAAAGGCGGTTAATCTTATTTTTATCAACTTTTTGATCGTAATCAGCACCCTCAACAAAACGGTTCGCATAAAAACCAGCCACATCAGCTTGCTTATCTAAACCTAAAAAGTCCGCATCTAATGACAAAATACGCTGCGCCTTAGATAAATTAATAACGACCTTTTGAGAGATAGCAGAGTCAGCTTCTAATGCTTCGTAAGCATAAAACTTAGCCTTAGGATAAGTTTGCTTGAGTTGCTTGAGCGCTCGCTCACGACTTGGCGAGTCATCTTTAGCCACCACGAAAGCACTGTTAGCATCACTCAATTTAGCGGCAATGCTTGGCAAAGCATTTTGGAAGTCTGCTTGCGAAGAAACCTGCCCTTGAAATAAAAACTCTTTAGAGCGATCTGGGCTGTACAAATTAAGGATTGAAGCTTGAGCAAAAGCGTCCGTGCCACCACGCTTGTTAGCCAAGGTATTAGACTCTAACTTAGTAGGGCGCCCCTCATGACTACTCGCCAATAATGGCACACCACCTTTTGCTGTAGGCATGGCAGTAGCATAATAAACAGCTTTACCAGGAATCACCCACTCGGGAGCCTGCTTATAAGGCATGATATATTTTTCTGGGCGACGACAAGCCACCATACCCATGCCTGCAAGCGCTGTAGATGCACCCATCAACTTAACAAATGAGCGTCTTGATAATTCCGCTTCTTCTTCTGTTAAGGTGTCTCCCTCAGGAAATTCTATATCAAACTTATTCACAAAGCTTGGCTCTGAAGCTAGCTCTGCTGAAGATCTCCAAGCCTGCGTAGACTTGACTTGCTTATCTTCTTTTAATTCTGGATGAAACCATTGACGTTTACTCATAAAATTAGTCAGTTAATTATCTGTGACAGGTTGAACAACTCTCTTTTGGATGAATGGACCATTTTTTTTTCAAAAACTCACCTAACTCCTGCTGAGTACTCACACCCAATTGTGGGTTATTCTTAATAAACTCTGCAGCGTCATAATCTAAATTATAAACCTCTTCTAAAGGACGTAAGTGGTCTTCTGGGTTGCGATGACAATCAAGACAGAATGACATACTGTGCGTCTCCGCCTGATAGACAACATCCATCTCATCCACATTACCATGACAAGATTTACAAGATACACCTCTATTCACGTGCGCACTATGATTAAAGTAAACATAATCAGGAGACTTGTGAACTCTCACCCATTCAATAGCCTTGCCATCATAAAATTCGTAGTCTTTATCCATAGCTCTACGCAACGGCTCTAACTTAGGTGACTCTTTTTTGATGTGAGAGTGACAATTCCAACAGGTGTTTGCTGATGGAATATTAGAATGAGATGACTCATCTACAAAGCTATGACAGTAACGACAATCTAAACCGACTTGACCAACATGAATACTATGATCAAAAGGGATAGGCTGAGCAGGCTGATAGCCCACACGCAAAGTCTTAGGAGTGGCATAGTACCACAAGCCTAAAATAATAGTGATCCCGACAACACCTAAACAGAAAAGAACCTTGAAAGGTGACAAGTTAAAAGAACGTGGAAAAATATTTGCCATAGATTTAAAAAAGCGTGGCGAAAAATAGCACAGATTGCCATATCAGCAAAGCTAAAATAAGCAAAAAAATTAGCTTTATTTATTGAGATTTGTTCTCATTAAATAAAGCTAATCTTATAAGGTTTTTAAAAGCCTCATGCAGCTTTGCTCGCCTCATGATACTAGCCCCCTAATAAGCCTCTTTCATCCACCTCAATCGTGTCTGAAGGTCTCACTAAGACGGCCTTACCTTCAGAAGTTCTGAGGTCATAAACTTGATCCTCAGCACCTCGACGAATCAACTTCACACGCTTGAGAGATCCAAATGGTGTCAACCCACCCGCAGCTTGAACTGCCTGATAAAGTGTCATGTCTTGACGGTAAGGTATTTGAGCAGGAGATTTAACCTCCCCACCTACAGTAACAATTTGCTCAGATCTAGATTTATCCTCAGCCAAGCTTCCTGCAGAACTTACAATAATCACAGGGCTGGTGTAAATCTCTTGTTCAAAATAAGCTTTTTGAATTTTAGTGGCTATAGTGTCCATAGTTAAACCCTTGACATAAATAGGCTTCTCTAAAAATGGCAATGCAATAGTTCCATTCTTAGTCACAGGATAACTAGCTGCAATTTTAGCCTGCTCTTCTTGAGGCACACCTCTAATTTCAATGGTGAGATTCTCACCAATTTTTACTTGGTGATACGCCACAGTCGAGCCACTGCCCTGAGCTATTAAATAATTAAAACTAAGAAGTGTTATTAAGCAGATTAAAATTTTCATATTATACAATATCATCATTAAGTTGAGTCGCTTGAGTTACCGGCTTTCTTGGAGCTGGCTTCTCATCCTTGTCATCGTCTAAAGAGTAGTAATTATAGTAATTCGTATAATACTCATAGTAAGCATCTTTTTTAGCATCCACCTGATTAAGCACTACACCCATTAGGCTACCGCCTGACTCTTGTAGAGCTAAACTCACATGCTTGAGTAATTTCCTTGGTAACTTACCGTACTGAATCACTAAAAATGTCTCATCCACTAAATTAGCAATCAATGACGCATCACCTAAACCTAAAATAGGCGGCGAATCAATGAGCACTACATCAAACCTACTACGCAAATCTTCAACCAACTCTTTCATGGTGTCAGAGCTGAGCAAATGCATCGGATCAGACACCTTATTACCTGCAGGCAATAAATAAAGATTTTCGATACTGTCTATCTTGCGCACCACATTATCAAGTGGGGAACCCGTAAAATAATCAGATAAACCAGGCGAGCGTAATTCTTGAAACTTCTTGTGTGCCGATGGTCTACGCATATCCGCATCTACCAAAACAGTTAAATAACCGCTGTTGGCATAAGCATTCGCCAAATTGGCAATTGTGGTACTCTTACCCTCAGCTGGACCAGCAGAACAAACAGAGAATACATGTTGATCGGTAGTCTTTTTAAGATCTATATTGGTTCTTAGAATTCTGTAGGCCTCTAAATCATTCATATCGGCCTCACCTACATTTAAGTCAATATTCACATTTTTAGGAATAACGGCCAATACTTTAGCTTTGAGATAACGCTCCACATCATCAATGGTCTTAATCGTTTGATCAAGTTTCTCAATGAGAAATGCCGCCATAAAACCAAGAACCAATCCTAAAACGATACCGATACCTAAATTAAGAATTTCCTTAGGACTGCTATGTCTGAGTGCTTGCTCAGGCGCATTGTGTACCTTGATTACCTCTTGAGGAATAGCTAGCTGACTACTCTCTCTAATATATTTTTGTTTAATATCATTAAACATCTCACGAGCTTCTTCATAATCCTGCCTAGCTGTATGATAATCATTGAGATCAATAGAGCGATCAACAGCAGTGGTTCTTGTTTCATCCTTGAGTGATTCCATCGCCACTAAGCGTTTCTGCAAAACTTCGTATTCATTTTGCAGAATACCTTTTAAACCTTCAACAGCTTGGTATAGCTGAGTTTGTGAACTTTCAATTTGTTTAGCAAGAGCTAAAATATCTGGATGCTTCTTGCCTAAACCAGAAGCGAGGGCTGAATCGTAACTCTTTTTCAAGTCCAAATATTCTGGATATTGACGTGCCACTAAATTACCCGTAGAGCTAACGCCTGCAGCGATACCCAAGAGCTCTTCACCTTCTAAACCAGCTGATTCTAAAGCGGTTAACTCTGATTTCTTGGCATCGAGTTCTTTTTGCAACTCAAAATAAGCTGATACAGATTGCTGATGGCTACCTGTTTCAATGATATTATCTGAGGAGCTACCACCCTCACTATAAATAATACCCTTCTTACTCATGATATCATTTAGGGCAATTCTTGATTCAATCTTGATCATTTCTTGACTCTCCATCTGTGCCTTGAGTGCCAATAATTGATTTTCAGCATTTTCTCTTACTGAACTAACTCGTTGCTCTTTGTACGAGGCAATCACTTGATTGAGCAAATCAACAGAGAGAGCCGCATCTGCAGACGAAGCCTTCATAGAGATGAGGTTTGTACCATAAACTGGCTCAACATCTATTAAATTAGATAATTTAATGAGAGCTATACTTTCGGAAACTTCCCAAAGATCTGTTAGGTTTAATTCCTCAACCACTCTTTTGAGGACCGTATTAGAGGACAAAACCCCTGCTTGCGTGAACACAAAGTTACGATCTACATTGTCTCGACTCGCTTCAGCATTATTTTGGCCATCAATCGTCAACCCTGAACCTATACTCACCGGCTCCACTTCCGCAAAACTGGTGTATTTTTTGTCCATGAGCAGCGTCACCGCCAAAGACAAAAGAAATGAACCTAACGCAATGGATATAATAATTAGATAATGCTCTCTAACAACACTAGAAAAATCAACAGCATCTTCATCATCTAAATGATTAGCTACATTAAAGTTTTGGCTCATAAATAAATATAATAAAAGGTGAAAAAAAATGCCTCTCAGCCTTAGCTGAGAGGCATTTTAAAACTAGATTTTTGATTAGAATGCAATATTTGCACCTACAGAGAAACGATTTCTGTCGTAGTCATTATTAACTAACACATCAGAATCAGAATCAGTGAATGCATAAGAAGCGCTCAAAGTCACTTGTGGAGAATAAGCGTATTTTACACCAGTGCTCCAAGTGATTTTATTCTCGTCTCCTTCAGTAGCTGCAGTTTGAGCACCTTCATACTGACCTAATAAATAGTCAATATCAGTAGTTAAGCTAAGCTGCTTAGAAGCTTGATAAGCCAATCCAGCATTAGTTCTCCATGAAGTTTTTTCCTCATAACGCACACCACCGAGGATGTTGCCTTGCTCATCAGCCCCATAAACAGTACCTAATTTAGCCGTAAGAGTACTATTAATTGCACGAGCAAAATTTAAAGAAGCAAAGAAGTTTTGACTGTCTCCGCCATTATCAATTTCACGTGACTGGATACCAAGTTCCGCATTAAGCTTCTCAGTAGCTGTTAAATCATAATCACCACCTAAAACTAATTTATGAATATCACTATCAGTGTCATCAGCATTCACCATTCTGTACGAATAAGCTACATAACCTCTGAGTAATTTAGTTAAACGCTCACTAAGTTTGGCACTCACTTGAACATTAGTCCTATCATTAACACTAGACGCATCAAAATCTGTGCCTGAGAGAGTAAACCCTAAAGTTGACTGTAGAGTATCATTAAGCTGAGTAGTTACTGAGTTAGCCAAGCTATATGCAAGGTATTCTTCACCACCTCTCGTGTTAGTGTTACCATAAGCCCCGTCATCGTCTAATCGATAGGCAACGCTACCTAGACTAGTAAGAACGTTTCTTGCGTTAAGAATTCTATAGTAATTGGCATTAGCACCCAAGTCCCATTCGAAATCATCAAAACCGTTGGCAGCGTCCTCGTTATAACGCCCACCGATTCTCGTACCCAAGTCTAAGACAGAAGCAGCAGTTCTACTAGAGAAGATAGAATTTAAAGCAGACTGAATCACAAATGATTCTTGATCACGAGTCGCAGTACCCGCATGTAGATTATCGTCGTAAAAACCAGCTACATCTAAGTTATGCAGAAGACTAGTTGATGCAGAGCTTTCAATATCTTGAGAAGCCGCACCAAAATCACCAGCAAAAGTGAGTGAACCTGCAGACATTAAAGCTGCAATATAAGTATATTTTTTCATTATTTAATTATTTAATTATTTAATTAAGGAGTAACAGGAGGGGTAGGAGTAACAGCTTCTTCCTCAGACTCGACTTCAAGCTCAACTTCTTCAGGTGACTCACCTGCATCTGGCGCTTGCACTGGCACAAAAGAAGGCTTCGTAGCAGGTATGCGAGCTTTAATAACTGGTTCGTATACGTTATTTTCATCCGCATAGATTTGATCAAATGCTGAAACAACAGCTTGAGCAAGTACAACATTAAGCACATCATCACTAGTAAGCAAACTTAAGATTGACTGAGCAAAGCTATCAAATTCCTCTACTGTAGTCATTCGACCAACTTCCGCTAATATTGCGTCACTTAGAGCAACTGGGCTTTCATTAGTAATTGCAGTTTGCACATCTACGGATTGAGCTTGTATAAATCCTATGCAAACAACACTAGCTATTAGGGTACATATTTTTTTTAATTTCATAATCTTAGTTTTAAGTTTTGAGTTTAAATGTCAAAAGCGGGTAGCGGGAATCGAACCCGCATAATCAGCTTGGAAGGCTGGAGCTTTACCACTAAGCTATACCCGCATACAAGGTATTTAAACTTATTTTTAATCTATCTACACCTGACATTTTTGTCAACTCAAAAAATAATCTCGCTTACCTCACCCTAAAAATCTTGAGTAGCGTTTGAGCCAGCTTTGTTTTTTTGCTGTTCTGTATACTCTAATGATTGGAGCCAGCCTTGAATTTCTTGATGCTTGGCATTAGCCCTTAAGACGCTCCAGTATCTAGCGGCTCCGTACCACTTGCGATTCACTCTAGAGGAGATGACCTTGTCCGTTAGCACCCATGTTTTTAAAATTTCAATTCCACATAATAAGTTCGTGTGCGCCACATGCAGATCGTCATCTGAACTAATAGTTGGCAGATAACGTTTAGAGCTCAGGTAGGAAATCTGCAAGAGACCTCGACTGATGACCTTCTCTCCATATTTGTTTTTGATTTGTTCCTGATAAAAGCAAGCAGGATTATGACTGCTCTCATGTCTAGCTATAGCCGATAGCAGCATCACCCAAAACAACTGCCTACCCTCAGCATTTAAATTCCTGTACGCTGGGCAATAATTATCAATATCTCTTGGAACAATCTCTAACAACTCTTGCCCGTGAATAGACATCAGATCATCGGCTATAAAATAAAAAGTTGGGTTTTCCTTGCGCCAATCCCAATGAATCTTACGCCCAAAAATCCACTCCAACGGATTTAAACTCGCGCAACTGCTCAACCCGAGAATCAATATGCCCGCCATGACTTGCAAGCACCTCATACGCCATTTCACTCTATTCATGCAGGTACTAGCGTCACTAGATTACAAACTTTTGCTAGCATATGAACCCAGCACCTTGACCAAGGCGCAAGATGATTCTAGTTCTAGCAGAGCCTCTTTGAGAGGGCTGTCTGCGGCGTGCCCTTGAGCATCGACATAGAAGATGTATTTCCAGTCACCTTGTTTGGATGGTCTAGACTCAATTTTTGCTAAATTGATGCCATGACTGTTAAACACGTTCAAGGCGTTGACTAAGGAGCCTGGCTGGTCTTTCACCGAAAATAGTAGCGAAGTCTTGTCATCACCTGTTGCTGGGCAATCCTTATGCGTGATGACCAAAAACCTGGTGGTGTTATGCTGTTTATCTTGGATATTGGTTTCCAAGATATTCAGACCATGAAATTCTGCTGATAATGTGCCCGCTAGAGCAGCGACACCCTTAGCATCATCTGACTCGGCGACCATTTGCGCGGCTTTAGTAGTGGAAGACACCTCTACCAAATCAGCTTTAGGGAAATTCTGCAACAACCAGCCTCGGCATTGACCAAAAACTTGTGGGTGCGAGTAGATGGTCTTAATAGCTTCTTTGTCAATTTTAGCTAACAAGGCATTTTGTATAGACAGCTCAATTTGCGCACAAATTTTTAAATGCGACTCTACAAATAAATCTAGGGTGTGCGTGACTGCGCCCTCTGTAGAGTTTTCAATTGGCACTACTCCGTAATTGACCTGCTTAGATTCGACAGCGTCAAACACATCTGCAAAATTAGACTTGGGAAGGTAATCTACAGAGTGACCAAACTTCTTAATAGCGGCCTGATGTGTCCATGTGCCTTCAGGCCCTAGGTAGGCCACTCTAAAATCGTCCTCTAAACTCAGCGCTGACGACATGATTTCTCGGTAAATCGCCTTGAGTGATTCGTCGGTAATTTGTGACTTGGCCTCTTTGTTCTTGGCTAAGAGTTTTTCAATGAGTGCGTACTCTCGCTCGGGGGCGTAGATAGGCAAATTGTGCTCTTTTTTGAAATCGCCCACCATGTGCACAAGCTTGGCTCGTTCGCCTAATAAATGAATGAGATTGGTATCTAATTCATCGATTCTCTGCCTAATTTCATCAAGTGTCATAGTAGTAAGGGTGATTCAAACTCCACGGAGTTGTTGATTTGATAAAACAAAAGAGGTTTTAAGCCAAGCTCAAAACCTCTTTGTTTTAGATTAGTTGTAAGTAAGGTAATTAATCTTCTTTCTTTTTAGGAGCTTTTTTAGCAGTAGTTTTTTTGGCTGCCGCTTTTTTAGTTGTCTTTTTAGCTGTGGCTTTTTTAGCTGGAGCTTCTTTGACTTCTTCTTTTGCTTCTGCTTTCTCCTCAACCTTGGCTTCTTCTTGAACTGCTGCTGCCTCTTCTGTAGCTTCTACTGCTACTTCAGTTGCTTCCGCGACTTCTACCTCGTCAACGATGGTCTCGTTTTCGATTTCTGGGCGATCTACCCATTCGATGAGAGCCATAGGCGCTGCATCTGAAGTTCTAAAACCAAGCTTGATAATACGGCAATAACCACCTTGGCGGTCTTTTGCTGCTGGAGCGATTTCCGTAAAAAGCTTTTGCACGATGTCTTTTTGGCGCAAGTAAGAAACTGCTTGGCGACGTGTGTGTACATCATCACGCTTAGCAAGTGTGACTAGCTTCTCAGCTACTGGGCGAAGTGCTTTAGCCTTGGCCAATGTGGTTCTAATGCGACCATGCTCAATAAGTTGTCCTGCTAAATTAGAAAGCAGAGCTTTTCTTTGTGAAGCATTACGCTTAAGTTTGTGAATTTTCTTTCCGTGTTTCATTATCTTTAAATTGATTAATATTCTTAGTCTTCAATATTCTGAGCAATCAAATCACTTAAGCCAACTGGAGACTCCTCCTCTTCGACAAACTGATTTGTAGTAGTGGTAATTGAGCTAGTGATAAGCTCAGGGTCAATACTCATTCCCAATCCTAAACCAAGCTCAACAAGTTTGTCTTTAATCTCATTGAGTGATTTTTTACCAAAGTTTCTGTACTTGAGCATGTCTGCTTCTGTCTTAGTAGCGAGCTGACCTACAGTGATAATGTTAGCATTATTCAAGCAGTTAGCTGCACGTACAGAGAGCTCAATCTCATTAACGCTCATGTTAAGAAGTCTCTTCAATTTAGAATCTTCTTCGTTCTTCATTTCTTGAGCTTCTTGGAAAGCGATGGCGTCATCGTCATAGTTAACGAATACGTCTAAGTGGTGACGCATGATAGCTGAAGCCTGTAGTAAAGCGTCATTAGGCTCAATACGACCGTCAGTCCAGATGTCTAAGATAAGCTTATCATAGTTAGTGATTTGACCTACACGGGTAGCTTCAACACTGTACTTTACACGAGAAACAGGTGAGAACACAGTTTCAACAGCGATAACACCGATTGGAGCGTCTGCTACTTTGTTTTCTTCACTTGTGGCGAAACCGCGTCCGACTTGAACTTGGAGCTCACATTCAAATTTTACTTTTTTATCAAGTGTACAAATTACTTGATCTTTGTTCACGACTTCAAAGCCATTAGCTTCTTCGATGTCGCCTGCGGTAACTACACCTTTTTTCTCAACATTGATGTTGAGAATTGAGGCTTCTTTTGTCGCATGTTTAAATCCAATTTTTTTGATGTTCAGAATAATATCTGTCACATCTTCAACAACACCTGGTAAAGTTGAAAACTCATGTTGAGCTCCAGCGATACGAACAGAAGTAACAGCTGCACCTTCGATAGATGAAAGGAGTACTCGGCGTAATGAGTTGCCTAGTGTGTGACCAAATCCGCGCTCAAATGGCTCAGCCACGAATTGAGTGTAAGTATCAGTAGCCGTGTCTTCGTTTTTAGTTAAACGATTTGGCAATTCAAAGCGATTCAAGACCAATGAGTCTTGTGACTCTTCAACAGTTTCTTTTGTGTTTTTTGACATAATTATAATGGATTAAGTTGGGTTACCCTACTCCCACAAAAACAAAGCAAAAACCTTGTTTTTAGGACCTACAACTTGGTTATTTAGGGCTTAATAGTTATTAGCTAATCAAGCATGCTAAATCACGTGGGGAAAGAGCAAATAACTCAAAAACACCTATTTGACAAACAAAAAAATGCTTTTTAAGTGATATATTTTAAAATCTACTCTGCAATATAGATGCTTTTTACGTAGAACTCTTTATCAGGCGCCCCCCTATCTTTTATCATATCAGGTAAAAGGTCTTGATTTTCTAATGTGTAACCAAGCTCTATAAATAATTTTCCTGCAGTTTTGGTAAGGGCTACTAACTGATGCGCTCCTTTTGAAATTGCTTGAGCCTCAGCTGCTTTGACTAATTTTTTAGCGTACCCTTGGTTTTGGTGCGTAGGCTTGATAAATAAGCAGGCTATTTCTGCTAGTTGATCTTCTTTGTTTTCACCGCAGGAGTGATAATGAATAGCTACACATCCCAAAACGTGTTGATCAACTACCAGTGCCAAATAATCTTCAATTTGGTTTTCAATTTCAGCATAACTACGCGGCAACAATGCCTGACGTGAAATCACAGGCCCCATGAGAGCTAGCAGCTCTACAATCTCTGACTTTTCTAAGGGGCGAATTTCCTCATAAGGATTAGTGTAGACCATCACGCCGACACCTTCTGCAGAAAATAATTCTTCTAACAAAGAATGCTCTTCTGCTGTCGTCAAAAAGTGCACACGTGGAATCCTAGCTTGAGCGCACCAATCTTTAGCCACCATAAGTCTTTCATCCTGATTCTCTAAATTTATCGGCTCACTTTGATCCAAAAATATAGCCCGCCTGTCGAGTAATTGTGTATTGAGCTGTGAGTCAGCTAATTGCGCAAAACCAGACTCATCAATCCAAATAAGTTTAGTAAATATTTTTTGTACCTGTGTTTTGTCCTCTATCAACCCTTTAGTTACAAGAATTTGCCCTCGAGTTAGAGCCGCCTCCCATTGAGCCTTAGAAGATCCCACTTCTTGAAAAAAATCAAAAGCTACTGAACTCTCCAATAGTAATTCTTCAACTTTTTCTAAAATAGCTTCGTCATGGCTATTAAGACAGACCAAGCAACCCACACCGACACCTATGAGCTTATCTACATCTAATAAAAAACCAGACAACCATGCTTCTTCTAAACACGACTCTTCTAAGATGAATAGGAAATTTTTCTTATTAAATTGCTCAACGTAGTTCAATACGCCGCGTAAATCTAAGCTTGTTAACATGGCACCACTTTAAGTAAGTGGCGGCTAAATAACAACTGATAAATGACCTAGCCATTTATTAAGCCTTAACGCCAAGGTCTTTTACGTTGACTTTAAGGCTTAATTTCCCTAAAAAAACACTATGAAAATCACACATTTACTATGTTACGGTAAAGCCAATTCTACATCTACTTCACTTGGCTTGCTCATTTTAAGAGTTTCTTTTGGATTAATGATGTTATTTGGTCATGGCTTGGGCAAGCTCCAAAATTTTAGTGCTATTAGTGAAAGCGGCAGTTTCCCAGTTCCTGCATCTCTTAGTTTTTTATCTCCAACTGCTATATTAGTCATCGCTATTTTAGCTGAATTTTTTGGCGCTTTACTTATTATCTTAGGGTTAGGAACTCGACTCGCTTCATTAAGCTGGATTGCTGTGATGGGAGGAGCTGCATTTTTAACTCATCAAGCTGACCCTATTTTTGCCAAAGCTGGACCTTCTAAAGAGTTAGCTTTAGTTTATTTATTTGTTGCTTTGGTTCTCTTCATCGCTGGATCTGGTCGCTATAGTGTTGATAAGCTAATCAAGGCTTAATCAACCAGACACCTCATATATAATTTACATGCTACATCATCTTCTAAATAGAAGAATTTTATTGCCGTTATATGATAGATATATTATTGCGCAAATTTTACGTAGCACTAGTCAATTTATTATCACTTTAACCGCTGTCCTAGTTATTGGGACATTTGCTCAGAAATCTCAGGCCATTCTTGTAGATGAACAAGCCAGCCTAAAGGTCTTGTTATTTTTTATATTGAGTAAAATTCCTTATTTTTTATCTTATAGTCTGCCTTGTGCTTTTTTAGTTGCTACGCTTTCCACGACCTTTAGGCTTTCGCAAGATAATGAGCTCAACAACTTACGTATGGCGGGATTGAGCTACCCTAGGATTGCCTTGCCAACTATTATCATTGCTATTTTACTGACTGCTTTTTGTTGGTACATTAACCATCAACTCTCGCCTTTTGCCTCTTATCAGAGCAAACAAATTCTTTACAACAGTATTCAAACCAACCCTGAATACCTCATCAAGAATCAGGCTATTAAAAGCCAATCCAACGCTCAATTTTTTGTCACAGACAGCTATCAAGACCAACTCCAAGGTTGGCATATTTTATTACCCTCGACAGAAAAAACAGATCAAGCAAAACAAAAACAGTACCTCTACAGCGAAACCGCTACGGTAGACTATAGAAGTGAAGACGAGAAAGTTTACCTCTCACTCAATCAAGCTTATTTAGAAAAAATTGAGCTAAATTCACAAACTGAACTGATTCAAATTGATTCTGCTCAACCAGTGTTATTTGACCTTAAAAAAGAGCGCAGCAAAGTAAAGCCGATTAAAGAAACAGGTTCAGCCGAGCTAATCACTAAACAAAGGCAACTTGATAAACCTCAACAATCTTTACTCAAAAGGAATATTACTATTGAATGGCATCAACGCAGCTCGTTGAGCTTAGCCTGCCTGATTCTTGGCATTATAGGTTTTAATTTAGGACTCACTAAACCCAGAGAAGAAAAGCAAAGTCGATTTATCATTGGGCTTTCCATGGCTGGAGGGTATCTATTACTCTTTACCTTTGCCAAAGAGCTCGACCCATCAAGCCTTAACTTAAAACTTATCTTGCTTTGGCTGCCTAATATTTTAGGATTAAGTTTAGTTTCCTACCAATTTTATCGTCAGATCAGGCATTGTCAATAACATGAAAGCTCCTCTTTTTTTTCAAGATATTCTTAGCTATAGTTCAGCTAAGTTTAACTATGATATTAAAGCGGCTCTTAATGTAGCTCTACTCTCACTACCTCAGAGTATTGCCTACGCAGCCATTGCGGAAGTACCTATTTATTATGGGCTCATTGGCTCAGTGATTGCTTCTATCGTGGCTCCTTTTTTTGCGAGCTCACAATTTACCATCTTAGGACCAACTAATGCTACCGCATTTATGTTGGCTAGTTTTTTTGCTTTGGAGCATTTGAGCCCTGAGCAGAAAATTATTTTTGTGCCTGTGATTGTTTTGCTATCTGGGATTTTTTGCATTGCAGGAGCTTTACTTAAAACAGGTGAGCTTAGCCAGTTTATCAGTCGTAGTGTTCTCACTGGTTATATTTCCATTGCAGCCATCCTCATTATGAGCAAGCAAATCAAACATACCTTAGGTATTGATGCTTATGTTGAGGATGCTAACTTTTTTCAAGGTGTCGCTTCATTAACTACAGGGCTCGTTCACACACACTGGCCAACACTCATTGTTTCCGTAATCACTCTGATTATTTATTTAACTTTTGAAAAAAAATTACCTAAATTGCCTAGCTTTACTTTAGCCTTGGTGATTGTGAGCTTAATTTTAGCTGCGTGTAAAGCATGGCTACCCCAATTACATCTAGATGAAATCGCTTGTTTTGCTTCGTTTAATAGTGCCGAGATGATGCCTAATTGGGATATTTGGCAGCAAATATCTTGGCAATCAACTATTGCCCAAGTGATAGGTATTAGTTTTGGTATTGCTTTTCTTTCCATTCTTGAAAACAACAGCATGGCCAAAAGCTTGGCTATAAAAACAGGAGAGAATCCTAACGCCAATAAAGATATGCTAGCCGTGGGTATGGCTAATATCTGCTGTGCTTTCTTAGGTCCTATGCCGGCCTCTGGTTCACTGACGCGCTCATCTCTTAACTTTAACTCAGGGGCTAAGACTCGGTTTGCCTCTCTTTACTCTGGAGTTTTTTGTTTGATAGGTCTTGTCGCTCTCACATTCTTTCCACTGGTTTCAAACATACCTAAATCAGCATTAGCCGTCTTAATTATTATGATTGCACTATCATTGCTCAACTTTAAAACGATTAAGATTTGTCTGCGTACCACTAAAGGTGATGCCGTTGTTCTTATCACCACGGCTATTACAGCTTTATTTTTACCATTGCATTATTCTATCTTTATTGGTTGTGGTTTGTCGCTCATTTTTTACTTACAAAAAGTCAAAACCCCTACCCTCAAAGAGTACACGATTGAAGATGAGCAGCTCAAAGAAATTAGACTCAGAGATAATAGACCTGACCCTGCTATTGCGATTATTCAATTAGAAGGGTCTCTCTTTTTTGCTACCGCTGATTTACTGCGTGCTCACTTACAAAAAATGCTCAAAGATGAACACTTAAAAGTCCTCATCTTGCGCTTACGTAATGCTCGGGATTTTGATGCTAGCGCGATGATTGCCTTTAAAGACTTAATTGAACAAACACAAAAAAATAACAAATTCCTCCTTATCAGTGGCGCTAATAGAGAGATTCATCGAGTCCTTAAAAATTCAGGCGTGCTTAAGATTTTACAGCAAAACTGTAATAAAAACGAAGCGGAAACGAACCTCTTTTTTAGTCACCCAGATAACCCTAATATTTCTACTCGAGACGCTCTGAAACGAGCTCAACAAATTATTGGCGACACAGAAGCAGAAATTCAAATTTTTAACCCCATCATTTCAGAAAATAACCCTTAATTTTATTATTATAAATTACCCTTCATTCATGTCTTTTTTCAAAACACCTCCCTTGCCTATCATTATTGGCCTAAATGCACTGATGGCTTGCTCACTTATTTCATGTAACCCCCAGAGCTCACAATTTGCTTTAAAAACAACAAATAGTACACCTGAACCTGCTTCACTAACTACGGAAGCGCAACCATCTAACATACAAACTATTATGAAAACCAACGAAGAATGGAAAGAAGTGCTGTCGCCTAAAGCTTATCATATTTTACGTGAGCATGGCACTGAACGCCCATTTGGCCCTGACTATAAAAAATTTAAAAAGATTTCGGATGGAGGCTTTCATTGTGCAGGCTGTGATTTACTTTTGTTTGAAGCTAAGACCAGTTTTGATTCACGCTCAGGGTGGCCTTCATTTTGGAAACCTGCTCAAGATCAGAATGTTAAAGTCATAGAAGATCTTTCATTAGGCATGAAGCGCATGGAAGTTAGGTGTGCTCGCTGTGATGGACACCTCGGACATGTGTTTGAAGGTGAAGGCTTTGGTAACCCCACTGATTTGCGTTATTGTATCAATGCTGGCGCTTTAAAACATGAATCAGAAACACAATAAATAACTAAGCTTGATTTATTAGTAAATAATTCTATTTTAAATTCATGAAAAAGCTCATTACACTCAGTCTAATCTCACTAAGCTCTTTGGCCTTGGGAGCGCAAGACGAAGCAGGCACAGTTAATTTAGGCGGCCTATTTGAAAAGGGAGGCATTATGATGTATGCGCTGCTTGCGGTTTCTATCATTTCTATTTTCTTAAGCTTGCTTTCACTTTTTTCCATGAGAGCTAATTTGATTGCACCTGCTAATACACTGGCCTCTATCAAAGCTTATATTTCTAATCGTGATTATCATGGTTTGATTGCATTTACATCGAGCGATTCGAGTTCTTTGAGTCGTATTGTACTCAAGGTCTTAGAATTTAATAAAAATCATGCAAATAGCAGTAAAGAAAACTTAGATGAAGTAGCTATTATGCAAGCGAATTTTGAGTCTGAAAAAATAGCTCGTAAATTAGTTTTCATCTCAGATTTAGGCTCTATGGCACCCATGATTGGATTATTGGGAACTGTGTTAGGTATGATCAAAGCCTTCCTTGAAATCTCTGTGGGAAATATGCAAGGTGTCAAACAAATGGAACTTGCCAGTGGTGTTTCTGAAGCTTTAATCACCACAGCTTCTGGTTTAATTATAGGTATTATTATTATGCTTATTTATGCTGGTTTACGCTCACGCGCTCAAAAATTAGCTAGCCAATTAGAAATGGCTACTATTGAGTTCCTCTCCAGCTATGATATGACTCTGGTGGACACTAAAAAGAGTGACTAATACGTATTCCGTACCTTCAACTCTCATTCATGATGAATAAGCTCAGCTTTAAACGACCTCAACTGCCTCAAGCGCAGCTTCCTTTAGCGCCTCTTATTGACGTCGTGTTTATTCTGCTGATTTTCTTTCTTCTAAGTTGGAAATTTTCTAAAGATGAACTCGATTTGGATATTCGTATCCCCACATCATCCGAAGGCAGTAGTGAACAACGTCTAGCTGGTGAAATTATTATAAACCTTAAAACCTCTGGTGAATTTAGCATTAATGGGCAAACCTCATCTCATGAAGCTCTTTACAATAAGCTTGAGCGCTTAGTATCCGTTTACCCAGACCAAGCTGTCCGCATCAGATTTGATCAAGAATGCAAAGGTCAATATATAGCAGATGTCATATCGACCTGTGTGCGCGCCAAGGTATGGAATATTTCTCTACCTGTGGAGGCTAATAATTAACATTTTATTCATTTTTGAAAATTTATTTTTACAGCGTACTTTTATTTTTCTTGAGCTTAACTTTTGCCCAAGAGCAGACTGAAATAAATGATGAGTTTGAGGGCGAAAGTATTCTCCTCTTGGCTCAACAATGGTATCAGCAAGCCCAGAGCTTTCCAGCTGGTAGTGAACCAGCAAAACAGACCGCGGCTCTAGCTCGGAAACGTTATGTCCAGTTTATCGCTCTCAAGCCTGAATTGGAGGATCTAAGTAAAGCCCAATATGAACTAGCGCAGTGCTACCTTATTGAAGATTCTCCGTTACTCGCTAAGGAATACTTTCTCGCTTGTATTAGTTCAAGTGCAGATGAAAACCAGTGGTCTGAGCAAGCTATCTACGAAATTGCTAAAATTGATGAAGCCTTATTTGGCTTTGAGCGTGCACAAGGTTGGTACGAACAACTTCTCAAAAAATCTATTAGCCCAGAATTAAAATCTCTCGTGCTACTTAAATTAGCTCAATATGCCCAACAGCAAAATGAGCTTGAAAAAGCCATTACCTTTTACCTTGATTTACTCGAACAAATTGAACAACAGGATGCTGAAACTATTGCGAGTATCCCTGCTCAGCAAGCCTCTATTCTTGCGCTCACTAATCTAAGTCAAATTTATACACTACAAGCTAAAAACAGTGCTTTAAATTCATCAACAGCAGACAATCAATTAAGTTTGCTCGAAAAAGCTCAAGACTGCTACACTCAACTACTTCAATTTGACCTGCCCCCTGAAAAAAAATCTTCCATACTTTTCCAGCAAGCTGGTCTTAAAAAAAACACAGATAACATTGATGAATACCACGCTCAACTACTCACTATTATAGAAGATGAAGCTCTAAAAGAGTGGCATGAAAAAGCCTACTTGAAGTTGTTCATTTCTTATTTCGATCAAGGTAAAGATGATATTGTATTAAGTGCACTTGAGAAATTAGAATCTACACAAGGTATTAGTGATTTAGCTAAAGAAATCTATTGGATTGGAGCCAATGCTGCTCAACGTCAGAACCAGCTTAATTTAGCCAGTGATTATTTTGCAAAAATTCAAAAACTCAAAAACTTAGATTCATCATCCTCTCTAGATAGAATTGCTATTGATTATCAAGACCTCCTTTTGTCGTATCAAAAGTCTCAAAATAAAACGGCCGCTTCTCTGAGCAAAAAAATAGATAAATTTCTCTCTGAATACGAAGACCAAATGGAAAATCACTATTACCAAATGGTGATCTGGCTTAAAGCAGAGCAATTGCTCTCCATGCAGGACTATAACCAAGCGCTTTTTTATTATGAGGCTATTCGTCCTGAGTTTCTCAATGCTCAATACCAAAACAAGTATGGCTCTCAACTAGCCAATATCTTTATTCAAGCCAAAGCTTATGAAAAAGCTATCAGTATCTTAACTCAAACGCTTAATAACCCAGTTTTAGATGAGTCCAAAACTATGGAGTCACTCATAAAACGTGCCGCTTGCTATGAAAGCTTAAATCAAGATCATTTAGCCATAGCTGATTACGAACAAGTCTTTAAATACCGTTCTAACCTGCAGTTATTTGCTCATGCCAAATATAGGTTAGCTGAAATTCTTGCAGAAAAATCATTACCTCAACGTAGTATCGATACCTATCTAAGCTTAATAGAGCAAGTACCGACATTAGAGGCAAAACAACAGGCTTTTATCTATTCTAAACTAGGCTATCTATATCAACTTACAAATAACTTATCTGCTGCAGAAAAATATTATCAAAAATGCTTAAGCCTAGATATTAAGGACTACTTCCCCCTAGCCAATCAGGCGCTTATTGAAATTTATTTTTCTCAACAAGCCCTTGCTAAACTCAGTGATTTAATTGAGAAAATTTGGACTTATAACCAAAGTCTAATTGACGAAAAAGCCAACTTGGACGGCTCTCCTCAAGCGGAAACTACTGCCAACAACGAAACGACAACTGACGCTGAAGCACCCGCAACTACTGAGCCATCCATCACTTACAAACCTGTTGCCATACCTAGAAGTATTCTTATTTGGGTTTCAACTCGTCACTATATCAACCAAGATTATCAACAAGCAGCACGCTTTTTCACGCAATTGTATCAAGCAAAACCATTTTCAGAGTCTGAGCGATTGCTCTACCGCTATAAAGCAACTTCGGAATTTAAAACCAATGACCTAGAAGCAGCTCAAGCCACTATTGATCTGTGGCTCACAAAAACGATTTCTAGTTATGAGCAAGTTCAAGCTCAACTTTTACAGGCCAAAATTCTGCATCTCAGTAAAGACTATCAGTTAGCAGCCACCAAACTCGAGTCGCTTATTGAACAAAACCCTCAAGGGGCGCTACTTGCCAATATCCAATATGAACTTGCCAAAAATTATAAAGAGCTCAACAAAGCTGATAAGGCCATTCAATACCTTATATTAATCATTGAATTTAATACTGAAATTTCCTATGATTTGAAGAAGCAAATTCTTACAGACTTGGTTGACCTGCTCAAACAAAGCAAAGACAGTAAAGAATTAACTTACTATCAAAACCAACTAAAACAACTCAATCAAACTTCAAATGAAAAATAAGCCTATTCTCATCACTTTATGGTTTGTCATAGCCATCCTTATTGCTGCCATTTGCTATGTGCTACTTATGAGCAAAAAGAACCAAGATAAATTCATGGAGGTTCAACAACAAAGTATTGAACAAAAACAGCAGCTCGACACCATCGCTCAAGAACAAGAGCTCATCGAGCAACGTTATCAAGAAGCCCTCGCAGAAACCGAAGCCAAGGCTCTAGCTGCAATTAAAGAAGCCAAAGAAGAAGCTGACGCTCGCATCCTAAGAGTATCTGAACTCTACCAATCATTATTTAATAATAGTGAAAACACAGTGGCACACCTCATGAATTTTGAAGCAAAAGTTAAGGCTGGCATTCAGCTACAAAAAGATGAGCTCGTTCAGCTCAACGACATGATTTATGCCGTATCTCAACTCAAATCAAGTTACCAACTTAATTTAGGTGAATTTGACGCTCTCATTAGTTATTTTGAACAAAAGGGCTCAGCAGAGCTTACTGACCCCAAAGAAACCACTGGTTTTTTCCGTCGTGTGTTTAGCTCAAAATATAAAGCAGAAAAAGAAAACTATCATCAACAGCTTGGAGCTAAAGAAGCTTACCAAGAAGCCGAGGTAAAACTCCGAACCGCTTATTCATCGGTGCAAACTCAACTAGCCAATATCAACTTTGAACAAGAGCAACACCTAAGTAGTATTCAAAAACTTTTAGAAGCAAAAATTGACAACCAGCAAGAGCTAATGCCTTTATTCTCTGAAACTAAAAAAATTCTTAAGTCTCATGAACAAATGAAAGAATTTAATGTGAATGAGTATTTAGTTCCTACAGACGCACCTCGTCAATAAGAACAGACACCGTTTCTAACCTATATTGTGCATTGGTTGTCGCTTTTTAAATTATCCTATCTATCATGAATCGTTATTTATTATTGATTAGTTTGATTTCTACAGCTGTCTGTTTCCAGACTGCAATGGCAAATATTAAAAAAGTTGATAATCCAAACTTTGTGCCTAATACCCCTGGACCTTTTGACAAGAAAGGCAATTATGTCACGAGTTGGGCTGACGGCAAATGGAGACGTTACTATCAACCTAGTAAAACGAACAATTCTACAAGAATTGTCATCACTCCAGAACCACCTAAGCCAAAGCCAAAACCCGTTGCTACTTATAGTGGAAAATACAAAACCCACACTGTGGTAAGAGGTGACACGCTCTATGGAATTTCTAAAAAATATAACGTTAGTATTAATTCATTAAAATCGATTAATGCCATCGAAAACGCACATCTTATTCGCATAGGTATGACCTTAAAAATACCTATCAAATAAGTCTGTTTTTTACCTATCTTTTCGGTTATCAAACCAGCCAACAACCACACCTTATTATGAGCCCGCGTCTTAAAAAAATTAATGAACTTCTCAAACGTGAGCTAAGCACTCTATTTCCAAAAGAGTTTGAGTTCCAACCAGCTTTAGTTACTGTCATGGATGTCGACACTACCCAAGACCTTAAAGAGGCCAAAGTATGGCTTAGTATCTTGGGAGCAGATAACGACTACGATGTTTTAGAAGTGATTCAAAAGAAGCGTGGCATGATTCAAAAGAAACTTATGCAACGTGTCGTTCTTAGACAAACCCCTATTCTTGATTTTCGTATCGACCGTTCTATGGAGCAAGGTTGTCAGGTACTCAATGTCCTCGACGAGGTCGACAAAATAACCCCTCCTGAACAAGAAGACAACACTCTATAAACAAACTCTATAAATTTCAAAGAACTCATTAATAAAAAAAGCCGTGCTTGGAAACAAGCACGGCTTTTTTATTAGTTACTAATAGATAACTTACTTAGCTAGTTTATCATAAGCAGCCAATACCAACTCTTCTGTAGTCTCCCAACTAATACACTTATCTGTAATAGATTGACCGTAGTTGAGGTCTTCTACTGGTTGAGGAAATGCTTGTGCTCCAGCATTGAGATGACTCTCCAGCATCGCTCCTAAGATACGCTCTGGGTATTTAACTTTCTGCTCAATGATAGCTTCAAACACAGCAGGCATTTTTGTATCATCTTTACCGCAGTTTGCGTGCGAAGCATCTATCATAATGCGCTCGGGTTGATTTGCTTTGAGTAATGCATTGTATGATTCCTCTACGGAAGCTTCATCATAATTAGGTCCATCATCACCACCTCTTAAAATAAGGTGACAATCTTGATTACCCTTAGTGCTCACTGCAGACGCGACACCCGTATCACTCACGCCGAGAAATACCTGAGGTTTAGACGCTGCTTCAATAGCATTAATAGCCGCCTTAATTCCACCATAAGTAGTGTTCTTAAAACCGACAGGCATAGATAAGCCCGAAGTCATTTGACGGTGTGTTTGAGATTCTGTCGTACGCGCTCCAATAGCTGCCCAACTCACTAAATCAGCAATATACTGAGGTGTGATTGGATCAAGTAACTCCGTAGCAGTTGGCAGGCCACAAGCCACCACTTGCTTAAGGAATTGGCGTGCCGCAATAAAACCTTCTTCTAAATTACATGAACCATCAAGGCGAGGATCCATGATTAAACCTTTCCAGCCAACGGTTGTTCTTGGCTTTTCAAAGTAGACACGCATCACAAGGTAGATGCGATCAGACACTTTCTTATTTAATTCAGCTAAACGCTGCGCATACTCTAAACAAGCCTTTGTATCATGAATAGAGCAAGGCCCTAAAATAAGTAAAAATCTTTCATCTTTACCCTGTAAAATATCAACAATCGTCTCACGGCTCTTGACTATGAATGCTGCTTCTTCAGGTGTGGCGGCAATCTGATCCATCAACGCTTGCGGCGATGGTAACGGCTGATTTTCAATAATTTTGATATTAGAAACTGAAGACATAATTAGGTGCTATTAAGTAATTAGAGATTATTAGTTAACTAGAGAGCCTTGAAATAGCAAGGCATAAATCCCTTAATTTCCAGCATCTAATAGCTCTGGATGTTGGCGCAACACTTCATACATCGCAATACCTACACTCGTCGATTGATTCAGGCTGCGAGTACTGTTCTCTCGCATCGGAATTTTAATCATATTGTCTGGGTAAGCTTCGAGTATAGAGTCCGCTAATCCACGGGTTTCTGCACCAAAAATGAGGCAGCAGTCTTGGGGGTACTCAGCCTGCCAATAATTCTTAGTAGCCTTAGTAGTCATCAAAAACCACTGATCACTCGGCACTGGAGGGTCGGCGACAAATTCAGCCCAAGAACTCCATGTTTTAAGTTTTACATCTTTCCAATAATCCAAACCTGCTCGACGTACCTGTTTTTCATCAATCTCAAAACCCAGCGGTTCAATGAGATGTAAGCAAGCATTAGCCGCTACAGCAAGCCTTCCAGCTGCACCTGTATTATGGGGAATTTCTGGCTCTACTAAGACAATATGTATCATGAAGTTATTTCTTTAAATTTAGCTTTTTAGTAACTTTACAACCACTACAGAAGTCACCTTGAGCCAGCAACCTACACCTGCATCACTTAGTGTTTGATAATTTTTTATATCTTGCTCGAACTCTCTTAAGTTGCTTGCATTCAATGGATTTTGCAGGCTAAATAAGCTTACGAATTAACTCAAAAGTAATATTATTGAGATTTTATGTCAATGTATTATCAAAGCTAAAAATGCTTATTTTATCATGAAACTATTCTGCATCAAGCTCATCAAAGTTTACCAATATCTCAGCTTACCCATTAAGCAGAGTTTAGGTCAACATGGTTGTTGCAGGTATGAGCCAACCTGTTCTAATTACGCTATTCAGGCCTTTGAAAAATATGGTTTTTTCAAAGGTATTTGGTTAAGTTTCAAACGCATTCTACGTTGCCACCCATGGAGTAAAACTCATGGGCATGATCCCCTGCCTTAATGGGACTTAATTTACTTTCCAAGGTAGCTCAACTATGCTTAAACAAATCTATGCCGGCACCACAACTCTACGACACACTCAGCAAATCTCTAAAGCCTCTCACTCAACCTTCGACACATGAGTTTGGCTTCTACGCTTGTGGGCCTACCATCTATGCCGAAGCTCATATTGGCAATTTTCGTACTTTTGTAGTGCAAGACACTCTGCGCCGCGTCCTCGAGCTAAGTGGTATTCAAGTCAAACATGTAAGAAACCTCACTGACGTTGACGACAAAACCATTCGTGGCGCCATTGCTCAAGCCATACCGCTAGCCCAATTCACTAAACCTTGGGGAGAAAAGTTTGCTGCTGATTGCCAGAGCCTTAATTTACTCAGCCCTCATGTAGAACCAAGTGCTGTGGCTCATATCCCTGAGCAAATTGATTTAGTCCAAACTCTCATAGATAAAAAAATTGCCTATGTCGGTTCTGATCAATCCGTTTACTTTTCAATTTCAGCCTTTCCAAACTATGGCAAACTCTCTGGTGTAGATAAAATTGAATCGGAGCAACTGAGCAATCCCTCCACAACCTCATCCTCAGATGCAGACGAGTATGACAAGGACAATATAAGCGATTTTGTCCTCTGGAAACACCGCAAGGATGAAGATGCTGAGCATTTCTGGCAAAGCCCATGGGGAGAAGGTCGCCCAGGTTGGCATCTCGAGTGTAGCGCCATGAGTCTCAAGCACCTACCTAATGGCATTGATCTTCATGGTGGTGGCGTTGACCTATGCTTCCCTCATCATGACAATGAAATTGCTCAGAGTGAAGCCGCTACAGGTAAGCCCTGCGCACAACACTGGTTTCACAGCGAGCACCTCATGGTCGAAGACCAAAAAATGAGCAAAAGCTTAGGTAATCTCTACACCCTCAATCAACTCCATGATATGGGTTACGCCCCTGCCAGCGTGCGTTACGCTCTACTCGCTGGTCACTACCGCAAGAAGCTCAATTTCAAATTTGACCTACTCAAAAATGCACAGAACCACCTCAAACAACTCGGCAAATACCAGCAGCAACTCATTGATCTAAGTCAGAGCTCTGCACCAACTTACACAGAGCTTTGCGCTCAACCTATCGAAAGCTTACTCGCTGACAACCCATTTGCATCAGCATGGGAGGCATTACTCAATGATCTTAACACGCCAGAAGCTCTAGGACAGGTCTTCCTCACCCTCAAGCAACTCGACAAACAACTCAAGTCTCATAGCCTTAGCTCTGAGCAAGCCAAAAACTACCTCAATGGGCTCAGTCTCATTATTGCCGCATTTGGCTGGGATGTGACCCTCCCTGAGTCAGAAACAACAGCTGAAATACCTGCTGATATCCAAGCCCTCGCCGAACAACGTCTCCAAGCCAAAAAAGACAAAGACTGGGGCGCCTGCGACCAACTCCGTGACCAAATCACCGCCCAAGGCTGGCAAATCAAAGACACCGCTGATGGCTATGAGCTAACGCCTGCTGAGTAAGCTTTTAAATTTAACCTTTAAATTTATTCAACCTTCTTTAAATTAGTGTGGTGAATCTGGTTTTTAGGTTTTTGTTCACCCCTTTTTTATTAGCCACACTTTTTACAGGTGGTGGGTTAATAAGTATTTATGAGTGGTATGAACAGGGTCATTGGTTCTCTTTAGTATTTTTAGCTTCTACTATAGTTTCTATCATTTTAGGTGCCTTTGCTACTTATCTTATTTACAAACGGTTCTCATGGATAGCAGCTATCGCTGTATTGATGCTTATGGGAGTACCTCTCCTGCGTTACTATCATGAGCAAGCAATACATAAGGAAGTCGGATCCTTCATCGAGGAACAAGGTAACTTGATGTGGGTGAAAGCTCTGGTTGAGCATAGTTACCCTCTAGCCTCAACCACCGAGGCTAAGCTCAAGCGCTATAAAGTTCGTTTGCAGACGCTCTCCCCTCAGCGCAATAAAACAGTTGCAGAAATCGAACATGCTAAGAACCTAAGCAAAAAAACTGAACTAGGTGTGTCTATATTCCTCTCTGTTTTAGCCACTTCTCCAGAATTCAAAATAGGAGACACAATTAACTGCTTAGCCTCTGTACGCCATATTAACCCTCCCGCTAGTCCATTTGATTTTAATTTCAAACGTTATGCTCATGGTCAGGGTGTGAGGCACCAAGCACTAGCACTCAGCCCTATAACACTTATTGAGGCAACTTCATCTTCATTATTACAACTCAAAGCTCAACTCTACGATTTCCGTAATTGGATCAAAAAACGCCTAAGTTTGGGCATCGATAAAAACTCTGAGGCTTATCAACTCATGTTGCCTCTCGTGCTAGGTATTAAAAATGCTGATACTCAAGCTGCTTTAGAGCCTTTTAAATATTTGGGGCTGTTGCACTTGTTTGCGATTAGTGGGCTGCATCTAGGGCTGATGTTGTACTTGGTAAATCGCTTGGCCTTATTAACTAAAGCGCCTTATCAATTAAGGTATGCTATTATTTTTGGAGTATTGCTTTACTACACTCTGATTACGGGCTGGGCGCCTTCGATTATGCGAACGAGCATTTTCTTGCTTATTTGGGGGTTATCCAAAGTAGGCAGGTTACCGTTCCGCCCACTTAATGCTTTAGCGGCTACTTTCATTTTGAGTCTATGTATTAACCCTTATCAATTATTCCAAATGGGGTTTCAGCTCTCTTTTAGTATTGTGCTAGCTCTTTTAGGCATGGGAGGTCTATGGAATAAATATGCCAAAAATTGGGCGAGACCTGACGCGTATTTACCTGTTAAATTTTGGAAAAATTATCAAAGGTTTAAATTCATGACTGGGCAAAAAGTTGGCCAAACATTTGCGGTTTCACTATTTGCTTTTGTCGCTTCTATGGGTTTCATGACCTATTATTTTGGCGCTGCTTATTGGTGGTCAATTTTGCTGACACCTTTTTTCATTCCTCTTATTAGTGGAGAAATTATCATAACTCTACTTTTACTTGTGATGGTCCCCTTGCAAAATGACCAGTTACAAACTAAAGCTAACCAAATACATATGTGGTATTTGCAAAAACTGCACCAATGTGCACAGCAACTTGAATCACGGCTACCTACTGCAAGTATTAATAATCCTGACTACTTTCAACCTGGTTTATGGTTCATCAACACGGGGTTTTATGATCACCTCATTTGTATAGAGAAAGACCATCTCCACCTATTCCCTCAGAGTAGCGCTTCACTCAACAGTCTCTTACAATTGGAGCAGAAATTATCTCTGAAACTACTGATTAGCGATACAACTAACCCACCTACGATTCATCTCGCGCCTCATCAAAACCCTCGTTACTTAGAGCAGATGCCAGGTCTCATCAGTCGAGACCGCCATTATCTGTCAAAAAACAATTTAAGCACAATTACGCCTTATTCCGCATCTTCTATTTTGGGTGTTGAAATCCAGCACTTACATCAACCTATCAAAGTTTTATACTTGGCTAACATTAATCAATCTCTAGAGTTACACTCTTCACACCTAGATCAACTCAAAAGTCTTGCAGCGCAAGCCATCATTGTGCATTCAAGCTGGAGCAAGCTACACCCTGAATTTATCACTGAGTTAAAAAACCTAGAATCGACTCTTATTGTTGAGCAATCACAACACGGCGCTATTCAAATCATCGCGCAGAAAGAGCATTATCAATTACACTGCTTTTTAAGTAAGCAAACGTGGGAGCTTTAATTTGTTTTATACGTAAAATTAAAGCAATTGATTTAAGGCTAGAAGTACCACCGGTCGGGATCGAACCGACACGTCCTTGCGGACAATGGATTTTAAATCCACAGCGTCTACCAGTTCCGCCACGGCGGCCTTTCAAAAAAAGCCTAAAATCAATTTGCTAGGCGTGTCTTAATGGTTGACGCTGCCGATTTCAAGAAAATTCTTTCTTCTATTTCACTTATTTTTAATCTTTCTTCGATAAACCTTAGACTTTGAGCCTTTCCTATTTTTGCTAAAGTTTTTAAGGCAGATTTTTTTTGGCTCAAATTGAGACTATTATATATTTTTAATAACTGAGGCTCAACAACCTCTGGTTGGGTACGTAGAATTGGCTCCCAAGTTCGCAAATCTTTTAACCAACGCTCCTTGACCAAGGCCCATGCTTCTTCTGGTAAATAACCAAAGGCTATTTCCAAGAGAAAATCATCCACTTGATCTTCAGCTTGTTGTTGCTGATAATAGTTAATGATGACAACCTTTCTTTTGGCGTCTATTGTTTTTATCCAATTGATGTAAGCTTCAAAAACTAGAGCTCTTTCTACCATTAAATAGGGTTCAAATAGTAAACTTACTAATTTTTTCTCTATATCAGCAGCGTAAGCTCGGTTATCTGTATTTTTTAAATTGATAAGTGTGGATTGCATATCCACTGGTTTATACCCATTAAGTGTATTGAACCAACCTGCAGCTACTTTGACTTGGCGTGCATTTTCATCCTCATTACTGCGAAGAATATCATTAAATATTTGAGGCGCAAATTTATCTTCATTAAAAACAGCTTTTACCAAATCAAGGCTTGGATTTTCTATCACTTGATCTGCAAACCTCTGCGTTAATTGCTGAAGGTTTTCTAAACTGATTTGAGGATCTTGAAAAATAAATATCTCTCCTTGAGGAACTTTACTCCAGACAATTTTCTTCTCTGATAGTTTCAAGCTATCAAAATATTCACGTACTTGACTTGTTTGATGAATTTTCATGCCATCAAGTAGTAAAAATATGAGTTGGCTATTAGGGTAATTATCTTCTATATTTTTTATCGTTTCTTTGAGCTTTTCTTCTGGCGTTTTGACTATTTTAATTTCTGGTGCGACTGTAGTTACAGGTTTGACCTCTTCTATACTTTTGTATTCCACCTTATCTTTTTTAGGTAAGGAAAATAACAAAAATACATATGGCAAGATGAACATTAAGCCGACTATTCCTCCTTTAAACCAATGGCGCAAGAAACCAAAAAACCAGCAACAAAAATGAATAACTGCCATCAGGGCAGTAACTGTGGCTATCTTCATCCAAACTTCATAATCTAAAGCTTGTGATTGGCTCTTATAACTAAACCATAACGCCACATAAATCATCATAAGAAACACACAAACAAATCGCATGGTATAGTGATAATTTTTGATTGCACGCTGGCGTTCTATCTTTAAAACTTCTTTGTTTGTCGGAAATTTAACTTTCATGTGAAATTATAATAAAATATAAAGAATTATCTTTGAATTTAAAGATAAAAAATCTTATATGTATGCCATATGAACGAATACATACCAACGTTACTCAAATTGCAAGAGTTAGAAGGAAAACGTTATGATTTTCAAAGCATTTTAGATCACCAAATAGCTCAAGCAAAAAAAATTAAAGAGCCGTGGGTTGATATCAAAAACTCCATTGATGAAAAGAAAGCTCGCATCAAAAAAATGAAAGTTGAGCAGAGTCAAATCGAATTAGAGATTGAAACGCGCAATCAAAGTATTTCTCGACTTGAAACTCAACGTTTTGAAACTAATAAAAACGAAGAATTCACCGCAATGGGTAATGAAATTGATAATTACCAAGATGATATAGAAGAGCTAGAAAATAGCCTTTTAGCTAAGCTTGAAACTATAGAAAAACTAGAAGAAAAACTAGAACAAGAAATTGAAGTTGCTACAGCATTAAAGCCTCAAATCGAACAAGAGCTCGGGCTATTTAAACAAAAATTAGAAACAGCGAAGACAGAAGTCGTTGAATTAGAATCTGCTATTGCGCACCTAGGCAAAGATTTACCTAGCGAAACTCTAGAACATTGGCAACGTTTATCAAAAAATAGAGAAGGACTCAAAACTGTCGTGCTCTTTAACGACACAGCTAATGTATGCCCTAGCTGTAACATGAACGTGCAACCTCAGATTAAAATTGATATTGCCCATGATGAAAATCTGGTGACTTGTCCCAGCTGTGCTAGCTTCCTCTACTTAGAAGACGACCACTCAGAATAATTACTGAGCACACGGCAGCACCTAAACTGTCTATTTTCTGTTATTGATACCCCAAATTATTGGGCTGAGAGCAGAAGTTTATTGGCTAAATCTATATCTATTTTGCCACCTAGGTCTAAGGATTTCTGATAGTAATACACGCCTTCTTTAGGTTTATTTACTTTTTGACTAAGTACCGCTAGATTATAATAAATAGCTGCACTCTCTCCTTGGTATTCTATCACTTTTTCAAAAGCACGCTTAGCTTCTTGATGCTCTTTTGAATAATTCAATAAATGCCCAAAATAAAGCCAAGCCGGACCAAACTTGTCATTGAGGGTGATTGATTTTTCTAAACTCGCTTTGGCTTGTTCTATATCTTGCTCATAATAAGCTATAAGTCCTTGCAAATAATGCCCTTGATGATTTTCTGCTGATAGCTCGATGAGTTTTTGCGCATAGGCTTTAGCTGATTCAAATTCCTTACGCTTTACATGCAATAAGCTCAGATTGTACATCATGGTATTATCTGTAGGGTTACGCTCTAATATAGATTCTCCCGTTTCTATAGCTTGCTGTGTGAGACCTTGCTTATAGTAATTCAAAAACTCTTGCTTTTCTTGTTCTTGCAAAGAAAGTTTAGGTGTCACTTTCTGCTCTATGCCTTGCGGTTTAAATCTAAAGCTTCCTTGTATTTCGTTATTCACCACTTTACCAGCTTCTCCTTCAACGGTAGAGGTGTTGTCATATAGCGAAGTATAAGCATATTCTGCGTCCTGATTGGCATTATTGGCTATCGTTTTATTATCTATATTCTTTAAATTTATACCCCAAGTGGCTAATTGGCGTTGCTCTTGCTGAGTTAAAAACTCTTCCTCAAGAAGCAAATCTTCCAAAGGGTCTCTTAGTTCATGTAACAGCCCCTGCTTGACCACTTCACTAAGAATACTTTTCTTCGTGGATTGCCAATCGTTATACCTTGTTTGCTGCTTTTCTAAAAATTGCGCTAACCAAGCTTTATCATTGCTAGTAAGCTGTCTATCTCCAGTGATTTGCTCTTGGTTTAATTGCGTTTCTAATTCTAAAATTGTTTGGTTCTTTTCTGCTTGCTGACCTAGTAATGCTTCAACTTGATAAGCTGATTGAGTGAATTTTTGCTCTAAAAAATCATATTTTTGAGCCCATTGAGTTTCTTTGAATTCAGCATCTATCTTTAGCTCCTCAAACTTAAAGGCTAATTTATCTCCTAGCAATTCTAGCTCCTTGTTTTCTTGCTGCTTCTCTAAAATTTTATCCCTTAACTCTACCACTACTTCTCTTTGCATTTGTAGCTCTACGGCAGTGGCTTCTATCTCTCTATTCGCTTTATCTAATTGAATAGTAAGCTCCTCTGCTAAACCTTGTTGTTCGGCTGCAGTTTTTTCACTATAGAGCAATTGTTGCTTGAGCCTATTATTTGAACTATATTCCTTAAACAGAAAAATCACAATAACCCCCATCACGGTGATTAAAGTCACCTGAATGATTTCATTTTTATATTGTTTAAAAAGAGACATCAAAAACTGATTTTACAAACGAAAGATATGGGAAATATCTGGATAAGATAAGCCAAGTTAACCTTTATAAGTCAAGCTTATTTCCATAAAGGGACAACAACAAAAAAGGCCAGTACCCTCAAAGGATACTGGCCTTTTAAATAAAACTTAGTTTGCTTACTTAGTCGTAAATACAACTTCAATTTTGATAGTTGCAGTTACATCTGCACTAAGCTTCACTTCTAAAGTTTGCTCTCCTGAAGTCTTGATTGCCTTATCCAATTGGATGCTATGGCGATCAACAGTTAAACCTGATTCTTCAAGACGCTTAGCAATATCAATATTTGTGATAGAACCAAAGGCTTTGTCTCCTTCACCTGCTTCTAACTCAAACTTTAACGTACCAAGCTTAGCAAGCTTGCTTGCTGTTGCATTAAGTTCTTTAAGTTCTGCTGCTTCTCTTTCTGCACGAGCTTGCTTCAAAGCTTCAATTTGAGCTTTGTTGTGCTTGTTAGCTTCAAGAGCTTTACCTTGAGGAACAAGGTAGTTGTTAGCAAAACCTGCTTTAACCCTTACGATATCAGCTTCAGCGCCAACACCGTGAACAGGTTCACATAAAATAATTTCTTTCGTTGCCATAATATTAGATATTTTAAATTAACCTGCTAATTGGCTAACCTTTGCTTGACCTGCTTCTTTAAGAGCAGCTTTAGCTTGGTTAACGATTGCCACAAAAGCTTGTGGATCTTCCACAGCTAATTGTGCTAATACTTTACGGTCAACAGCAATCTTAGCGAGGTTTAAACCTTGGATAAGACGACTATAAGTAAGACCTTCTGCACGTGATGCAGCGCTGATACGCTGAATCCATAGACGACGAAATTGAGCTTTGCGCTTTTTACGGTCACGGTACTCATACTGTTTCGCTTTAATTACCGCATCTTTGGCATAACGATAGAGTTTAGATCTAAAACCTCTAAACCCCTTCGCTCTGCGCAAAATACGTTTGCGGCGTTTGCGACTGGCTGGACTATTGGTTGCTCTTGGCATATTTTACTATAATAAACGGACTGTTCTTAGAAAATTGACGCTGCCTCATCCGTTAATTATTCCTAATATCTAATTCAATATTAAGAAAGACAAACGCCAATTTGATTTACCTAAACTGTGGCTAATTACATTCTCCTTACATACCTAGGTTTGCCTTAACTGACTTGAGGTCAGCATCAGACACAAGAGCTGCTTGGCCTAAGCTGCGCTTTCTCTTGCTAGATTTTTTCTGGAGGATGTGGCGCGCTCCTTGTTTACGGCGTAGGACTTTTCCTGTGCCAGTTACTTTGAAACGCTTAGCTACAGCTTTACGAGTTTTTGATTTACCTGCTACTCTTGCCATAGGGAGGAAGAACATAGCCGAATAATCTTATTTGGCAAGCGAAAAAACATGGTTTTTCTACATAAAAAGTTAACGAATACTCATTTGGTTGACAATTCAGGGTTTTTAGCCTGATGTAAACCCATGTCAGAAACGGTTATTGAACAATTTAAAAGCTTAGACCTAGACCTCATTCAAACTCGTCTACAAGCACTCGGCAACTATCTAGATATTGATGATTTAACCATTAAAATTGCAAACTATGAAGAGACCATGGCTGGCAATAATTTTTGGGATGACGCTCAAGCAGCACAAAAAATTGTAGGTGAATGCAACCTACTCAAGGCCAAGCTCACTCCCTACCTCAACCTCATCGAACAATTTGACAACCTCCAAGTCACCCAAGAATTAGCAGAAGACGATGCCAGTCTCGCCCAAGAAGGACTAGACCTACACAAGCTCATCATCAAAAACTTAGATAGCTTTGAGCTCATCACTCTACTCAATCAACCACATGACAAGGCCAACGCCTTCCTCACCATTCATGCAGGAGCAGGTGGCACAGAAGCTTGCGATTGGGCTCAAATGCTCTGCCGCATGTATCAACGTTGGGCAGAGAAACAAGGCTTCAAAGTCACTACCCTAGATTTCCAAGATGGTGATAGTGCTGGTTTCCGCGAAGTCACACTTAAAATTGAGGGTGACTACGCTTTTGGTTACCTCAAAAATGAACGCGGGGTGCATCGCCTCGTGCGTATCTCTCCTTTTGATTCAGCAGGCAAACGACACACTTCTTTTGCCTCTGTTGATGTCACGCCAGAAATTGATGAAGATATCAATATCGAAGTGCCAGACTCAGACCTAGATATTCAAACTGCACGTAGTGGTGGAGCAGGCGGGCAAAATGTCAACAAAGTCGAAACCGCGGTTATCATGAAACATATTCCCACTGGCATCATGGTGCGCTGTACCCAACAACGTTCACAACTACAAAACAAAATCCTCGCCCTACAAATCCTCAAAGCAAAACTACTCGTTATCGAGCAAGACAAACAAAAAGCCACTGCAGACCAAGCGTATAATGATAAAGGCGAGATAGGCTGGGGCAGCCAGATTAGATCTTACGTCTTTCAACCTTACCAAATGATTAAGGATTTACGCACCCAACATGAGAGTGGCAATGTCTCGGCTGTCATGGATGGAGACCTGACCCCTTTTATAGAAGCCATGCTTAAAAAGGCAAAAACTTAAAAGCTCGACTATTACCATCAATAATTTAGATTTTATCTATGGCTTATTTATCTAAATATTATAAATACGTTTACCTGTGTATTTATATTGTCTGCTCAACTGCATTTTCA
This sequence comes from Akkermansiaceae bacterium UBA4589, assembly GCA_002387565.1. GTDB lineage: Bacteria > Verrucomicrobiota > Verrucomicrobiia > Verrucomicrobiales > Akkermansiaceae > UBA4581. The sequence continues at coordinate 12,103 of DGJT01000018.1, read as the reverse complement.
AAGCCTGAGAATAGAGAGCCAATTCATACTGGCCCTTTTTTAGATGACCCTAGCGACTATTTAGGCAACCCTAATTTCGTTATCAGAAAACCTAACCCTTTTAATTCTGACATCATTTGGCACGTCAGAGTAGGCACCCCAATAGAGCAGCTACCTAAACATGCCGTCTATACTGATAATGAAGTTTCTCTGTTTGTCGAATATGATGAATCTAAAAAATACACCAAGAGCTACCTCATCAACAACACAGGGCAGGAAATTATTTACTCAGAAAGAAGCAGCCCTAAATTATATTTCAAAAACTCAAAAAGTCAGTGGCAAAGTGCAGAACATAACTATTACAGTTTCTGTGGCAATAGCACTTCATACCATATCAAACCTTACAGTTACAAAGAGACCCAACAAAAAAGCCCAATGAGTGCGCCTCATCAGGATGCCAAGCTCCACTCTATTTGTTATCAAACTACTATTACACTAGCGAATCAACAACAAGCGACTATCACTTCAAACACATCCACAGCTTATGTAGATTTAGCTTTAGCTCAACAAATTCAAAACAAAGCAGATGCCGATTCTACTCCTAGTATGCTAATAGCCTGCTTTGAAATACCTGAACCAGAAAAAGGTCCTAACGCTCACACTCATATTCGCCCTGTGAAAAACCATCATTTAGGAGAACCCTCCTTACAGAATATAGCTTTTGCTTTAGACTTACTTTATCACCACAGCCCTTCTCATCTCTTGCGTCAATCAGCTCAAGCTAGTCTTGCAAGTAGAGACACACAACAATTATCCACTGAGGAAAAATACGCTTACACCCAAATCGAAAACCTACTCAAAAAAGAATGGCCACAAACCTTCAACCTGGACAGATTTATTAAAAATATCATAGTAGAATTAGATGCCAGTAACTCCGAACAGGAGTCAAAACTCAAATTACCACAAAATAAGCGGAAACTTTTGCTGAGCCTCTTATTAAATCAGTTTATTTATAATAATTTTCATAACCTTGATCTATCAACGCAAAAAAATCTGGTAGAAATTACGAAAAACATTTTACGACAAGGTTCAGCTGAGGATAAGCAAAGGGCACTTTATTTTATTTACACCCCCTCAATAAGCGAGCAAGCACTTAGTAATTCAGAAGTTATTGAATTAGCTCAAGAAGTAGATTTTCATAATATTTATGATATTCTTATAAGTCGAAATCAGCATGATACGCTAATTCAATTAGCTCAAGATTACCCAACAAGGTCAAGCCTCCAAAGCGCCATTGCCTATATGTATAGGGAAAAACCTACACAAGATGAAATAACACTACGCAACCGTTATTTTGATAATATTTTAAGAGATGCCCCCTTAGCAACTAGCATTCCACGCATATCTTATTCAGTGGTGATTCCTGAAACACACAAAAACATCATTCGCAAAACTCTCAAACAAGAAATCAATCATCCACAACTCAACACACCTGAAAATATCAAAGTTTTCCGGAGCACTATATCACTCATTAAGTCTTGGAATGACCCAGAAGATTTAGGCCTCTTGGAACAGCTCATGGATTATACCATACAAGAAACTGTCATTTCTGATGTGACTGGCAAGCCCTATATTGACACTATCTTCCCGTTTAGACAGGACATCTCTCGGCACTTAGAACAACGAGCTAAATCTAAATAACAGAACTATCGAATCCATGCTCAAAAAGGCAAAAGCTTAGCAGTTTGAGTCTACTCATCTTTCTTGATGGTTAATTCACCGTGTTATGCTTATAGTGATAGCTGAAATAGTTAAATCAGCTTATGAAACACTTTATCACTCTAATTTATCTTGCAAGTTTTGGCACTTTATTAGCCGAGCCTTCAACAAGCTGGCAACCTAGCTTTAATGATAAGCCTGTACCAGAAGCTTTTCAAAAGGCTATTTTAGCTGCATTACCTACTCAGACTATTGCTCAAGCAAAAGAAAAAAGAAAAATTCTCATTTATAGCGCCACTAATGGCTACCGCCACGGCTCTATTCCCTATGGTAAATTTGCTCTCGAAAATTTAGGTAACCAAACCCAAGCTTTCGAAACTATCATTAGTGATGACTCAACTAATTTTGAGTTTCCAAAAATTACAGAGTTTGATGCTATCGTGCTTCTTAATGTGAGTGGTGACTTTTTCATGCCTTCAACGAAAAAAAACAAAGGAAAAGGAACTAGCCCTGCGAGTGAATTAAGCCCTGAAACTCTAGCACTATTAAAACAACGTCATCATCGTCTCATTACTAATTTACAAACTTATGTAGAACAAGGTGGTGGTTTGGTTGGTATTCATGCTGCTACCGACGCCTGTAAAAACCATGATCATTACCCAAGTTTAATAGGCGCTACATTTGATGGGCACCCATGGACAGCTAGACATAATGTTAATATCGTGGTCGAAGACCCTCAGCACGCCATCAATCAACCTGTATTTGAAGGCATCACTGACTTTATGATCAAGGAAGAAATCTATCAGTTTAAAAACGAACCTTACTCACGTGATCAACTGCGCATTTTACTCCATCTCAACCCAGAGAAAAGTGACGCAGTTAAAGCTGGTAGCATCAAACGCACAGATAATGACTTTGCTATTTCATGGGTTCAATCAGTCGGTAAAGTACGTGTGTTTTATACCAATTTTGGACATAATAATGACATTTTCAGCAACCCTATGATTCTCAAGCACTACCTAGCTGGCATTCAGTTTGCTACAGGTGACCTAGTGGCAGACACCACACCAAGCAACTTGATAAAAAAATAAGTTTATCGGCACACTACAAAAGAGCCATGATTGATTGACTCTTTTCATTAGGTAGAACGCTCAGTGTCATTTGGTTCATGGTGTAGGCAAAGCTCAGTTGGCTTTCAGGATCAGCATAAGCCACACTTCCTCCTGCTCCGGGGTGACCGTAAGCACTCTGGCTCTTGCCAAATGGAGGCTGTTGTAAACCTTTATTCATCATACAACCCATACCAAAATGGGTTTCAATTTGTAATACCTGATCATGCCCTAGAGTCTGACTCTGAGTCAGCCAACCACGCACCTGCTCGCTTATCACTTCTCGTTTTTGAAAACCTAGTGTTGCTTGATAGAATTCAGCCAAAGCACGTGCTGTTCCAATACCTCCCATGCTGGGTAGAGCTAACTCCCACACTTTAGACTGATTCATTTCTAGCACGGAATTGACTCCACGTGGTGAGGCAAAACTAAGCCCTGTTAGGGAATTCAAATCAGAAAGCTTAGAATAAAACGGATCGTTTTGGAATAAACTGGCTTTGGCCTTGCCTGGATACAGTGGTGCTACCCGAGTTGCCAATTCATCCGCTGTCATACCTTGTGGAATCCCTATATAAAAATCCAAGCCCAATGGCACCGCTATCTCTCTATTCCAAATTGCACCTATACGTTCTCCACAGAGCTGACGCGCCGCTTCATCGAGTAAAAATCCATAAGTACGAGGATGATAACCATGACCTGACCCCAAATTCCACTTAGGCTGCTGATCCTCGATTGCCTTAATCACAGCTTCATAATCATCAATTTTTGCTACTGTATCTAGCGCTGATAAACCAGCCTGATGTGAGAGCATCTGCGCAAAACTGGCTTCTTTATTAGGGAACTGACTCCAGACACTGGATACTTGTGCCTCTGGGGTTAATCCATGTTGCTCTAGCAGCCATAGCATCGTAACCGCAGCAGGAGTTTTAGTCGCCGAATAAACAGGCACACAAACACCCGTGTCCCATGCTTGGCTTTTGTCCTTAGAGATGAACCCTGCACCTAGCTCTAAAACTGATTCCCCAGCTTGCCAAATACTAATACTCGCCCCCAATTCTTCATGTTGCGTGAAATTCTGCGCAAAAGCTTCCTTAATAGCTTCTATATTCATCCTTTAATCTTGAGTTAAGTCTGGGCGATTTTTTTGCGTCCTCTTGAGAGCCTGTTCCTTGCGCCACGCGCTAATTTTAGCATGGTCTCCACTAAGTAAAATAGGAGGCACTTCTAAACCTCTAAATACAGCAGGCTTAGTATAAGCGGGAGCTTCAAGTAAATCAGGGTTACTAAATGATTCCTCTACACTTGATTGTTCATTACCTAAAACTTCAGGTAACAACCTCACCACAGCATCCACAACTACAGTCGCGGCAATCGCACCATTCGTCAGCACATAATCCCCGATCGAAAGCTCTAAATCCACTAATTCTTCAATCACTCTGTAATCCACGCCTTCGTAATGACCGCAGATAATAATGATATGCTCATGCTGGCCTAACTCGACAGCCTGCTGCTGCTTGAACACCTGCCCTTGAGGAGTCATGAGCACGACATAACTATCACTACTCGTCTCATTTTTTGACTTGAGATCAGCGACCGCCTTAAACAATGGCTCACATTGTAGCAACATACCCTGACCTCCTCCATAGACCGTGTCGTCCACTACCTGCCATTTGCCTTCTGCCCAATCGCGGAGTTGATGTACATTAATGCTTACTAACCCTCCTTCTTGGGCTCTACCAATCATGCTCTGAGCTAACGGAGTTGTAATCATTTCCGGGAAAAGAGTTATAATATCAATCTGCATATTTCATCTATAATTAATACGATAAGCTAAAAACTGCAACTCTTAGCTGAATTTTTACTTTTAATTTAGCTAAAAATTCTCTTAACTCCCCTCATGACATCAGCTGAGATTAGAGAGAGTTTTTGCCAATTTTTTGAAAGCAAGCAACACACACGTGTGGCGAGCGCTTCGTTATTACCTCAATCTCCTGGTTTACTCTTTACCAATGCTGGCATGAATCAATTTGTGCCTTATTTCCTCGGCACTCAGTCAGCGCCTTATTCTCCTGCTCGTGCGACAGATACACAAAAATGTATTCGTGCAGGTGGCAAGCATAACGATTTAGAAGATGTAGGCATCGATACCTATCACCACACTTTCTTTGAAATGCTTGGTAACTGGTCATTTGGTGACTATTTCAAGCAAGAAGCTATTGAATGGGCATGGGAACTCATGATTGATGTCTGGAACTTCCCAGCAGAGCGCCTCTACGCCACCGTCTACTCTCCAGACAAAGCAGCTGGCGACCCCGGCGAATTTGACCAAGAGGCCTACGACTTCTGGGCAAGACTATTTACCAAGGCGGGACTCGACCCAGCTATTCACGTGCTCAATGGTGACGTCAAAGATAACTTTTGGATGATGGGAGAGACCGGTCCTTGCGGACCCTGCTCTGAGTTACACATGGATTTAAGTCCAGCTGGCGACACACAAGGCAAGCTCGTCAACCAAGATAGTGACCAATGTATCGAATTATGGAACCTTGTTTTCATCCAGTATAATGCCAATGAAGATGGTAGCTTTTCTGCACTACCTGCCTGCCATGTTGATACCGGCATGGGGTTTGAACGTATTTGCTCCATCATCCAAGGCACGAATCATTTCCAAAATTTCAACGCTAAAATTTCTAACTATCATACGGACTTATTTAGCCCTATTTTTGCCAAGCTTACCGAGCTGAGTGGACATTCCTATGTTGATATCTACCCACATCACCTCGCAGACAATGCTAGCGCAGAGGATAAGAGAGATTTAGACAACGCCATCGCCTACCGTGTCATCGCCGACCACTTACGCACCCTATGTTGCTCCATTGCTGACGGCATCCAACCTGGTAATAATGGTCGTAATTATGTACTAAGACGCATCTTAAGACGTGCAGTCCGCTATGCCAAAACTCTCAATATTCAAGGCAATGACCCTATTTTAAGTGCTATCGCTACCACTGTAATTGACACCCTTGCTGATACCTTCCCAGAATTAAAAACCAAACAACAACTCATTATTGACACCCTCAATCGTGAGGAAAAGAGTTTTAACCAAACTCTAGATCGTGGCTTGCAGCGCTTTGAGCAATACCTCAAGCAAGTTGAGAACAACCAGTTTTCTGGGCAAGCGGCATTTGAGCTCTATGACACCTATGGTTTTCCACTTGATTTGACAGCTCTCATGTGTCGTGAGCAAGGCATCGCGCTTGACGAAGCCGGTTTTGAAAGCGCCATGAAGCAACAAAAAGAGCTCGCGAGATCAGCACAAAACAAACAAGTAGTCAAAGCCCTTGATATTAGCAGTGAGTTCAGTACCGAATATACTGAAGGGCAAAAATCAGCAATATCGGCCACAGTTCTAGAAATCCACTCACAGGATGACCAACTTTTAGTCATCACAGACAAGACACCTTTCTACGTTGAAATGGGTGGTCAGGTTAGTGACTCAGGCACACTGGTCACAGACAGTGCTAGTTATGATGTTCTAGCTGTTGGTAAGGTTAACGAAGCTGTATTCCACGTCATTGCAGGTGATGCCACATTAAGCGTTGGTGATACCGTCACTCTCAATTTAGATGAGGATAAACGTCACCTCATCGAAGCCCATCACAGTGCCACTCACCTCTTACACTGGGCTCTACACGAAGTCGTAGATGCCAACGCTAGCCAACAAGGCTCTTATGTCGACCAAAACCGCTTACGCTTTGATTTTAATAGCGCCGCTCTCAAGGACGACGATTTAATCAAACTTGAAACCAAAGTGAGAGAAGCTATCTCACTCAACTCTCCTATTCACATTTCTGAACAACCGTACAGTGAAGTCAAAGGCAATTCAGCTATTCAACAATTCTTCGGTGATAAATATGGAGACAGCGTGCGTGTCGTCCAAATTGGTGGCGAAGCAGAACAACTCAATGGCTATGCTATGGAACTCTGCGGTGGTAGCCATGTAGCTCATACAGGCGATATCCAGAGCTTCTACATCAAGTCTGAAAAAGCCGTAGCTGCAGGTACGCGCCGTATTGAAGCCGTCTGTGGCAGCTCTGCACAGCAATGGTTACAAGATTCTATTGATACTACAAGCGCTGCTATTACTGAGCTCCAAGAAAAATGGCAGACCATCAAACCGCAGCTTATTGCAGCTGAGCAAAACTTAGATGCTGAGCCCAAACTCAATTTAACAGGACTAGACCTAGCTGGACAACTCCAAGCTCTCAAGCAACATCAAGCTGATTGGAAAAACTACCTCACCCAAAGTGACAAGCAGCTTAAAAAAGCTCAGAGCAAACTCGCTCAACAGCAAGCACAAGCTATTTTAGAAGAATTAGCAGCTGATGAACCAGCGCTGTTTATAGGCACAGGCAGCCCTGTACTACTACAAGAATTACTCACTGGAGCTCTTAAGGCCAAAACTTCTGGCTTACGTTGCTTCATTATCCAAGATGACGCTAAACTACACATTGGCATCTGGGCTGGTGACCAAGAACAAGCTAAACCTATCTTTGATGCAATATGTGTAGGCACTAATGCACGAGGTGGAGGCAAAGGGCCTCAACTAAGAGGCAGTGCTGATAACACAGAGGCTAATCTCCAACTCATTCAGGAACAATTCTCTGCGCTACAAAGCGAATTAACTCAATAGGGCGCTACTTCTCTAGCACCATCCCGCACTTGCGGGATTTCGCCACTTTATATTTTAGGGTACATTTTAACACTAAAAGCCCCGATTTAACTCAGAATGGCTAGGAGACCAATAACTACTCCATAAACAGCCCCAATCGCTAATAAAGCTCTGTATATCATCACCCTTTGTGAGAGCCAGCTAATGGCGTTTCTGTAGAGGTAAGGGTAAGAAGCTAGGATAAGACCTGCTAGAATCATAGCGTAAGCATAGAGGACGATGAGGACTCTCCACTCTGCCCATGTTTCTAAGAAACATACCTTGAGCAACAATAAGCCTGCAAACACAGCGATAAAGCTACCTGCTCTCACTGTGAGGTAATGCTCAGGTTTAAGGGCAAGTACTATAGCCGCAAAGATAAAAGCCAGACGCAGAAAGGGTTTTGCACCATTAAACTCAAACAAATCAATCTCTATCCAATTACAAAAAGATAAAGGAGCCAGTAGTAGCAGCCATAATACAGTCGCGATTGCTAAGAGTATTTTGCCCGCTAACTCATGGCGATGACTCGCAGATAAAATAGCTAAACTTGGTTTAGCATAAATCAACAAAATGATGTGCTTAATAATAATAGCTGAGGCCAATACCAATGCCACGGGCGTTAATGGTAGAGCTTCAAATAAGTGATAACCTTCATGGTGTTGCATAAGTGAGAGTATATTTCACACTACACGCCAAAAAATCAACGCTAAAGACTCAAGAAAATGGTTTAAAAGTCAATTCAAGTAACGCAGTACATGAAAATTAATCATTTCAATAAACTTTATATTAAACTTAGGCAACTAAGTTGCCTAAGTAAAAATAATAGAAGAGCCATCGCTAGTTTGCCCTTATCCATCGTTTTTCCTTTAACTAGTATGTATATACTAGTTGGCAGTCACGCCTTGCCTAAGAACAAACTAGCTGATGGTAGCCTTAATTTTTTTGGCGTATAGTGTGAATATATTTAAACAAAAGTCATGATTTATAAAAGCATAAAAAAAGGCTTAGAGTATAAACTCTAAGCCTTTTAAATTTTAGTAGTAAACTAACTATTAGTCTAACACGTAAGCTGGAGCACCATGCTCGTTTACGTCAAGACCTTCTACTTCTTCTTCTTCGTCAACACGAACACCCATGATAGCCTTAAGGATAAGAGCTACTACAAGAGAGAAGATGAATGCAAAGATAGCTACAGCAGCTACACCTGTGATTTGAACACCAAATGTAGAAGCATCACTGAAGAAAGCTACAGCGAGTGTACCCCAGATACCACATACACCGTGTACGGCGATAGCACCTACTGGATCATCAATCTTAGCTTTGTCGATAGCAAGGATAGCAATCACTACGATAAGACCAGCGATGAAACCTACCACGATAGACATTGGTACAGAAATCACGTCAGGACCAGCAGTAATACCTACAAGACCTGCAAGGATACCGTTAAGAGCCATTGAAAGGTCAGGCTTCTTCAACACAACAGTTGAAAGGAGCATTGAACCCATAGCACCAGCAACAGCAGCAAGAGCAGTTGTTGTGAATACATAAGAAACAGCAGCTGGATCTGCACTAAGTACTGAACCACCATTGAAACCAAACCAACCTAAGAAGAGGAGGAATACACCAATAGCAGCAAGAGGCATGCTGTGACCTAAGATAGGCTTAATACCTTGAGCTGTGTATTTACCCTTACGTGGGCCAAGCACAAGAACAAATGCAAGAGCAGCAGCACCACCAAATAAGTGAACTACAGTTGAACCTGCAAAGTCATAAAAACCTAACTCAGCAAGGAAACCACCACCCCAGTGCCATGAACCAGCAATAGGATAAGCAAAAGCTACAAGAAGTGTAGCGTGAATCATGAAAGCACCAAGCTTAACACGTTCAGCAACAGCACCTGAAACAATAGTAGCAGCTGTAGCGGCAAACATAGCTTGGAAGATGAAATCTGCCCAGTATGTGTAATCAGCATAAGCGCTAGTAGTATTTGCTACAGCATCAGCAGCATCGAAGCCAGCCATACCGTTAATGGCAACAAAACCATTAAAGTCACCAGGATAGTGTGTATTGAATCCTGTGAAGTAGTAGGTAAGAACACCCATGCTGATGATGAATACGTTTTTGAAGAGAATATTAACTGTATTCTTCTTCTGACATAAACCTGACTCTAAAGCAGAGAAACCAAGGTGCATGATAAATACTAAGGCCGCTGAGATTAGAATCCAAAGGTTGTTTACGGTAAATAAAGCAAACTCTGGTGATTCTGCAAATGCTTCGTAAGTTTCGAAATCACCTGCAACAGCTACACCTGCCAACAATAAAGGAGCTAAGCTCCATAGTTTTAATTTTTTCATAATAGATATTATTATATAAAATTTTTAATCTCTCATATTTCTGAAGAAGAAATGCCAGAAATTAAAAATGTACCTGAAGTAAAACAGACGCCCTATTAAAAAACAAGTCAAAATCAAAAAAAACAAACACTAAAAATAATAAAACCTATCCTCCCTTAGATTTAATACTTGTTAAATAAAATCATCTATTATAAAACTATTGCATCGGCTTAATGAAAAAATATCTTTTTCTTTACAAGCACTAAAACGAGCAACTAAAACGGAGCTCTTTTAACCTAATAAACCTAATTAAAAATATGAAAAAAATTGAAGCTATTATTAAGCCTTTTAGGCTTGATGACGTAAAAGAAGCGCTTGCCAAAATCGGCATTCAAGGCATGACTATCACAGAGGTCAAAGGTTTTGGTCGTCAAAAAGGACATACCGAAATCTACCGTGGTAGTGAGTACACTGTTGACTTCTTACCAAAAATCAAACTTGAGCTTGTTGTTAATGATGACATTGCAGGTACTGTTGTAGACACTATTGTTGAAAGCGCAGCTACTGGCAAAATCGGTGACGGCAAAGTATTTGTATTCCCTGTAGAAGAAGCTATCCGCATCAGAACGAAAGAGTCAGGTGAAGAGGCTGTAAACGCTGAATAATTTACTAAATTAACTATTCACACCCAGCACTCGGAATTTGTTAAAATTCCGGGTACTGGGTTTTTTTGTGCCTAAAACCAAAAAACTCCTGAAAATAATTTTCTTGAGGCATGTGTTTTAAGCTTGCCAAACTAGACTCGATTCCCTATGTAAACAGTCCCTTGGCGCTCAAGTAGCTCTCTCTAAACCAACTAAAGGTCAGCGCCAGGTAGATTGAGCGAGCCTTTAACAACGATGTTCTGTTTTAAGACATCAACTCTATAATATGTCAGAATTACTCAAAAAAATGGTAGATGCGGGTGTGCACTATGGTCACCAAACTCGCAAATGGAATCCAAAAATGAAGCCTTATTTGCTCAAAGACAAAGAAGGCATCTACATCATTGACTTGGAAAAAACAGTTGAAAAAATCGAAGAAGCTTCAAAGCTCCTTGCCGATGTTGCTAAATCAGGCAAAAAGATTCTTTTCGTAGGTTGTAAACACCAAGCACAAAAAGCTGTTCAAGAAATCGCCGAAGAAAAAGGCCAATTTTACGTCAACCACCGTTGGTTAGGTGGTATGCTCACTAACCTTAAGACAATTCGTCAGAGTGTAGCTCGTCTCGACTACCTCGAAGGTCTTGGTAAAAGTGAAGACTCAAAAGCTATGTCTAAAAAAGAGCTTGCAGCACTTAACCGTGAGCAACTCAAACTTGTACGTAACCTTAAAGGTATGCGTGACATGGACAAATACCCAGCTGCTGTTGTTATCGTTGACTCAGCAAAAGAATCAATCGCAGTAGCCGAAGCTAAAAAGCTCAATATCCCTATTATTGCTCTTGTTGATACTAATGCTAACCCATCTGAAATCACTTACCCAATTCCTGCTAACGATGACTCAATCCGTTCGATTCGTGTTGTCCTTGAAGAATTAACTAAAAATATCTAATATTATGAGTATCACAGCTTCTTTAGTAAAAGAACTCCGCGATAAAACTAATGCGGGTATGATGGACTGCAAAAAAGCCCTAGGTGAAACTAATGGCGATTTAGAAGCAGCAGTAACCCTCCTTCGTGAAAAAGGTATCTCAAAAGCAGCTAAAAAAGCTGACCGTGACGCCAACGAAGGAACAGTAGCAGCTCAAGTAAGCGCTGACGGCAAGTCAGGCATCTTACTTGCTATTAACTGCGAAACTGATTTCGTAGCTAAAAACGATAACTTCCAAGGTCTCGTAGGTGAATTCCTCGACACTCTTTCAGCCGCAAGCGCAGCAAGCAAAGAGGAAGCTCTCGAAGTACCATTTGCATCAGCAACACTCGGAGAGCACCTCCAAACCAAAGTGATTGAACTCGGCGAAAACCTCCAACTTGGTGATTTTGCTCGTTTAACTGTAGAGCAAGGCGAAGGTCTCGTAGCTTCATACATCCACATGGGTGGTAAAGTAGGTGTACTTATCCAACTTGCTTACAACAATGCAGCAACAGGTTCTAACGAAGCTGTTCAAACACTCATCAAAGATTTATCACTACACGTAGCAGCTAGCAACCCAGCTGGTCTTAAGCGTGAAGACATCCCAGCTGACCTAGTAGCAGCTGAGGAAGAAA
>DGJT01000048.1 GCA_002387565.1 Akkermansiaceae bacterium UBA4589 | reverse complement strand
GTATGTAGGCGAGATGGGTTCAGCTTCCAAGGTCAAAGCGTTGGTTAATATGGTGATGAATATTAACACAGCAGCTCTAGCTGAAGGTTTAGGTTTAGGTGAGGCGTTGGGTTTAGACATAGGTATGCTTAGACAAGTTTTTTCTCAGACTGGAGCTGCTTCTAGAGTCTTAGAAACAGATGCTGAAGATATGCAAATTAGAGATCATGAGTGTTATTTTTCATGTGAACACGCTGCCAAGGATAGCAGTATTGCTAATAATTTAGCTGATATTTGTGATTTAGAGGTACCGTTATCCAAAGCGACTCAAGCTCAATATGATAAATTAGTGCAGATAGGGCTAGGGCATTTAGATAAATCTGCAGTGGCCGAGCTTACGTTTAAAGGGCGCTACACGTCTTAGTTGATATAAGTAGAGCACTTAATTAGTTATGATGCAAAAAATAGTAAATTCACAGGGAGAGGTCTTAGATTATAGTTTTCACTCAGCAAACCTGCCAACTAATAAAGACACGCTAGTCCTTATAGGGCATGGTCTTACAGGGGACAAAAATAGAGAGCTCGTTGTAGCAGTCGCTAATGGGTTGGCCGAGAAAGGCTGGAATTGTGTGAGGTTTTCTTATTCGGGTAATGGTGATTCTCAAGGCAGCTATAAAGATATGTGTATTAGCAAGGAGGTCTCTGATTTGAAGGCTGTCATCCAGCACGTGAAAAAAGATTATCAAAAAATTATTTATATTGGGCATTCCATGGGGGCTGCTGTAGGAGCGTTAGTTGTCGCTAATGACCAGCTTGGAGATATAGTAGCCATGGTTTCACTAGCAGGAATGGTGAATACTCTAACATTTTGCGAAACAGAGTTTGGCAACCAAGTACCAGATGATAGTTATATGTGGGACGATATGAATTGTCCATTAACACAGGTTTTTGTAGATGATTTAACTCAAATTAAGACTATATTACCTGCTGTAGAGCAAGTAGAAACACCATGGTTACTCATTCATGGTAGTGCAGATGATGTCGTATTGCCCATAGATAGTGAGCAGCTGTACCAACAACTTAAAAGTGCTAGAACAAAAATCATGATACCAGATGCTGACCACAGTTTCTCTGAGCATCAACCACAAGTGGTATCAGCTATTGAGGAATTTCTTGATACACAAATTATTTAATCAATTTATAACTAGAAAAGCTATTTTTGAGCCTAGAGATAAAGCAAAAATAGTAAGAATATTAATTTGACCTAAGTACATGTTTATTTTTAACTAGATCCTAATTAATCAGGTAAAAAGTGACAAAAAATCAAAAAACATGCATCAAAGTAGTTAGTACTTTTGGGGTAGTTGTAATACTATTTATCAGTTTATTAGCTTGGCTTGCTCATGATGATGCAGAGTTGCTCTATAAACCTAATATAGAGCTATATGCTCCTACACCAGAGGGTGGAGAAGAGAGTTATGCGTTATTAAAAAGAGTCGCTGATATAGGTGATGAAGCAGGAAAATGGAGTCATGCATTTAAGAAGGATAAGAAAGTCGCTCATCAAGCAGTCAAAGATAAAACAGACAACGCCGATGAACTCTATCGAGACTTTATTCTGAATCATGCCGAAGAGATACAGAGCCATTACCAACTTATAAATCCTAACGTAGAGTTATTAGCTAAGTTAGCTAAAATGCCAGTTATAGGAGATTTAACAAAAGGTTTAGCTGAGGAGTCTGCGGGTTTAGGTCTTATGAAGATACAAGATATTGTAAAATATCAAATGGAACTTGATGCCTATTTAGGCAAAAGTGTCAATTTACAGCCTAGCATTGATTTATATCAGGTAGTGATTAAGGGCAGTCATCATGTGCGTTCACTCATTCATTGGATGGTGTATATAGCTGTAGAAAAGCACTTATTGACTTCATGGAACAAAACAGCATCTTATCTAGATGAGGAGCAGTCTGAACGACTGCGCCAAGCTCTCAAAAATCAAATTGATTATTATGGGAATTGGGAACGTGTGATGCTTGTAGAATATTGCTTTATTTATAATATGAATCCGCAACTATTTGATGGTAGTGTTAAATTAAAGTGGTTTATGAAATATATGTTGAACCCTAACTCTACATTTAATCAAATAGTTTTTTACCATAAAAAAGGGTTAACTTTACTTAGATCTAGAAAATTTACTGAATTAAAAAATATGAGTGAAAAATTAGCTGTAAAGCTAGATCAATTTTCAATTAAAAACTATGCAGGAAAATCATTTATTATAATGGGCACACCAGTTCATTTAAAACAAATGGCAAAAATTGAGCAGAGAGAACAAGAGCGAGAGGAGCTTAAATCCTCTATATTAGCTCAGTTAGCAAAAAATAAATAATCTGAGCTTAATGATAAACTAAGGGAGTTATTTGTTGCTGGAGTTGTTTTTTTTGGAGATCTTCCATATCATAGTCACGTTGTAAGTTGAGCCAAAAATCAGTACTATTACCAAAGTAGATAGAGAGGCGCATAGCGGTATCAGGTGTGATACTACGTTTGCCTTTGATAATATCAGTGACTCTGCTGTGAGGTATGTGCAATTCATTAGCAAGTTTATACTGGCTAATACCTAGTGGAATGAGGAACTCTTCTTTGAGAATTTCCCCGACATGGATGTTGTGGAGTGTATTTGTATTCATCATGCGTTTAGCTTGAGGTTAAATAAAGAGGGATAATTAGTGATAGTCAATAATTTGTACTTGATTGGCATGACCATTATCAAATCGGAAAATGATTCTCCATTGCTGATTGATTCTAATACTATAAAACCCTTGTAAATTACCTTTGAGTGCTTCTAAACGATTAGCAGGAGGCACACGTAAATCATTGATATCTTTAGAACGGTTCAGCATTCTAAGTTTGCGCCTAGCAACCTGTTGGATTTGTTGAGGCAGCTTCCTAGAGGCTCTTCCTTCCCAAATACCTAAGGTTTCTTTACACGCAAAGCTTTCAATCATTAATCTCATAATAAGGCTATTTCTGTTTGGCGTCAATATATTTCTGTTTGTCAGTCATAAAACACAGCATGCGACTTGTCGTTTTGACAGGGGGCTTTTTTGTTGGTAAGGTTTGAGGCATGGGGAAATCGGTTCAGAGTGACAATTTCAAGCAGTTCAAGGAGTTCAAACAATCAGAGCGTTATCAAGCGATTGTTGAGCTCATAGATAAAGCGAATCGTGAGGATATTGAGTTTGAAGAGTGGCAGGGGGAGTCTCACCCTAAACGTTACCTTTATGGTTTACGTATGTCGCAGACCTTAGAGGCATTTGAGCCAGAGGCGAGTGAGGCGCTGTCGATTGCAGTGCGTGCCCAGCATATCTACCGTTGGAAAGTGCCACGCAGCAGCTACCCCTTAGGCAGGAGTGGCTATTTGCAATGGCGTACTTACCTCAAGGGCTACCATGCCGAGCAAATAGGGCTGCTTATGGAGCCAGTAGGCTATAGTTTGGAGGAGGTAGAGCAAGTGCAGCTCATCTTGTCTAAAAAGCACCTTAAAACTCATGCAGACACCCAAACCCTAGAGGATATTATCTGCCTCGTGTTCCTCCAGTACAATTTCCCTGCCTTTGCCGCAGGAGACATAGCCAAAGACGAGGACAAACTCCTCAACATCATCCACCGCACGTGGAAAAAAATGTCAGCCAAAGGCAACCAAGCTGCCCTTAAGCTCAACTACTCAGAAGATTCGCTCAATCTCCTCAAAAAGGCTCTGGATTTGTAGGAGCGAGGTAAGGGGCTAATAATAAGGGAAACTAAAGATGCAAACAAAGCAAATTTCATACGAAATATAAGATAGGAAGCCTCTTTTTTGCGACGATATGTGCAATTATAAATAACTTCCATGTGGGAATTATTTTAATTTTTAGCATCTTTTTGTCAAGAATAATGAGAGTTTAAATGTCCTATTTAATATAGTTATGTGATAAAGCTGTTTAAATAATAAATATTCACCGTTTTAGTGACGTTATATACTTGTATGATGAACTACAAATTAATGCTAATCCCTGCTTTGTTGTTATTGTTTACCCAGTGTAACGAAGACTTAGAGAAGCCAGCGTATCAAGTTGTCAAAAAAGAGGGAGACATTGAATTGAGAGCTTATCAAGAAATGCCTCTAGTTACGGCAAAAATGACTAACCAAGATTCGAGCAATAGAGCGTTTAGGCAGTTATTTAAGTATATTGATAAGGGTAACTCCTCTGAACAGAAAATAGCTATGACAGCTCCTGTCATCATGACAGCCACAGCTAATCAAGGTGAATCAGATGACCAACAAGGAGAAATGAGTTTTGTGATACCGGCACAAGTGGCTAAAGCTGGAGCGCCTGAACCTAGCAGCGCTCAAGTACAGCTCGATAAAATAAAGGCGGGAAAAATAGCTGTGATTAGGTTTTATAAGTACGATGACTCAGCAGCTATAGCGCAGGCAACAGCTACGCTTAAACAATGGATAGCACAACAGGGCTTAAAAGAGGCAGGAGAAGTGAAGCTCGCTTATTACGATCCACCATGGACGCCGGAGAAGTATAGGACTAATGAAATCTGGATAGCTGTTAAATAAGGTTCTTTTGGCGCAAAAAGGCAGCTAAATCGTATTTATTCGGGGTTGAGTTAGTTTTTTGTAGCTCTTAACAGCTGCTTCTCAGGCTGTTGATGTTCGCTGTGGTAAAATTGTTGTAAATAGGTTGACTCTAGAAGTAGGGCGTTTTAAAAAAAAGCATGGAACATTATATTACAAAAAGTATCATTTTTAATGCAGTAGAGGGTAAAGAAGACGAACTTAGAGAGTTGCTCATGAGTTTAGTGAAACCTAGTCGTGATGAAGCTGGCTGTATCACCTATGATTTGTATGAAACCCAAGATGGCGATTTTCTTATCGTAGAAACATGGGCCAATGCTGACTATTTAGAGGGGCATAAGACTACAGATCATTTCCTTAATTTCAAAGACCTTGGACCAGATTTAATCGAAGACAAGATGAGCGAGTCACTTACTCTACTTGTTAAGTAGTCAGTTAAGTAATGATGGCTAACACACAAAAAAGTTCTCAAAGATGGTCTGATGACAAAATCATTGAGACTAGCTCGCTACCAGAGCAACTGAATCGTTTGCGAGCGATTATGTTTCGCTTGCGTCAGCCTGATGGTTGTCCTTGGGATATTGAGCAGACCCATGAAAGCTTGATTTCTTATATGATTGAGGAGACCTACGAGGTTGTTGATGCCATTCATGAAGGAGACAAGCAGCACCTCAAAGAAGAGTTAGGAGATTTGTTGCTACAATCAGTATTTCATGCACAAATTGCCGAAGATAATGGTGATTTTAATCTCGATGAGCTCGCTTATGAGTTGTGTGAAAAATTAGTGCGCCGTCATCCCCATGTATTTGCCAAGGAGTCGAGTGCACAGGCTGAAGACTCGGCTGAAGTGCTTACCCAATGGGAGCAGATAAAGAAGCAGGAAAAATTAGCAGCAGGTATTTCAGAAGGTGAGATGCAAGGTTACCTGAGTCAGGTAGGCTTAGGTCTGCCTCCCTTGCTCAAAGCTTACAAAATTCAGCGCAGAGTCTCCAAAGTGGGCTTTGAGTGGCAAAATGTCGAGCAGGCCCTAGAAAAACTCGAAGAAGAAATAGCTGAGCTCAAGCAGGCTAAATCTAGCGAGAGCTTAGAGCGCTACACTGAAGAAATAGGCGACGCCTTATTTGCCATGATAAATGTGGTGACCAAGGCAGGCTTGCACCCTGATGAACTGTTGCATCAAGCGAATCAAAAATTTATTGAGCGTTTTCATGCGATGGAATCACAGCTCAATGAGCAAGGCACTAGTGTGCAAGAGTCCACACGTGCAGAAATGCTCGAGGTATGGAACAGCCTTAAGCAACATAAATCATCATGAAACGAGTAACCGTCATTTTAAGCGCCCTAGTTGCTGTGGCGGCCATCGCTTTTATCTTTTTGGGGCTTAATATGCGCCATCAAGGTATGTCGTACACTGTCTATACCGAGCCTGATGCTGTTAATAAAGTGCTCAATCAAATCCAAGATTTCTCACATACAGAGCAAGCGGCAGCCTGGCATGCTGGATTGGAGCAGTATGAAACACCACACAAGCATCTAGTAGACACAGGAGAGAGTTGGATTGCTCTAGGTGTAGGATTAATTGCGGCATTGTGTATTTGGCTCGTATTGAATAAAGGTCTTAAAATTATTGGTTTTATGAGTGTATGGATGGGAGTGTGCGTATTACAAATCCCTCTGATAGTGAGGTATTATACAATGCGCCAAGAGCGTTTTGATTATCACCCTTCGACAGATACGGTGCTGATTCCCATTATTAATGAGAGCTTTTTGGTGTTAGTAGGTCTAACGCTATCGATGGTAATTATTTATTTTACGATGCGTAAGCATGAACTATCAAGCTGCTTACCTCTAAAGCAGGTGAGTCCTACACGCTTGATGCTCATGGGCCTATGGATAGTGTTACTCATCCTTTCTGTGGCGCTGAGCTTCCAAGATGCTAAGCTTGGCCCCATCCTATCTTGTATCACACTGATACCTATGGTTTACCGTATGATGGTGGCTGCTCCTAAGTAACTATTCTCTTCTTTTCTTAATTAGTGTTACTTTATATCCATATTCCTTTTTGCCATAAGATTTGTCCTTATTGCTCGTTTTACAAGCATCAGCCAAGTGCGCAGGCGCAGATGTTGGCATTTGTGGATGCTTTGCTCATTGAGTTTGATCGCAGAGTTGAGCAGCATGGGTTAAATGTGGCTGATTTTGAAACGTTGTATTTTGGAGGGGGGACGCCCTCGTTATTAAGCGCTAAGGCTATCACGACTTTGATGGAGGGGTTTGCTGAGAGATTAGATTTTGCGCAATTGGGTGAAATTTCTATTGAGACGAATCCCAGAACATTTGATGCAGCTAAGGCGCAGTTGTTTGCTGACTTAGGTTTTGGCAGGGCTTCGCTTGGGATTCAGTCTTTTCATGCTAAGGAATTAGCGTTTCTTGGGCGTGATCACAGCGCGGATGAGGCAAAGCAGGCAGCGAGTTATCTACAAGCTGCGGGTTTAAAGACGAATTTGGATTTAATCTTTGGTTTGCCCAATCAGAGTTTGGCGTCGTGGGAGTCGAGCCTTGAGCAGATGACGGAGCTCAACCCAACGAGCATTTCTTGCTATCATTTGACCTATGAGCAGAATACGCCTTTTTATGAACCGAGGCAAAAAGGCCTATTGAGAAGTAATGAAATTTTAGATGAGGGATTCTTTAGCATGGCTGATAGTTACCTGACGAGTTTAGGTTATGATCATTATGAAACCTCTAATTACGCTAAGCCAGGTTGTGAATCCATACACAATAAAGGTTATTGGGAAGGTAAAGACTATTTAGGATTGGGGCCTTCAGCTGTTTCAACCATCAATGAAGGCGATGGTTTTGTGCGTTATGAGAATGTGAGTTCGACAGATGCTTATATCGCTCAAGCTGAATCGAGAGATTTTACGCCAACTAAAGAGGTGCTTGGCCGCAAAGATTGGGAGATTGAACGCATAGCGTTGATGTTGCGCACGAATACTGGGATTGCCAAACAGCACCTTGGGCAGGTCAATAGACAAGCGATACAAGATATTATCGACCAAGGCTACGCTTATTGGAGGTCAGATGAACAAGGTTCAGAAAACCTAAGCCTCAAAGGGCAAGGTAAGCTGCTCGTAGATGGTATCGTCGAGCATCTGATGAGATAAATAGACAAAAGCCTTTAATTATAAGACCTTATTACTCATAGTTAACCTTATTCATATTTTTTATTTGGAAACCGTTTAAATAAGGGTTAAGGCTAATTGATCAAAATTTCATTTATATATGCAAAAATTAACCAATATTCATCATTTAGTTAAGTTGTTCATTTTAGGCTTGAGTGCATTTTTAGCATTAAGTTGTGCTAAAGAGGAAACACCCAATTTCTTAGTATTTTTAGTTGATGATTTAGGCTATATGGATGTAGGTGCTAATAATCCTGATTCTTTTTATGAGACGCCTCATATTGATGCCTTGGCTAAGTCAGGCATGCTGTTTACCGATGGTTATGCAGCTAGTCCAGTGTGTTCTCCTACGCGTTATAGTTTACTGACAGGCAAATATCCAACACGTGTAGATGCTACTAATTTCTTTGGTGGTAAGCGTAGCGGATTATTTAATCCTGCTTCATTTATAAGCAAAATGCCAGCAGAAGAGATTACAATAGCTGAAATGCTAAAGCAAAAAAATTATGCTACTTTTTTTGCTGGAAAATGGCATTTAGGTCACGGGGAAGAGCTGTATCCGCAGAATCAAGGCTTTGATATTAATATTGGCGGCAATAATAGAGGAGGTCCTTATACGGGTAAAAAGTATTTTGCTCCTTTTGAGAACCCTCAAATGTCTGAAAGTCCAGATGGTGAACATCTGCCTAATCGCTTGGCTAGAGAGACAGTTGCTTTTATGGAGGAAAATAAAGATAAGCCATTTTTAGCTTATTTATCTTTTTATTCGGTACATACTCCGCTGATGGGTCGCCCTGATTTGGTTGAAAAATATAAACAAAAAGCTAAGGCAATTAATGGTGTAGAGTTTGATCAAGAGGAGCAAGTGTTTGGTAAAAAAACTCGCAATGTGAGGATCTTGCAAAAGCATGCCGTTTATGCAGCTATGGTGGAAGCCATGGATGAAGCTATCGGCAAGGTTCTCAAAGGTTTAGAAGACTCAGGGTTAAGTGATAATACGATTGTTGTATTTACTTCTGATAATGGAGGTTTGTCCACATCTGAGGGGTCTCCTACGAGTAACTTACCTCTAAGAGGAGGCAAAGGCTGGACTTATGAAGGAGGGATACGAGAGCCTTGGATTATTAGATACCCAGGAGTGACTCAGCCGGGCTCTGTGAGCTCAGAGCCTATCTCTTCGATTGATTTATTGCCTACAGTGGCTGCCGCAGCTAGTTTAGAAGTTGAGCAGCTTGTAGATGGCTTAGATTTAACGCCGGCACTCAAGGGAGATAGTCTTAACAGGGATGCTCTATATTGGCACTATCCTCATTATAGTAACCAAGGAGGAATTCCAAGTGGAGCTATCAGGCAAGGTGACTATAAGCTCATTGAGCGTTACGAAGATGGGCGCGTGCATCTTTATGATTTAAAAAATGATATAGGTGAGCAACAAGATTTAGCCTCGCAAATGCCAGATAAGGTTGAACAAATGCGAGCTAAACTACATGCTTGGTACCAAGAGGTAGATGCTAAGTTTCTTGAGCCTAAGGGTGAAAATGCTCAACCATGGCGTCCTTAGTTTTGGTTGATTTTGAAGTCTTCTCACTTTGATTTTCATTAGGAAAATCAAGGGTTAAAATAAAAAGTGCTTAGGCAAGTGAGTTTTTTGTTGACAGCGGGGTCTTCTATGCTATTTTCTCAATCCGCTTTTGTATGGTTTACGTTTTTGTAAACAGCTTATTGAGTTTTGCTCATGTAGCTCAGGGGTAGAGCGCATCCTTGGTAAGGATGAGGTCGGCGGTTCAATTCCGCTCATGAGCTCCAGGGTTACAAGCAAAACTAACGGCAACTATACAAAACAAATTTAAAACAACTTAATTATTATGATGGCTAAGGAAGCATTCGAAAGAAACAAACCTCACGTTAACGTGGGAACAATTGGTCACGTTGACCACGGTAAAACAACTCTTACTGCTGCAATCTCTATGGTTCTCGCTGAGGCCAATGGTTCAGAAGCTAAGTCTTATGCAGATATTGATTCAGCTCCAGAAGAGCGTGAGCGTGGTATTACTATTTCTACTGCACACGTTGAGTATGAGACTGAAAATCGTCACTACGCACACGTTGATTGTCCAGGTCACGCCGATTATGTTAAAAACATGATTACAGGTGC
>DGJT01000007.1 GCA_002387565.1 Akkermansiaceae bacterium UBA4589 | reverse complement strand
AAATCAAAGGACCGACCCCCAAGATGTTAAGAATCAAAAATCAAAGGACCGACCCCCAAGATGTTAGTTTTTAAATAATAAATGAATAGTAGATTATGATGATGGCAGGCTACTACCAATGCGAGCGCTGCACTGCTTGTTGCAAATGGCCAGGAGATGTCAATATCACTGATGATGAGGTAGGCACAATCGCTGCCTACCTTGACATGAGTCAAGACGAGTTCATATCCCAACACACCAGACTTAACAAAAACCGCACAGGACTCTCCATTCTCGAAAGACCCAACCACGAATGCATCATGCTCGTAGACGGCGGTTGTAAAATCCACGCCGTCAAACCCTACCAATGCAAAGGTTTCCCGAATAGATGGAATTTTCCAGGGTGGCAACAAATTTGTCACGCCACCTGGCAAGAAGGGGAAATGGATAGCTAGTAGGTGGGCAGCTTATCTTTTTCCTCGTGGCGTTGTTCTGCGAAACTCGCAGTAGCTTCTTATTTCTTTAAAATATAGTATGAATGACTCATTTTAAATATATTTTTATTTGATTCGCCCACTCTTATTCAGAGCGTTACTTACCCTAAAGAGTTGAGGGCTGTCGCTTTACTCCAGTCTTATCAGTTCATTGTTCAATCGCTGATTTGATGAGCCCTGCCAAACTTTGGCTGTCGCTCACCCTTCGGGCAACATTATAAATCTTGGGGGTCGTATAAATCTTGGGGGTCGTCTTGGGGGTCGGTTCTTTGATTTTTGATAACTAGCAATAAAAGGAGCAACTAAGTTTAATAAGTCTTAGATGGCTTTAGATACGAGGCGTTTGATGGGTGGCTGTAGAATAGCTACTGCTATCTCATCAAAGAACAAAGTAGATGAAGTTATATAAGGCTTATTTCTCCTTTTTCTTACGTCTCGCTTCTTGGAAGAAGTGTTTAAGGAGTGTGACGCAGTCTTCTTCGAGAATGCCTCCTACGGTTGGAGCTTGGTGATTGAGGGGAGGGTTGCTGTCTAGTAAATTTTGCCAGCCTCCACAGCAGCCTGCTTTGGGGTCACGTGCTCCAAATACAACTCTGCCAATGCGGCAGTTCATGAGTGCTCCTGCGCACATGGGGCAGGGCTCTTTGGTGACGTAGAGGGTGCATTCGTTAAGTCTCCAGTCGCTTAGATGAGATTGAGCGGCACTGAGCGCTATAATTTCGGCGTGGGCGGTGCCGTCTTTGAGGGTTTCGACTTGGTTCCAGCCTTTGCCGATGATTTGCTCATCTTTGATGATGATAGCGCCTATGGGGACTTCGTCGTCGTTCAGAGCACGCTCTGCTTGGCGTAGTGCTTGGCGCATCCATGTTTCATCATTTTGTTGAATAATTTCAGGGAAGGCTTGTAAAGAGTCGTCAATCTCGTCCATATTTTTTGTCGTTTATACTGTTCTGTACTCTTTGAAAAGGAAAAAGCTTGTCAAAACACTCTAAAATGTTCAGTTATTAAAGCAACAAATATTTTATTTACACTTATGAAATTCCAAATTGACCAAGCAGTTTTATTAGAAGGCTTACTCCAAGTACAGAGTGTGGTTTCTTCACGTGCAACTTTACCTATTTTATTTAATGTTCTTATCGAAAGCGATGGAGATAGTGCTCTTAAGTTGACCACAAGTAATTTAGAAACTGGTATGGTTGTTAGAGTCGAGGCTAAGGTGCTTGAACCTGGTCAGACCACATTGCCAGCTCGTCGTTTAGCCAGTGTCGTCAAAGAGCTTTCTGCACGTGAGATTGAAATCTCTATTGATGACAAGAATGCAGCTACTCTCAAGAGTGGTAAAAGTTTATTTAAATTAGTGGGTCTATCTAGCGCTGACTTTCCACCGCTCACTGAGCTCAAGGGCGAAAAGCAATTTAGTATTTCACAAGAGTTACTCAAAAAATCTCTACGCAAGACTTCTTACGCTATTTCAAGTGACGCGACACGCTATGTGCTCCACGGTATTTTCACTTCATTTAAAGATAGTAAAATGACGATGGTCGCGACAGATGGTCGCCGCTTAGCCATGGTTGCTGAAGATTTAGATTTTCCTCAGGCCAATGAGGTAGATATCATCATCCCAGCTAAAACTATCACTGAGCTTTCTAAAGTGCTTAGTGATGAGGGTGAAGTACTAGTAAAAATTGACGAAAGTTCTATCTCATTTGAGCTTGAGAACGCGACTTTAGTAAGTAAGCTAATCAGTGGTAATTACCCTAACTACAAACAAGTCATTCCTGGTGAAGCTAGACATCGTGTAACGCTTGATAGAAAAAGTTTCTTAGAAACATTACGTCGTGTAACAACTGTTTCTGATAAGACTAATAATGTGACGCTTAACTTTGAAAGTGGTCAATTACAAGTCGTAGCCCACGCAGCAGAAGTAGGTGAAGCAGAAGAAACAGTTGAAGTAGACTACACAGGAGATACTCTCGCTATTTCATTTAACGCCGAATACATCGTGTCAGTACTAGAACATCTAGTAGAAGAGCAAGTTTACTTAGACCTCATTGACGGTTTAACTCCAGGTGTGATTCGCTTAGATTCAGCATTTCTCTATGTATTGATGCCGATTAGACCAGTAGCCCCTCAAAATTAATTTTAGATAGCCTCTTTTGGCGTAAAAGTCGCTTACCTCAGACTTGCGTGATTCTCGAGTAGGTTTTTCTACACTGCGAGTCACGTTCTTCAATAAGCGCCTTTTACATCCAAAACTTACTAACTAAAATTTATTTGATATTACTGCGTGAGTTTTAATGGGTTTAATTCAGGATTGTAGTTACTAAGATTTATTTGATGATGGCTTCTAATAATTATGCGCTTATTCTTTCTGGTGGTTCGGGGACAAGATTTTGGCCAGTCAGCCGTAAGCAGAAGCCTAAACAATTTTTAAGTCTATTTTTTGAGCGAACCTTACTAGAGCAGACTATTAATAGATTGCAAGGTGTGGTGCCAGCTGAGAATATTTATATCTTAACTAACCCGACTCAAGTTGAGCAAATCTTAGCGGTAGCTCCGCAATTTAATCAGGCTAATATTTTGGTTGAGCCTAGCAAGCGTGATACGGCTCCTGCGATTAGTTATGGCATGGCTAAGATTGCCCAAATTAATGCAGAGGCTAATGTGGTGGTGTTACCTTCAGATCAGTTGATAGATGACCATGAGGCATTCAGTTCGTTGATTCAAGATGCGTTTAGTTTGGCACAAAGAGATGATTACCTTATTACTTTAGGCGTAAAACCAACATGGGCATGTTCATCCTATGGTTATATTGAAAGAGGAGATAGTTTAGACACAGGATTAGACAGTCAGGCACACCAAGTTCTCAGATTTAGAGAGAAACCAGCTACAGAACTAGCAGAGAAATTTATTCAGCTAGGTAGATTCTCATGGAACGCTGGTATTTTTGTATGGTCGGTAGCTGGGTTTGCAACTAATTTGAAACAGCATGCACCTGCATTAGCTAAGTTTTTTACAGGAGTTGCTAATAGCGAATTTGACTCAGATGATGCTTGTCATGCTCAATTTGAGGAGTTAGAAGCTCTGTCTATTGATTACGCCCTCATGGAGCGTTCAACCAAAGTTTTGGTGATGGAGGTTGATTTTAGCTGGGATGATATAGGTTCATGGATATCAGCAGCTGAATACTTACCACTTTTGGCTGATGAGAATCGCTCTAATCAGAATATAACGACTTTAGATGCTAGGGGCAATATTGTCTTTGATAGTGTGTTGGATCAGCCTAAGCATGTGGCTTTATTAGGTGTGGATGATTTAGTGATTGTGAGAACTCCAGATGCCTTGCTTGTAGCTAATAAACATCAGGTAGAACAAATTAAGAAGCTCGTTGATTTACTCCCCGCAGACCTACTTTAATATGAATGATATAGGTGAGCATCCTATCTTAGCCATTGATCATGGTCGCGCTCGTATCGGTTTGGCGGTTACGGACCCTCTGGGGATGATGGCTCACCCTCTCACCACATTACATGTTAAAGAGGGTAAAGTGTTAGAGCAATTAACAGAAATTATTGAGCACAAAAAGATTAAGCAAATAGTAATCGGTATTCCTCTCTTAGCTGATGGCACAGAAGGGAGCTCTGCCAAATATATTAAAAAATTTGCTAAACAAGTAGCACATCATTTTCCAGCTCTACCATTGCATTTTGTCGACGAAAGTTATACGACAGTGATGGCTAGCGAGAAACTCTACGAGACAGGTAAAAATGCCAAACAACAAAAGAAAATCATTGATAAAGCTGCTGCAGTAGAGATTCTTAATCAATGGCTACAACTCAAAGACCCTACTTTTAACGACCCTGAATTTTATGATGAACCGGACCTTATCTGAAAATTTATTTAATAAAGCCTTAGAGCTTATTCCTGGTGGTGTTAACTCTCCTGTACGTGCTTTTCGCAATGTAGGTGGGAATCCATTTTTTACTAAGCGCGCTAAAGGTGCTCAACTAGAAGATGTAGATGGCAACCATTATATCGATTATATTGGTACTTGGGGGCCTGCGATTTTAGGTCATGCGCCTTTGGTAGTGACAGAGGCTGTGCATGAGGCGGCTAAAAAAGGTGTGTCATTTGGTACGCCTAACCCCTACGAAATCACATTAGCTCAGATGATTATTGATTGGGTGCCAAGTGTCGAGAAGGTGCGCTGCGTGAGCTCAGGCACTGAGGCTACCATGTCTTGTATCCGCCTTGCTCGTGGTTATACTGGCCGAGATAAGATTATTAAATTTAATGGCTGTTATCATGGTCATGTGGATGGCTTGCTTGTTGCTGCAGGTTCTGGAGCTCTGACTCATGGCGAGCCTGACTCTGCTGGTATTCCCAAAAGTTATGCAGAGCAGACTATTGTGCTTAATTATAATGATGCTGAGCAGATTAAGGAGTTTTTTGCTGCTAGAGGTGATGAGGTTGCAGCTATTATAGTTGAGCCATTTCCAGCCAATGCTGGTTTAATTTTTCCTAAGCCTGGGTATTTAGAGTTGCTTAGAGAGCTCACTGAAAAGCATGGCTCTGTACTTATATTTGATGAAGTCATGACAGGTTTTCGTCTCGCTAAAGGTGGTGTGCAAGAGCTGGTCGGTGTGACTCCAGATTTAACAGCTATGGGCAAGGTGATTGGTGGAGGTCTGCCAGTAGGAGCCTTTGGCGGTAAGAAGGAAATCATGGATTATCTAGCGCCTGATGGGCCGGTCTATCAAGCAGGTACACTTAGCGGCAATCCATTAGCTATGGCAGCAGGTATTGCTCAGCTCAAAGCCATGGAAAAGGCTGATGGTTATGCTCGTTTAGATATTATTGGAGCTAGTTTGGAGAAAGGTTTAACCGAAGCGTTAATCAAGGAAGGCATCGCGCATAGCTTTAACCGTGTAGGTTCTATGTTCTGCCTCTATTTTGGAGATAGAGAGATTAATAACGTAGACGATGTCATGGCTAGCCAAACAGGACAATTTAAAAAGCTGTTTTGGAATATGCTAGATAATGGAGTGTATATGGCTCCATCTCCTTATGAAACTGGGTTTATTAGTTTAGCTCATAGTGAAGAAGTGATAGAGCGTACGGTAGAGGCTTTTGAATTATCAATCAAAGACTTGTAATATATAAGATAGTTATTTGAGTAAATAAAAAAGTCCGTAACAGGTAAGCTGTTACGGACTTTTTTTGTTTTAGAGCTTAACTCAAGTGACTATTTGATACTTTTGATTAAGCTTTCAGCTTTATTTTTAACTTCTTCAACTTTCTCTGTAGTTGCTTCTTTTAGTTTTAAAGCTTCTGCTTTGGCTGCTTCAGCTGCTTTTTTAGCTTCTTGTTGAGCTTTGCGTTTTGCTCTCTGTAGCGCTATTCTATCTTCTTCAATAGCTTTGAATTCAGCTTCTGTCATGTGACGTACAGGAATAGGCGTTTCCCATCCAGCATGATCAAGAGGTTTGACTCCTCTAACATATTTGTACATGTCAAATTTAGTGGGTTGATAGACTCCAATAAAATCGATGTTGCTATCGGCTTTAATTTTATCACTAAGCCCTGATAAATACAGAGCTGAGTTAATAAGTGAACGT
>DGJT01000020.1 GCA_002387565.1 Akkermansiaceae bacterium UBA4589 | reverse complement strand
AACTCTTTAAATTCAGCATAGAGCTGAGCTGCTAGGGTCTTGTTATGAGCTAGCACTAATGATTTTTTGCCTTGTTGAGCAATCACATTAGCCATGACAAAAGTCTTACCAGAACCTGTAATCCCTAACAAAGTCTGCTGTCCATTCCCTTCATCAAAACCCTGACAAATACTATCAATCGCCTCTTGCTGAGGAGCAGACGGTTGGTACGGAGATTTTAAGTTAAATAAAGACACGGGTTAATGGAAAATGGAGAATGGAGAATGTACAAGTGATAACGTAGTTAAATCGTATATCTATTTAAAGTAAAACTCAATTGTCAGATAGATTTAGTTCTTTGAGCGCTTAATTATACCTAAAGCTCAAGATACAACACCAAAAGAACCACACGTAAAAAAATAAAACCACTAGTTTGGTTTAGCTACGCGGCGTTTGAGGGAGGGCTGTAAAGAGTTACTGCCCTTTTAGCTCAAAGAACAAAGTAGATAAGCTAAAATAGTGAGCTTAACTTACTCTAAAGTTTTCTAAGGTTTATCACTTGATGCAGCACTCCCTCTTTCTTCTTTAAACCGTTTTATCAAAAAAAGATTGATATTTGAGAGACTATGTTCTAGTTTCCTCGCACTATGTCAAAAACGAACGTACTCGGATACCCTAGAATCGGCGCTATGCGTGAGCTCAAAAAGGCTACTGAAGCCTACTGGAAGAATGAGCTTTCAAAAGAGCAACTCCTCGAAGCAGGTGCTGAAATTAGAGCAATTAACTGGAAAAAACAACAAGCCGCAGGCATTGATTTTATCCCTAGTAACGACTTTAGCTTTTATGATCAGGTTTTGGATATGACTTGCCTTCTTGGTAATGTTCCTAGCCGTTTTCATTGGGATGGCGAAGCTGTAGATTTAGAAACATTTTTCCTCATCGCTCGCGGTTCGACTGGTGAAGGTCATCAAGAAGCTGACGCTTGTGGTTGTGGTAGCAGTCACCAAACTGAGGCTATCGCTAGTGAAATGACTAAGTGGTTTGACACTAACTATCACTATATCGTTCCTGAATTTAATGAAAAAACGACATTCAAGCTTTCTACTGATAAAATCTTTAGCGAATTTCAAGAAGCACTTGATTTAGGTATTAAAACTAAGCCTGTACTTATTGGGCCTCTTACTTACTTACACTTAGGTAAAGTACAAGATGCGGACAATGCCAAGTTTGATAGATTCTCGCTACTCGATTCTCTACTCCCTGTTTATGTAGAAATCTTGACTAAGCTCCAAGCTCAAGGTGCAGAGTATGTACAAATTGACGAGCCTATTGCTTCACTTGACATGTCTCAAGAGCAACGTGCTCAACTTCGTGAGGTTTACTCGCTCTTCTCTCAGGCTGCTCCTGAGTTAAAAATCATTGTAACTACTTACTTTGATGAAACTCGCGAAAACCTCAGCACACTTGCTAACTTGCCAGTAGCTGGTTTACACTTTGATGCTGTACGTGGCGAAGCTGAAGTAGATGCCATCATTGAACAAGTTTCAGTTGATAAGCTCCTTTCTTTAGGTGTGGTTAATGGTCGTAACATTTGGATCAATGATTACGCTAAGAGTTTAAAAATCCTCGAAGCAGCTAAAGCCAAGTTTGGTGATAACCTACTCGTAGCTAGCTCATGTTCACTCGTGCACTCACCAGTAAGTCTTGCTAGTGAAGACCAACTTAATGAAGAGCTTAAAGCTTGGATGGTATTTGCCGATGAAAAGCTTGTTGAAATTAAGCAACTTAATGACATTCTTAATGGTGATGATGCATCACTAGCTGCTAACCAAGCCGCTATTGCTTCACGTAAGGCAAGTAGCCTTATCCACAAACAAGAGGTCAAAGAGCGTACAGCAGCTATTAAAGCTAGCGATTTTGAACGCCAATCAAAGTTTTCTGAGCGTCAAAAACTCCAACAAGCTAAGCTTGGTCTTCCAGCATTCCCTACCACTACTATTGGTTCATTCCCACAAACTACCCAAGTACGTCAAGCACGTGCAGCATGGAGACGTGGTGAACTTTCGGAAGCTGATTACGATGCTTACCTCAAAGAAGAAACTAAAAAGTGTATTGAGTATCAAGATTCTATTGATATCGACATGCCTGTACACGGTGAGTTCGAGAGAACTGACATGGTTGAGTACTTTGGTGAGCAACTTGACGGATTTACTTTTACCCGTTTTGGTTGGGTTCAAAGTTACGGTACACGCTGTGTAAAACCTCCAATTATCTTTGGTGATGTTTCTCGTCCAGAAGCGATGACTGTGTACTGGTCTAAATTTGCACAAACTGTAACAGACAGACCAATGAAAGGTATGCTTACAGGTCCTATCACTATTCTTCAGTGGAGTTTTGTACGTGATGACCAACCTCGTAAGGACACAACCTTCCAAATTGCTCTAGCTATTCGTGACGAAGTTGTAGATCTTGAAACTTCAGGTATTGCAGCGATTCAGATTGATGAGCCAGCTATCCGTGAAGGTCTTCCATTACGTCGTAGCGATTGGGCAGCTTACCTAGAGTGGGCAGTGAATGCTTTCAAACTCTCTGCTGCTGGTGTCAAAGACGACACTCAGATTCACACTCATATGTGTTACGCTGAGTTCAACGACATCATCACTTCTATTGGTGACATGGATGCAGATGTGATTACCATTGAAACATCACGTTCTAATATGGAACTACTCGAAGCCTTTGTTGACTTTAAGTACCCTAATGAAATCGGACCTGGTGTTTATGATATTCACTCTCCACGTGTTCCTAAAACTGAGGAAATGACTAAACTTATGGACAAGGCTGTTGCCCTACTCCCTAAAGAAAACCTCTGGGTTAACCCAGACTGTGGTCTTAAAACTCGTGGTTGGGAAGAAGTTAAAACTTCTCTTGAGCACATGGTCATTAGCGCCAAAGAGCTTAGAGCTAAACACGCCTAAGCTTGATTAGTTATTGTAGCAAAAAGCCAGTGGATTAAACTCCACTGGCTTTTTTGTTTATACTTCTGTCCTAATATCTTGATTGCAATCATAATTAATTGTAGATACATTATTACTTATATATTATGAAATTCACTTTTACTATTATTAGCGCTATTCTTGGCACTGCTTTTTTGACTCAATGCTCTCCTCAAAAAGCTACGGAACAAACAGAGCCAAACTCTAAGTTAGCAAGTTGGGAAATTAACACTCAAGAAGAGTGGCACCAAGCTGTTCAAACTAACTCTAATTTAACTATCGAAGCTGGTCAGGTCTCTTCTAGCGTCGAAGAAATTATCCTGCAAAGTATAGTTAAGCCATTATCAACACCTAGCTCTCCTAAAAGCATTACTATTAAACAATCTGATATCTGGGAAAACTGGAACCCTATAGATAACATTGGCCCGTCTAATGCTCAAGATGCCCCTGTCACACTCTCACTAGGGCCTGATAATTACTGGTTATTTGCTCGTTTTGGCTCCAACAAAACAAATTCATTTCAAGCCCAAGAAGCTAGTTTAGAAGGTTTGAATGAACCACTACTCACCTCAGCAATCAAAAATGTGTATACCGCCAAAGGTGGCTTAGAAAAAAACACAGGTGGTTACCACGCTTGGCAAAGTAAGGATATGATTAACTGGGTTCATAGAGGTCCGATTACTGAGCAGAAATCTCGCTGG
>DGJT01000063.1 GCA_002387565.1 Akkermansiaceae bacterium UBA4589 | reverse complement strand
GTTTCGATGCCTTTGGCTTCTTCTACAGTGATAGTTCCGTCTTTACCTACTTTGTCCATTGCTTCTGCAATGATGTTACCGATTTCTGCATCCCAGTTAGCAGATACTGTAGCTACTTGAGCTACTTCTGTGCTGTCTTGTACTGGTTTAGAGATTTCAGCAAGCTTTGCTACAATAGCGTCTGCTGCTTTTAAGATACCTCTTTGTAGAGAGATAGGGTTAGCACCTGCGGTTACGTTACGTAAACCTTCACGGTAGATAGCTTCAGCAAGAACTGTTGCTGTAGTTGTTCCGTCACCAGCTACATCTGAAGTTTTTGATGAAACTTCTTTGATGAGTTGCGCTCCCATATTTTCATAAGGGTCTGTGAGGTTGATTTCTTTGGCTACTGATACACCATCTTTTGTGATGTGTGGTGATCCATAACCTCTTTCTAAAATAACATTACGACCTGATGGTCCTAAAGTTACTTTTACTGCTGCTGCGAGTTTTTCTACACCTGCAAGCAATGCTTTGCGGGCATCTTCGTTGAATTCTAGTTGTTTTGCCATAATAATTGGTAATTAATAATAAAGGTTAATTTAACTGAGGATACCTAAGATATCATTCTCTGCGAGGATAAGATAATCCACACCACCAAGAGAGATATCAGTACCTCCATATTTTGAAATGATAACAGTATCTCCTTCGCTTACTGCGAATTTGATTATGTTACCTTTTTCATCTACACCTCCTGTACCCAAAGCTACTACTTCGGCTTCCTGAGGTTTCTCTAGTGCTGAATCTGGTAGTACGATACCTCCAGCACTGACTTCTTGTGCATCAAGTCTTTTGACAAGGACTCGATTGCCTATTGGTTTAATATTAGCCATCATGTTTATTTAGTTTAGTTTGGTTTAAAATCACTGCGCTTCATTGCTAAAGCGCAGTGTAAAAAAATTAGGTTTAATTATTTTTCAGCTTTGTCTTCATCTACAACTTCTGCATCTACGACTTTACCTTTGGCCGCTTTTGGTTCAGAGCTTTGAGACTCTTCTCCACCCATGCCACCCATATCAGGTGCTCCTTGAGCTCCTGCTTGAGCTTGCGCTGCTTGCATTAACTCAGTAAGAGACTCTTGCAAGTCTGCTTGTGCTGTCTTAATAGTTTCAAGGTCATCAGTTGCAATCGCATCTTTGAGGGTTTGAAGCTTGGCTTCGATAGGAGCTTTGATCTCTGCAGGAAGTTGCTCGCCTTGCTCTTCAAGTTGTTTTTCTACTTGATGTACAAGATTGTCGGCTTCGTTCTTAGTAAGAATAGCTTCGGCTTTTTGCTTGTCGGCTTCAGCATATCTTTCGGCATCAGCTTTAGCTTTTTCAATCTCTTCTTGTGAAAGACCACTTGAACCTTCGATAGAGATTTTTTGCTCTTTACCTGAGTTCTTATCTTTAGCTGATACGTGCAAGATACCGTTAGCGTCAATATCAAAAGTCACTTCAATTTGAGGAACACCACGTGGAGCTGGCTCAATACCATCTAAGCGGAAATTACCTAGATGCTTATTATCTGCAAACATCTTACGCTCACCTTGACAGATTTGAATATCCACAGCGGGTTGGTTATCAGCAGCTGTTGAAAATACTTGTGATTTCTTAGCAGGAATCGTCGTATTACGCTCAATCATAGCTGTTGCAATGTTACCCATTGTTTCAATTGAGAGAGTAAGCGGACTTACATCTAGGAGAAGCACGTCATTCACATCACCTTGGAGTACACCTCCTTGAATAGCAGCACCGAGGGCTACTACTTCGTCAGGGTTCACACCTTGGTGAGCTTCTTTACCAGCAATTTCCTTAGCAATTGCTTGCACTTTAGGCATACGAGTCATACCACCTACGAGTACTAGCTCGCTAATTTCGCTAGCATCTACACCAGCCTCTTTAAGGCAGCGCTCTGTAGGCACTTTAGTACGCGCAAAAAGATCTGCAGTAAGCTTCTCTAAATCCGAACGTGAAATAGTTCTTTGGATGTGCTTAGGACCTGTAGCGTCCGCAGTAATGAATGGCAAGTTAATGTCATAGCTCTGAGTTGAACTAAGTGCTATTTTAGCTTTTTCTGCTTCTTCTTTAATACGTTGCAGTGCGTCTGCTTGATCTGAAAGATCGATACCTTCTGCTGTTTTAAAGCCAGCTACAATATCAGCAATAAGAGCGTTATCCCAATCATCACCTCCAAGAAGTGTATCACCGTCTGTAGCGAGCACTTCAAATACACCGTCACCAATTTCAAGTACTGAAATATCGAATGTCCCACCACCTAAGTCATACACTGCGATTTTTTCGTCACTTTTCTTATCAAGACCATAAGCAAGTGAAGCTGCTGTAGGCTCATTGATAATACGACTTACTTTAAGCCCTGCTATTTCACCAGCTGCTTTAGTCGCACTACGTTGTGAGTCATTAAAGTAAGCAGGCACTGTAATCACCGCCTCTGAGATGGTTTCACCTAATTTTGATTCTGCATCTGCTTTAAGTTTACCGAGCACCATGGCCGCGATTTCTTGTGGAGAGAAAGCTTTTTTCTCACCATTGATTTCAACCTGAATGTGTGCGTCGCCATTAGCTGCTTCTACTACTTCATAAGGAGTTTTCTTTTCCTCTGCACTTAGCTCAGCGAACTTACGTCCGATGAAGCGTTTTGCGGAATAAATAGTGTTTTTAGGGTTAGTCACAGCCTGTCTTTTAGCTGCTTGCCCTACTAAACGTTCTCCTGACTTAGTGAAAGCGACGATAGAAGGTGTTGTTCTTGCGCCTTCTGAATTTTCTAAAACCACAGACTTACCACCGTCCATGATTGCCATACATGAATTAGTTGTACCTAAATCAATTCCTAGTATTTTACTCATAATATTATTATTGTTAATATAAAATTGCTAAACCTTAAATTTGTTTAAAGTTCGTATACTTTATATACTGCATATTTCTTGCCGAAGTTTTCTATAAAATAAAATTTTACCAAAAAACCTCAATAAACCTTGTTAAATCAAGCTATTTAACGATTTTTTAAAAAAAAAAGGTTTAAAAAACACCTTTAAAAGCTTTAAATATTTAAAGCACCCCTTTAAATGTGAGTCATAATGTCTCAATTTAAAATTATTGTTCAGACAAATTGTCACTGTTTTATTTATCACAATAGAACATCCTCACACTTTTTGTGTTAAAATAAAAAAAGCAGGCTCATATTACATGAGCCTGCTTTTTGATAATAATGAATCAAGATTATTTGCTAACTTGATGCATATGCACCTCTTGTTGAGGGTAAGGAATAGAGATACCTTCTTTATCAAATTCTTTTTTGATAGCTTCGTTTAGAGCAAAATTAACTGCCCAGTAGTCAGCAGTTTTAACCCACGGTCTCACTACAAAGTTGACACTACTATCAGCAAGCTCTGATACGGCTATAGTTGTTGCTGGCTCGGTGAGGATTTGATCATTGGATTTAATCACGCGCTCAATGACTTCTTTTGCCTTATCGATGCTATCACCATAACCAATACCAAATACTAAGTCTACACGGCGTGTGTCATTAGCAGAGTAGTTAGTCATATTTCCAGCCATAACCGCTGAATTAGGAATCACTATTAATTTATTATCACCTGATAATAATTGTGTTGTCAAAATTTCAATTTTGTGAGCTACACCTGCAGTACCTGCTACTTCGATAAAATCACCGAGTCTAAATGGGCGAAGTAAAAGAATCATAATACCTGCAGCAAAATTAGATAAAGAATCTTTGAGAGATAAACCAATAGCTAAACCTGCTGAACCGAGTACAACAGCAAGAGAGGTTGTTTCTACACCTAATTTGCCTAAAGCCGCAATCGTTACTACAATCACTAAAGCAAAATAAGTAACATTTTTAGCAAAATTAGCAAGAGCCGCATCTTCCTGCTTCTTGTTTACAGCTTTTTCTACTAATAAGCTAAGTTTTTTGGCAATGAATTTACCAATAACAAAAATTAACCAAGCAAGGACGAGGGCAATAAGTAAATCTAAACCTTTAGTAGAGATCCACGTGACAACATTTTCTAAGTATTTTTCAATATTCATAATTATTATTTAATAATAAAACTTATCACTAAAAACCAAATTCACTTTATTAAGTCAATCTTTATCTTTTCTGCATGACAACACTGACCCACGGTTGATTCTCTATTTCATGTTTATCTAGTAAGATAAGCCCCGTAGCCTCAAAAGCTTGTTGAACCTCTGGCCATTGTTCTTGTAAAATACCCGAGCTAATTAAATAGCCTTGTGATTCGAGTGCCTGACTAATATTAGCCGCCGCACCAATTAAAATTGTAGAAAATAAATTAGCAGCAATTAACGGTACTTGCTTAACTGGGCTCCATTTTAAGACATCTTGCTGAGCCAGCTCAATACCTGTTATTTGGTGATGCTCTATATACCCTGCGGCGCTTTGAATAGCTTGCTCATCCCAATCACAGGCCCATACAGCACTAGCTCCAAGATAACGCGCAGCAATGGCAAGAATACCTGTCCCCGTACCTAAGTCATACATGTCCCAACCTTTCCTCAAGCGAGGTACTACATCACAAAGGTTACGCAAGCAAGTGGCTGTCGTCTGGTGATCTCCAGTACCAAAAGCTAAACGTGGAGGAAAGCTCAATATATCTCTATTAGGATATTTAAGCCTTAGCTCCGTTAGATGCTCTGCATCTTCTTTTTGAGTGATAATAAACTTATCTTTAATTTTAATCAGCTTACTGGAGACTTCCTGCTTACTTACCCAGTCTTGAGTTTTCACACAACGGATGCTTCCTCCGAACATCTTTTGCAAGACATTTATCTCTTCCTTGCTCTCTAAAAATGCTTGAATACGTATCTTCTCCTTTTTTTGCCCAAAATACTCAATACTAAATTGTGGACACCAAGCTAACCGTTCATTCCAAGCATCTTCCCATTTACGTGAAGATAACTTACTCCAAACCCAGCAACTTATCTCCTCGTCATTCATAGTCTAATTAAATTGATAAGTTTGGTTTTCATAAACCCCAGCGCCAATAAACGCAGGCTGAGAACCTCTATTGATAAAACTCACGTCCCCTTTAATAATCACCCCTTCTTCAAAAATAAACTTATCCTTAAGACTAAACTGAGTGGCTTCCCTAAGCGAAGGAATAGAGCCTAAACGATTAACTTCATTTAAATACCTATAATGATCACCTAGATCTACTAATGGAGCTTTATTTTTTGTCGTGAGATTTAAAATAAATTCAGCATTGAGTGTATAGGCATCTGAACGCACTAACCACCAGTCATTCACTGTTTTAACTGGCATAAACCTCTCTCGTCCCACCTTTAGTAAACTTGCTTGTTGCGCAGTATAACAGCTCAACGCACTACCCATAGCTGTTTCTAGCTGCAGAACTTTTGGAGAATCATTATTGGCAGAATCTAGCTGTTTTTCGTTTTGAATTAAATTTAACGGTAACACACCTTGGTGCTCTTCTAGTAAATCATGTAGCACCTGCAAATTCACCCATAAGTTATTGGTATTAAAATATTGATACTTTTTGATATCTTCAAAATCCGCTAAATCTTGAGGTAGGCATTGCGCTCTCTCCCTGAGTACTAATTGCTGGGTTTCTTTGTTTCTCGCTAGATGTCCACCTTTTTTATCAGCTTGGCTACGCTCACAAACCTCCATAACAAAGGCTAACTGCTGCTCTTTGATGTAACTTAAAATACTAGGGTCAAAAATAGCGCCCAAATTATCCATATTAGAAATAAACGCGTAGCGTTTACCCTGCTTGATAAGGCTTGCTAATTTACCGCTCGTATAAAGCTTTGTGTAAATATCACCATGCCCTGGTGGGTTCCATTCTAATTTAGGGTTTTGTGGATACTCTGCTGGTAATCCCGTTGCCTTATCTATACGAGGCACTTGATTTTGCAACAGTTCTAAATCTTCAGCGCTCACGCCTAATTCCGCTAACTCTGCTTGTTTATTTTCACGCAGGTAATCCAAGGTGATTTCTGATGAATTAAAGCTATTGAGTAGCAAGAATTGCACATCCACACCGTAGGTCTTGCGCTGCTTGATAATTTGCTCAAGAGCTAAATCCAGAAAGCTTTTATCCTCTTTGATCCGTAAAAAACTTTTAGGTTTATCTAGTCCCATGCTGGTACCTAACCCCCCATTGAGTTTGATAACTACTAACTCATTAAGTAAGGCTTTATTTACGGGAATTGACTTAATGCTCTGCATGCACGGAAGTTCCTCTATAGACTCTATGCGCGATTCTGATATATAACCCTGCTCTTCATTTTTATTCAGACTTAGATAAGCTTGCGAAAAAAACTGCTGTGCAGCGCTATCAACACCTGCTTGCTGCATTTTTTCTTTAAAAAACCTTAAATTATCTAAGTCAATTTTCATGAAGAACTAGGAGCGGTATATTGGACTATCTAGAAAGCTTTGTCAAATTTAGAGAACAATACTCATAAATTAAGTTATTTAAGAGCTTTGTTTTGAGCTCAAAAATGTGCTTATAATCAAGCATCCTGCGCTGATACATATACAGCTATCAGCCACATTAAATGAAGGCCAATGATAAGTGCCAAATTGGAAATCGAGAAAATCCACCACATACCCAGACTTAAACCTATCCCATAGACCCAAAGGTCTCACAGAATCTAACATAAAGCCTTGAACCAACCTATCGGTTAAATTCCCAATAATACCGGCAGCGACAAAAGCACGAGCAATTTTGCTCCACTTATTTTCAGTAAACATCTCATGCTCCCAATATTTGAGAAGTAAGGTCAATGCCGTCATTAAAATTATAGGAAACAAAATAACCGACCAACTCTGTCCATTACCTAAACCAAAAGCCATCCCCGTATTGTGCACACGCACAATATTAAAAAAATTAGGAATGACTTCGATAGCTTTCCAACCAAAACCAGGCTCAGGAAAATTTGAGACAATCCAAAACTTAGAAATTTGATCTACAATATACAGCGGCAAACTTAGCGTTAACAAGAGCTTTGCCTTGGAATCTAAGTAATGAGCCATATTAGTGATTATGAATAAACCTTACGGTTACTAAGCAGTGACCATCACTTGCTCACAACGATCACAACAATCATTGCCTTGAGCGATAGGTTCATAGCGACGACAGCGTGGGCACATCTCATGTGCAGATTTGCTTGCACCAACTTGCAATTCAGCTCCTGCTTGTACCACTAAATCAGAGATAATGAAGAACTCTTTGGCTTCAGAGGTATTTTGCAACCACCCCCAAGCAGCGTGACTCTCTGGCAAGGTTAACTCAATCAGAGCTTCATTATTCTTGGCAAATGCCTTGGCTTGAACTTGCGCCTCGATAGTGGTTTGAATTTGACCTCTTAATTTAAGCACTTCTTCAACTAATGCTGAGCTCTCACGTCCTGACCAAGCACTGTCTACTTCTGGGAAGTCTTGCTCATGCACGCTACCTTCGTAACCTGCATGTTGCCATGCTTCTTCAGTTGTAAAAGCCAGGATAGGAGCCAAGAGTTTGACCAAGCTATTGAACACTTGCTGAATCACATACACACTCACTTGACGCTTAGGCTCATCTAGCCCATCACAGTACATTCTGTCTTTGGTGATATCAATATACAGCGCACTCAAGTCACTCGTGCAAAATTGATTAATCGTGGTGAACACCTTACGAAAATCATAATTAGCATACGCTTGAGTCACCGTTACAGTAAGTTCATTCAGACGCTCCATCAACCACTTATCAAGCAGAGTAAAATTCTCTAAATCAGGTTGAGCCACTTGCTCACCTACGGGGATATTCCCTAATAAAATACGCAGTGTATTACGCAAACGACGATAAGGCTCAGTGATTTGTTTGAATAACTCCTCACCAAACGGCACCTCATTTTGCCAGTCCACACTTGAGACCCAGAGACGAATGATATCTGCTCCATATTTATTGTAAAAATGAGCTGCATCAATCGGCTTGCCACTCTTTTGAGCATCAGACTTGGAGAGCTTGCTACTCTTCTTATCCTTATCTACCACAAAACCATGGGTCAACACCTTCTTATACGGTGCTGTATCACGCGCTGCCAAGCTCAACATCAATGAGCTCTGGAACCAACCACGATGTTGATCTGTCGCCTCAAGGTATAAATCAGCAGGCGCTGACAACTCCTCGTGTTGATCAAGCACAGCATGATGACTACAGCCCGAATCAATCCACACATCTAAAGTGTCTCTGCCACGTTTAGTGCCAGCAGGCAAATCAAAATTAGCAGCTAGCTGCTCATCACTAAGCTCAAACCAAAAGTCACAACCTTCTTTCTCGGCACGTGCAGCAATTTTTTCAATCAACTCAGCTTCGAGAATCACCTGTCCATCAGGCGCAAAAAAGGCAGGAACAGGCACCCCCCATGTACGTTGACGTGACACACACCAATCTGGACGTGACTCAACTGTACCATAAATACGATTACGCCCCCAATGTGGCAACCACTCTACTTGATCAATCTGCTCTAGAGCTTGCTCACGCAACCCTTGTTCATGACCTTCTGTCTTGGCCAATGAGATAAAAAATTGCTCAACAGCACGGAAAATAACTGGTTTTTTAGAACGCCAGCAATACGGATAAGAGTGCTTGTAAGCCATCTGCCCCATCAAAGCTTGTTGACCTGCTAAATGCTCAATGACCCAAGCATTGCCTTTAAATACATGCAAGCCAACCAACTCATCAATACCGCACTCATCCGTATAACAGCCACCATCATCTACAGGAGAGAGTAACCCTAAGTTATACTTTTGTCCTACCATGTAATCGTCTGTACCGTGACCTGGAGCGATATGCACAATACCTGTACCACTCTCTGTGGTGACAAAGTCACCTAAAACGACTGGCGATTCACGTTCCATAAATGGATGTTGAGCGACACTACCCTCGAGGTCTGAGCCTTTGATAGTGGCTATAACCTCTTTGAGCTCATACTCACACTTTTCACAAAAATCTTCGACCAAGTCTTGAGCTAAGAGTAGTTGTTGAACTTGCCCACTGTTGGCTTCGCCTACACCTACTAAATTAGCCACGACATACTCAATGCGCTCATGTACAGCTACCGCAAGGTTAGCTGGTAATGTCCATGGTGTCGTTGTCCAAATCACGAGACCTAAATCATCAGACAAACCTGAAATAGTTGCTTTGGTTTCTTCCTTAGGTTGCCAGTTGAATTTCACCCAAATAGCAGGGCTCGTCTTGTCTTGGTACTCAATCTCTGCCTCAGCAAGCGCTGTACCAGCACCAAAGCTCCACAACACAGGTTTACGACTCTGGTATACAGCTCCTCGTTCAACAAGTTTCTTAAACACACGCAAGATAGAAGCCTCATAACCTGGACTCATCGTCAGATAAGGGTCTTCCCAATTTGCTAAAACCCCAAGGCGCTTAAAGCTCTCACGCTGAGTATCAATCCAACCACTCGCAAATTCGGCACAACGTTTACGGATTTCTGCTGTCTCTAAATTCTTTGCGTCTTGAGTTACTTTGTACTCAATTGGCAATCCATGACAATCCCAACCAGGGACATAAGGAGCAGCAAAACCTGCCATAGTTTTAGATTTAATCACTAAATCCTTGAGCGTTTTGTTCAGCGCTGTTCCCATGTGCACATCGCCATTAGCAAAAGGAGGCCCATCATGTAACACGAACTTAGGAGCACCTTGGGCTTTGCGCTTGTTATAGATACGATTATACAATTCTTCGTCCTGCCATTTTTGCACAAAATCTGGCTCTTTTTGCACCAAATCACCACGCATCGGGAAAGTGGTCTGTGGCAATTGAATCGTATCTTTAAAATTTTTCTTAGCGTTCTCGCTCATATCACATGTAAAATTAACAAAAGTTTTAGGGCGTGAAGCTACCAAGCGTAAGGTAAATAGTCAATATTTAAGGTTGCTCTCAATAACTAGTGAATAATCAGGTTTATAGAGGCTTCACCGTTGGGTAATGATCAGGCGCTACAAAGTAACGCTCACAACCATCAGTTAGCATAATACAACGTTGTTTTTTAGCAATGATCGTTTGAATATCTTCTATGCTAGTTTGTGGCTGACTAGAGCCTAAAACTTGACAGAGTGGCTCTGTCGGCAAGCACGGCCAGAGGTGTTTAGGTATTATGAAGAGGGATTGTTGTTGAGCTAAGGTAGAATTAGGCAGCTCATGACTATACAGCCATTGCCCTCTATGAGCTGTGGGTGACGTATCAATCGCAGCTTGGGGCTCGGCGCTGTTGTACCTGTCAAATAAACATCCATAGATGAGATGCTGACTTTGTATGGTTGCAGTGCCACAAATTCCCTGTAAGACTTGTTGGGCTGCACCGTGCTTAGCCAGACTAAACTGATGATTGATCATGTGTTGATGCTTACGCTCCCATGCATCACGAGCATCAGGCCCTGGCCACAAATGCCCCCTATCCGTAGGTTTTGATATTGGCATAGCTAGATAAAATTTCACTGCCAACTCTACATGTAACCATTGCCCCTCTTGGGTCTCTAACAAATAATCAAACTCTCCCAATGTGCGTTTGCCTTTTTGCGGGTGAGGTAAATTTTCAATCACTTGCACCCCTCTTAGCACTTGCTTGAACTGAGACGAGCGTTTAAATAATAGCTCTAACGCATCCTCATATAAATGCCCCAACTTCTGCTCAAAATTGAGTGACTCAGATTGAGCCAACTGCACTTTATTCAGAAAATCTCGGTCAAAACTAGGCAACCCAGCTATGACATCTACGAGCAAGTTGGACTCAACAAGACTATCAAGGAGGAATTGACTCTGTTCTTGAGACATAGCTTAAGATTCAAGTCGCTCTTTTTTCTCTTCCCTTCTCTCAACCAATCCTTGAACCAAGACATAAAAGACTGGAGTCATAAAAATGCCAAATATTGTCACTCCTAACATTCCTCCAAAGACCGCTGTATCTATAGCTCCTTGGACACCTGCGTGTGTTAGAGGTTTGAGGGTGTATTCTAGGTAGGGGTTATCCCAGATGGGTTCAGTTGGTCCATGCGCTATGTAGTTGGCTCCTAGGGCTTGGGTCATATTCCCCTGTAATCCTATAAGACAGAGGAGACTTAGTACCAAGAGTTTGAACTGACGCATTATCATTAAAGCTATGATTGATTACTATTTAATATGTCCCATGTATAGTTTTTGCGCAAGTGATAAGTCGCTCCTTCAAATTCTGGTTAGTTATCAAATCAGCGACTAAACAATGAGCTATAAAACAACATTATTTATAATGTTGCCCGAAAGGTGAGCGACGCTCTGAACAATTATGAGTGAATAACGAATAATTTTAGACCTTAGTTTGCGAAGCAAATGCCGAATAGGCATCAATAAGGCTGGTCGAATCAAATCAAAAATCAAAGAACCGACCCCAAAGATACGACCCCAAAGATACGACCCCAATTACGAAGAGCGGTTTGACTTCCACACACCCTTAATCTCACTTCTCAGCGATAGTCTTAAGAGGTTTCAATACCACGGCATTCGGCAACAACTTTCATTCCTGATGTAAGCATAAATAAGTCGCCAACTGACGGTAATTTATTACTCATTTCTTCCACCAAAGCAAACAATTCAGCCTTATTAGCTGACTTAATTTCTTGGTCTTTTGTAATTTTCACAATCACACTAATCATTTGCTCTTCTCCCTCATTTGCGAGGAATCCAGTGCATGAAAACTGTTTTTCTTTAGGAAAAGGAAAACCATCATCAACTAGCCACTTCAAACTGACTTTAGAATAATTTTTCATTAGTTTGATGGTAATACATTTCCGTTCAAAACCTTAACATCAGCCTCTTTATTAAGAAGCTTCAATAGGTCTGCATCTGCAGATCGTGCAGGACCAATCCCATCCAATTTGGGATTCCTCATAAACTTATCAGCAACGGAATTAGGAAGTTTTACTTCCATTGTAAACACAGGCTCTTTGTCCCACTTGAAGAACTTTTTACCCCACTCCGAAGCATCTCCTGCAGATTCAGCAAACCACTTATTTCCCATGGCATTAGGACCAAGTCGGAAACCGTTATCTGCCACATCTAACAACTCATCTTTAGAAACTGCTCTGTAGAGCGTTGTAGTGTTTGAAACATCTACCCCTCCAACTTGTAATGCTGGGGTTTCAATATCACTAAGACTTAAGACACTTTTGTTACTATAAATAGCAGTACCTGTGCCTCCTATACCTGCTAGTAGTTGCAAGGCGTTTTGCGCATCTACTCCATTCTCCACCATATCAACCCCCGCTTGAGTCGACATCAC
>DGJT01000019.1 GCA_002387565.1 Akkermansiaceae bacterium UBA4589 | reverse complement strand
GTTAATACAGAACATCACTATCCTCAAACATTATTTAATCGCGATGTTTGGGTGAAAATTAATTAAAAATTATCCTTATAAATAGTTTGGGGCTGGCATAGATTAGACGACACCATAAGCAAGCATGGCGTTAGCTACTTTGATGAACCCTCCAATATTAGCGCCTTGAACATAATTAATAGAGCCATCTTCTTGTTTTCCATGTTTACAACATTGAGCGTGAATACCTTGCATGATGTCTTTGAGTCTATTCTCTAGTTCTTCGGCGTCCCAAGAGATTCGCATACTATTTTGTGTCATCTCTAAGCCTGACATAGCTACACCACCAGCATTAGAGGCTTTGCCTGGAGCGTAGAGGATTTTTGCTTCCTGAAGTGCATTAATAGCGACTATTTTAAGCGGCATATTGGCGCCTTCGGCTAGAGCTGTGTATTCATTGTCGATGAGCTGCATGGCTTCGCCTTGGCCAATTTCATTTTGAGTGGCGCAAGGGTAGGCTAGGTCAGCTTTGATTTCCCATGGTTTTTTGCCATCATGGTAAGCGA
Source organism: Akkermansiaceae bacterium UBA4589 (assembly GCA_002387565.1). Lineage (GTDB taxonomy): Bacteria > Verrucomicrobiota > Verrucomicrobiia > Verrucomicrobiales > Akkermansiaceae > UBA4581. The sequence continues at coordinate 19,637 of DGJT01000019.1, read as the reverse complement.
GGTCACTGCGCTCTTTTTCTTGTTCGTCTATGTATTCAGATAAACGCTTGCGTTCAACAGTTTTGAAATGAATAACTTCTTCTAATTCTTCCAAGCTGAGTCCCTCTTTAAAATGAATGAAACCTCCTGAATCAGATAGGGTGAGAACTTTGCCTCCTAATTGAATGACTTTTTTAGCACAATACAGAGCTACATTACCAGAGCCAGAAATGGTGGCGCTTAGGCCTTTGGTTTCTTTGTTGTGAGCTTTGAGCATTTCTTCCATGAAGTAAGCACAACCATAGCCTGTGGCCTCTGTACGAACCAAACTGCCTCCATATTCTAGGCCTTTTCCAGTCAACACTCCTTCAAACTCATTCGTGATACGCTTGTATTGCCCAAACATATAACTAATTTCACGCGCACCCACACCAATATCTCCTGCAGGAACATCAATATGAGAACCAATATGTTTGGATAATTCCATCATGTAAGCCTGGCAAAACCTCATAACTTCGCGGTCTGATTTTCCTTTAGGGTTAAAGTCAGCACCTCCTTTGGCTGAACCCATAGGTAGGGTAGTGAGGCTGTTCTTGAATGTTTGCTCAAAGCCAAGAAATTTTAAAATACTAAGGTTGACGCTAGGGTCAAAACGTAAGCCGCCCTTATATGGCCCAATGGAATTGTTAAATTGAACACGGTAACCTCTGTTAACCCTAATCTGACCTTGGTCATCTTCCCAACAGACTCGGAAAATAATAGTCCTATCTGGTTCAGTCATGCGTTCAAGAATATTAGCCTCTTGATATTTAGGATTTTCCTGAATAAAAGGGATCACTGAATCGGCGACCTCATAAACAGCCTGATGAAACTCTGTTTCCCCAGGAGTTCTCTTACTAAGACCAGACATGAAATTATTGAGAGTGAGTTTATCGTAAGACATATTAATAATTATGCAGATATTATGTTAATAAACAAGCTAAGAGCGTTGATTGGTAAAGAGTTTTTTTTAAAAGAAACGTAGAATTTTATTTAAGCCACTTCTTTTTTAATTCAGCTTGGTTTGAATCAATAAGATCTGCCAGTTTTTTAATAGAAATAACCGTAGCCCCGCTTTCAGATACAGCGTGAATAATGGCCATATCTTGAGTGGCGACCATGATTTGGTAATACTCAGCGTATTTAGCTGCTAATTGTTCAATATGAGCGTCTGCTGTGATACCTTGCGATGAGTAAATAACCAGCACTTGATTCTTGGTGCCGCCTTGTTTGGTGGTTGTTTTTCCTTGACCATCAAACACCACAATAATTTGTGTGTCGGTGCTGTCTTGGTACTGCTGCAACCAAGACACAAGAGCTTCGCGAGTTTGCTCTCGATTAACTTGATGATGGGTAGCTAAAGATTCAATCGCAAAAATGGCATTATGACCATCAACGATAAGGACTCTAGACATCTCAATTAGCTTTGTTGACGCTGAAGAAAGACATCAATACCATCAAGTAGGGCATGTAAACTCGCCTCAATAATACTGTCAGAAACCCCAACACTACCCCAAGTACGCTCGCCATCACCTAACGCAATAAGGACTCGAGTCTTAGCTGCTGTTGCATCATTACCATTAAGGATGCGGACTTTGTAGTCTGTTAAATGTACGTTTGCAATAGTAGGGAAGAACGGTAACAATGATTTACGCAGAGCCAAATCTAAGGCATGAATCACCCCATGACCCTCAGATACACTATGAGATACTTCTGAACCTATATTGAGTTTGATACTGGCCTCGCAGATAGGCTCTGCACCCTTTTCTTTAGGTAGTAGGGTGTATTGACACTGGTATTTATCTAATGAAAAATACTCTTTATAAGCACCTATGACTTTGCGAATAATGAGCTCTAGCGAGCCTCCAGCGGCTTCATAAGAGTAGCCGTCATTTTCCGCCTCTTTGACTTTGGTGAGTACATCGAGCGCTTCTTGACTGCCTTTTTGCAAAGGAAATCCTAAATCTTCTGCCTTCATGAGAATGTTGGCCTGTCCGGATAATTCACTCACTAAAATAGCTTGTTCATTACCTACTAATTCAGGCTGGATATGTTCATAACTGCGAGATAGTTTTTGTACGGCATTTACATGCATACCTCCTTTATGGGCAAAAGCAGTTTTACCTACAAAAGGCATTCTTAAAAAATGCGGGTTATTCGATAAGTCATCTACTAAAAATGACAGTGATTTAAGGTGAGATAAATCATGAATAACTTTAATATCTTTTTTAAGCTCTAAAATAGGGATAACAGAAGTCAGGTTACAATTACCTGTACGCTCACCGTACCCATTGATAGTTCCTTGGATTTGTGTGGCTCCAGCTTCCACAGCAGCAATAGCATTAGCCACACCTAACTCACAGTCATTGTGCGTATGAATACCAATACTGGCTTGAGGGTAATACTCTTTTACCGTGTTGATGATAGAAATAATCTCACTAGGCAAAGTGCCGCCATTAGTATCACATAGAACTACAGCATCAACATCTGCACGGATAGCCTCGCCTAAAACTTGTAAAGCGTATGCTTGGTTAGCTTTAAACCCATCAAAGAAATGTTCAGCATCAAAAAACACCTTGCGTCCATGTTTCTTGAGGTAAGAAGTGGTATCATAGATCATAGCTAGATTTTCCTCTAGACTGACTTTGAGCACATCTGTGACGTGTAAGTCCCAGCTTTTACCAAAAAAAGTAACAACAGGCGTGTTAGCTGCTAATAGAGATTCTATCTGCGGATCTTCATCCACAGCTACGTTAGGGCGACGAGTTGAACCAAATGCTGCAATTTGAGCATTTTCCCATTCACATTTAGCGGCGAGCTCAAAGAACTCTACATCTTTGGGGTTGGAACCAGGCCAGCCACCTTCAATATAACTGATGCCAAAATTATCTAAAGCTTTTGCAATCTGCAATTTATCTTGCAAAGACAAAGAAAAACCTTCGCCCTGAGTGCCATCACGCAGGGTGGTATCGTAAATTTCTACTGTAGATGAGGAATGATGCATAATTTAGATCACAATATCACCTTCGAAAACAAAGTCGGCAGGACCTGTCAAGGTGACGTTGCCAAATAAGGTAGCATCATTTCTTGTAAAATCAATGGCTAAAGTATCACCACCTTTTACATCAATCGCAATAGGGCCTAATTCATTCGTCTTAAGGTTATGAATCAAAGCACAAGCTGTCATGCCAGTACCGCAGGCGAGGGTCTCGTCTTCGACGCCACGCTCGTAAGTGCGAATTTTTAAATGCTTGTTTGAGACTATCTGCGCAAAATTCACATTAGTACCAGCAGGAGCGAAATGTTCGTGATAGCGAATTTCAGCACCCATTTTGACTACATCAATGGCGTCAACATCATCCACAAACAAGACCACATGAGGCACTCCTGTATTTATGGAATCAACCACAAATTCTCCACTAGGGATAGATAGAGCTAGATTTTGCTCTAAATCAAAGGGTTCAGATAAATCAATTAGAATGTTTTCACCAAGAATTTTGGCTGATAAGTCACCAACAATAGTCTCAAAAGAAACTTCCGCTGGTATTTCATCAGGTAAGTGCGACACAAAACGAGCAAAACAGCGCGCACCGTTGCCACACATTTCAGCTTCACCACCATCGGCATTGTAATAACGGAATTTATAAGCGGCATCTCCAGTGGCTGGCTCTACAGCGAGTAAGCCATCTGCACCGACACCACGGTGTCTATCACAGAGTTGTTCAATCTCTGATTTAGATAAACTAAGAGATAAATCACGGTTGTCAATCACGACAAAATCATTGCCAGCCCCGTTCATTTTGTAAAAATGGATTTCTTTCATGATAAGTAAAAATGGGTTAAACTGTTTCTAAAGCATGAGCTGCAATCACTAATGGCTCAATAAAGGCTTCTACAGCAGCGACAGCAGCATCTTTATCCGTGGCGTTATTTTCAATTTGTTTAACGAGCGCTGACCCAACAATAAGCCCATCACAATTGGCTTGCATATCATTGATTTGCTCAACGGTGCCAATACCAAAACCTAAGCAGACAGGAACGTCTGTATGTTGTCTAATAATAGCCAAGCGCTCTTCCAAATCAAGAGAGAGCGTAGATGCTGCACCTGTGACTCCAGTTCTGGTTAATACATAAATGAAACCTTGGGCATTTTTAGCTAGCTCAATGGCACGATCAATAGGTGTTGTCGGTGCAATAAGTGAAATCATCTGCATACCGCAATCGCCCATACAAGGGAGTAATTCCGCTCTATCCTCAATCGGTAAATCTAAGAACAGGGTTGCGTCAATACCAGCATCTGTAGCATCAGTAAAAAATTTGGTGTACCCATAAGAAAAAATAGGGTTCATGTACGTGAATAACACAAGACCTACGTCAGGGTGTTTAGCTCTAAACGCACGTACTAGGTCAAATAAGCGAGGGAGAGTCATCCCTGCTTCCAGTGCCCTTTCTGCCGCCATTTGGTTGACGAGCCCGTCAGCTACTGGGTCAGAAAAAGCAACGCCAAGTTCGATAATATCGACACCTTTTTCAACAAGGGCGTCTAAGATAGCTAAGCTAGTATCAAAGTTAGGGTCTCCAGCACAAATGTAGGCTACAAAAGCTTTTTTGTTTTCAGCTTTAAGGTTTTTAAAAATCTTATTAATACGACTCACGCGCAGAATGTAGGACTAAAATCTTGAAAATAAAAGTTTAAAGTGATGTTAGCGAGGATTATAAATTAATTAGCATTATTGAATCCGCCTGCTTATAAATAGAATAACTCTTACTAGTTTAAAATTGAGAAAATATTATCAAGCGCATACATTTAAAGTTGACAATATACTTTGTGAAGTGAAAAGTCTAAATTGCATAGTGCGTTTTTACGGTTAAAAAACTTTTTTAACAAAGCAGGCTTTAAGTGCAATCGACATGCCATCCATTTTGCAGTCAATTTCATGATCTCCATCAACGAGCCTTATAGCTTTAGACTTCATGCCACTTTTTAGAACTTTTGAACTACCTTTGATTTTTTTGTCTTTAATCATGGCGACAATATCACCATTAGCCAAAATATTGCCGTACGCATCTTTGACAATTCTCTCTTGCGGACCTATTTGATCCTCTTCTTTAATTTGTTTGTCCCATTCATGCCCACAAGTTAGGCATTCATAATTGGTAGGATTTTCTAAAATATCATCGACAGTGCAAAGTGGGCAATTTAGTTTAGGCATAATTTATAAGTTTTTAAAGATGATGTAATAAATCAAGGGTGAATACACCTATAGCTTTGAGTTGAGTGGCTGAAATATTATTAATATCATCCTCATGATGATGCCAATAACTCATTTTTTGAAAGTCTCCAATAATATTTAAAACTTTAGCTCCTGCTTGATGCAGGGGGATATGGTCATCGAGAATATTTAGTTTTGCCTTACTTAAATTAAAACTATAGTCTTGTTTTTTGTTTTCTTTATAGAGATTCCAGGCTGTTTCCTTGAGCTTTGCATCTGCAGTTTTACTCAGTAGAACCTTATAATTAGAATCACCTATAAGGTCTAAATTGATAAGGTAAGTTGGTTGGGTTTTGAAATCAGCTTGATAAGTTTTGGCAAAGTAACTCGAACCATAGAGACCATCTTTATGATCGTAGTTTTTGTAATGCATTCTAGATCCAAATGCTTCTTCACCATCAAAGAAAACAAAGTTAGTAGACTTCGCTAATTCGGGAGATACTTGGGCCAGTAACTTAGCCATTTCCAGCATAATACCAATAGAAGCAGCTGAATCATTAGCTCCTAAGAAAGGTTTTTTTGATTTTGGTAGGTATTTGCTATCGTAATGACAGCTAATGAGCTTATTAGCTAATTTAAAGTCTGACTGAATAGCTTGATTGTTTGGAGCATAATAAGCAATAAGGTTAGTAAAAGTGATTCCTCCAATAGGTGTTGAACTTTTAAATCGTTGTTCATGCACTTGCCAACCATATTGGGCTAATTGAGTTTTTATATAATTTTGAGTTTGAATAATTCCCGGAGAATCACTGACCCTAGGACCAAATTTAAGTATATTAACACAGTGCTGATAAGCTTGTGCTGAAGAAAACTGTTGATATTTTTCAATAGAGGCTTGAGCCAGACCAATAATGAACAAGCAACAAAAAATAAAACTATAGCCAATATAGCTTTGTTGCATGTTGACGCTCTTCATTGCTATTGAAGAGGGGACTTAGCTATTATCTTTGAAGATTTTTAGAATTCTTTCTAAATCTTCTTTGCCGTAGTATTCAATTTGAATTTTACCTTTAGAGTTACCATGTCTTAGTGCAACTTCTGTAGATAAATACTTTTTAAGTTCTTCTTGAGCTGTCTGAGCCCAACTAGGGAGCTCTGCTTTGGTTTTTTGAACAGGAGTTGTGTTAGCTTGCTCTATAAGTTCTTTGGCAAATCGTTCAGCTTGTCTTACGCTGAGCTTTTTATCTAAAATAGCTTTACCTAATTGATACTGCTTATCCTCGTCTTTAATTGAAAGGATAGCTCGGCCATGACCTGACGTTATCTTTTCCTCCATCACAAGGTTTTGCAAATTTTTGGGCAAACTTAATAAACGAATAGTGTTACTAATACTCACTCTAGATTTACCTACTTTTTCCGCTATCACTTGTTGTTTAAGACCAAACTCATCAGCGAGACGTTGATAACTCAGTGCTTCTTCTATAGGATTTAGGTCAGCACGTTGAATATTCTCAATAAGAGCCATTTCCAGTACTTCACTATCAGTGGCGTCTCTTACTATAACTGGGAGATGGGTAAGTTTGATGAGCTGACTCGCTCTCAAACGGCGTTCACCTGCGATGAGCTCATATTTGCCATCTACAATACGAGCAATAAGAGGCTGAATAATGCCATTGCTCTTAATAGAAATAGAAAGCTCTTTTAACTCTTCTTGAGCAAATGTTTTCCTTGGCTGTAGGGGGCTAGGAACAATCTCTTCGATGGCGATATCTAGAACTTTATCTTTTTCTAAGCTGCTGGCTTTCATTAAAGCTCCTAGTCCTTTTCCTAATACTTGTTTAGCCATATAACTTAATTGTTCGTAATGATGTATAATAGTTACCTATAAGGGTCAAGCAAAGTCAAGTTATTCTGGGTAAATCATATTGAATTTTTTTTACTAAAGACCTCTTGTTGAGTTAAAACTATTTTTGTGCTTGCATATTTGAATTTTTACCGTAGTTTTCGTCTATATTTCAATTATGGGAACACAAGATAATAAAATCAATAAGAGAAAGCGTCGTAAGCTTTATTTGAAACGCAAAGCAGCAGCTCATAACGTAGCTAAAGAAAAAGCGGCTAAAGCTAGAGCTGCATCTACAACTAAAAAAGCAGCACCAGCTAAAAAAGCCGCGCCTGCTGCCAAAAAAGCTACGACAGCAAAGAAAGCAACTGCTAAAAAAACAGCAGCCAAAAAAGCTCCAGCTAAGAAAGCCGCAGCTAAAAAGGCTCCTGCTAAAAAAGCAGCTCCTAAGAAGTAATTTTCAATTCATGGTTAATCAACATAAGTTTGTCTTATGAAGCCATGGATTTATGCTTTTGATTTTGATGGTACATTTGTATCATCGAAACATCCTCAGCCAGCCATAGAGCTGGCTGATTTTTTGTCTAATAGTGATGAGAATGACTATTGGGGCATTAATACAGGTAGAAACTTTAATTTTTTATACCAAGATTTAGAAAAGTTAAGTTTAACTGTAGAACCTGATTTCATTATCGCACGCGAGCGGGAGATTTATTTTAAAGATGCCAATGGCTGGACCAAAGATACTCAAGCTTGGGAGATTTGCTTAGATAAGCATCTAGAATTATTAGAGAAAGGCAGCGCCTTTTTTGCTCGAGCCAAAAACTGGCTAGAAAAAAACACTCAAGCCACTTGGGAATTCGAAGATGACTACCTACAAGGCGTTGTAGGTAAAACTCACGAAGAAATATTAGCTTTTATAGAGTGGATTAAGCAAGATATAGCAGGGCAGGATTTAGAGCGTATTTTGCATTATGAGTATAACACTATTTATTTACGCTTTGGGCATGCTGGTTTTAATAAAGGGCAAGCCCTAAAAGAAGTGATAAGAAAACTAAACGGTTGTGTCACCCAAACTATAGTTGCAGGTGATGCCGCCAATGACCTCACCATGTTAAATCGTGAAGTAGCTCATCATATCATTGCTCCAAGCAATGCCTGTGATTATGTGAAACAGCAAGTTTTAGATCATGGCGGCTGGGTTTCTCACTTAGAAGCATCTCATGGAGTCATGGATGGGCTAAAGGGTTTAAAGCTTGTCAAATAAACTGATTTACCGTATTGAACAGCACGATGATTGAGCTAATTAAAACAATCGAAGAACAAGTTATTTCAGCTATTAAAGAGCTAGATTCATTGCGTTCTTTTGAAGAAGCTAGACAGAAGTTTTTAGGCAAAAAAAGTGAGCTTTCAGGGCTCTCTAGTAAGATGCGTGATTTAAGCATCGAGGAAAAGAAACAAGTAGGAGCACTCCTCAATCAAACTCGCCGTGCCGTAGAGTCAGCTCTAAATCAAAAGTACCAAGAAATTCAAGCTGTAGAAGACGCCAAAATCGTCAACGCTGTAGACAGGACCTTACCTGCTAGATTACCAAGAACAGGGGCAATACATCCTATTAGTATTATTCGCAGAAGAGCCATGGAGACACTTAAAACACTAGGGTTTGTCATGGCAGAAGGCCCAGAAATAGAAACTGAGTTTTATTGCTTTGATGCTTTAAATACGCCTGAGGATCATCCTGCACGTAATGAGAAAGACACCTTTTACTTTGATAGTGGTGAGTTACTAAGAACACATACATCATCTGTACAAATTCGCACCATGCAAAAACAAAGTCTGCCATTACGCATCATGTCACCAGGCTCTGCTTACCGTCGTGACGAGATTGATGCGACCCATTTATGCGTTTTCAATCAGTTGGAGGGTTTATATGTCAATGAATCTGTAGGATTAGCTGAGTTAAAAGGAGTTTTAGAGGCTTTCTTTGTTCATTTATTTGGTGATGATACTGAGCTTAGATTTAGACCACACTTTTTCCCATTTACTGAGCCTAGCTTCGAAATAGATATTAAGCTCAAAGTTGCAGGCAAAGAAGACAAATGGATTGAGGTTGCAGGCTGTGGTCTAGTTGATCCAGCTGTATTCGATTCGGTATCTGAGTTACGTGGTGACGACACCTACAGCCCAGAAAAAGTGAGTGGCTTTGCTTTTGGTATGGGCTTAGATAGACTCGCTATGATTGAGTGGGGAATTGCTGATATTAGAGATTTAATTACAGGAGACGTGCGTTTTCTTCAACAATTTGCATAACATAAGATGAAATTTTCATACAATTGGTTAAAAGAGCTCGTCGATTTAGAGGGCTTCTCTGTCGAAGAGCTTTGCGATTGGCTAACTAAGGCAGGTATCGAGGTTGAAGACATCGAGGTCAAAGGTATCAATCACGATTCAGTCGTTGTCGCCCAAATTAAAGAAGCTGAGCAACACCCTAATGCAGATAGACTCAAAGTCTGTCAGGTAGATGCAGGCGAGGGGAGCTTACGTCAGATTGTTTGTGGTGCTACAAATTACCAAGTAGGGGACAAAGTTCCTTGTGCTTTACCAGGGGCTGTCTTACCTGGCGACTTCACCATTAATGAGGGCGAATTAAGAGGTGTGGCTTCCCGAGGTATGCTATGTGCAGCAGGTGAGCTTGGGTTTGTAGATCAGGAAGACGGTCTCATGATTTTACAAGGAGCTGAGAATAAAGAGACTGCTCATACTTATGAAATAGGTCAGCCAATTCGCAACTATTTTGATTACGAGGTTATTCTCGATGTAGAGATCACCCCTAACCGAGGTGACCTGCTTTCGCACGAAGGCTTAGCCAAGGAGCTAGCAGCAGTGACCCAACGTGAGCTCAAAATTAAGCCAGTCACAGATGTGACTATTTCAGAAAACACAACTCAAAGCGTAGAAATTCAAGCTGAACAGGTGGTGAACGCTTACTATGCTCTAACTATTGAGGGTGTGAACGGTAGTGTTGCGAGCAGTGATACTTTAGCCTCCAAATTACAGAGCGTAGGGATTAAGACGCAAAATGCTCTAGTTGATGTATCTAATTACATCTTACGCGCCATGGGACAACCATTACACGTCTTTGATGCTGATAAGATCAGTGGAGCTTTGATTCTACGTTTAGCAGAGCAAGGGGAGAGCTTTGTTGCCCTTGATGAGCAAACTTACACCCTCAGAGCAGAAGATTTAGTGATTGCCGATAATAACGGTATCCAAGCTTTAGCAGGTGTGATTGGTGCTCAAGCTACAGCAGTGAGTGAAACGACCAAGAATATTGTAGTAGAAATGGCTGATTTTGATGCCACCTCAGTTAGACCCTCTGCGCGCTGCTTAAACTTAAGTACGGATGCTTCTTATCATTTTGAGCGTCAAATTGACGGAACTCAGTTAGATAGAATTTCCCAAGAAGTTATAAATGCTTACCAAGAGTATTTTCCGCAACTCAATGTAGCTGGACTCAATAAGGTCAAAACTCTTACTTATGAGCCCAGAACTATTGAATTACCGCAAAGCCTACTCGATAGGACGCTTAATGGCTATATTTCTATGGAAGAAGCCGCTCAGGTTCTCAGTGATTTAGGCTTAATTCAGCAAGAAGGAGGCTGGCTCATCCCTAGCTCCCGTCATGATTTAACTCGACCTATTGATTTAGTTGAGGAAGTAATTCGAGTCATCGGTCTTGATAAAATTCAAAGCTCAAGAGCTGGTAGTTTTGCACTACGTACAGAACTAGATAATTACCATGATTTTGTTTGGGATTTATCTCAACAACTAGCGGCTCAAGGTTGTTATGAGTTACAAAATATTAAATTAATATCTGAGGCCCAATTAGAGCAAATACTACCCATTAATAGTCTGCGTGAAGGCGATGTGATTCAATTGAAATTACCGCTTAGCGAGGATCAATCCATCCTTAGACCAAGCCTCATTCCAGGCTTATTGGCTGCTGCTGCACATAACGCAAGACAAGGTCAGCAGAGTTTTAGTTTCTTTGAGCATGGTCGTGTATTTAGACATGCAGGAGGCGGTAAAGCACGTAATTTAGAATCTGAGAGTTTAGGCCTATTACTAGCAGGTCATACAGCACAATCTCACTGGAGCTCTGATGCTAGCCAATTGGATATCTTTGATTTAAAAGGCTTAATCCAATCTATCCTACCTCAAACAGCCTTAACTTTTAAAGCTACCGATGCGCAAAAAGGAGCGATAGGTGAATCCGCACTAGTCAACTATTTACAAATTGTAGCAGATAAAAAAGCGATTGGTAGAGTGGCTGTATTGAGCCCAAGTGTTTCAAGAGAGCTTGATTTGCCTTATCCTACAATGGTTGCAGAGCTAGACCTCAAGAAAGTCAATACCTACAAACAAGCTGGCATCAATGCTAAGGCTGCAACAGTCAATACCTTGCCTAGCTCAAGCCGTGATATCAGTCTTGAATGTTTACACACTCTTAATTACGCCGAAATCGAGCAGGTCATTAGTAAGATTCAACAACCGTTATTAGTCAATGTTGAGTGTTTGGATTTATTTGCTGACCAAACTGGTGAGAAGTTAGATGCGGACAAAGTCGCACTGACTTTTAGATTTACTTATCAAGATGCTAAGAAAACGCTCAAAGCAAAACAAGTAGATGAGGTTCACGCCCAAGTGCTCAAAACACTTACTGATAAGCTCCCTATTAGTATTCGTTAGCTAGTTAGTTTAAGAACAGATGAAGCCTCAGACTGAACTTCTCATCATTGATGGTTTAGAAGTTCAAGTTACACGTAAAAAAATCAAAAACTCTTACTTGCGTATCTGCCACCAAACAGGGCTGATACGCTTAAGTATACCTCATTCATTGCGTCAAAATCAGGTTGATAATTTTATACGCTCTAAACGAACTTGGATTGACAAGCATGTAGAGCAGATCAACCAAAAACCTCAATTACCTACTTACCACTATCTCTCTGGAGAGTTTCACCCCTACCAAGGTGAGCTATATCAGTTAAAATTGATATCCAGTAATTTAACTAATAGCGTTAAAATTGACTACGAAAATAAGTTATTAGTCATGAAAATCAAAGGAGAGTTGAACATAGAAAATAAAAAGCGATTACTCACAGAGTGGTATAGAGCTCAGTTTAAACAGCAATTACCTGTACTAATTCAGAAATGGGAGCAGGTTATAGGCGTGGAGAGTCAGGACTGGGGAGTCAGGCAAATGAGAACGCGTTGGGGAACTTGTAATACTCAGAGCAAAAAGATATGGCTCAATTTAGAACTTATTAAAAAGCCTATTATCTGTTTGGAATACGTATTAGTACATGAGTTAGTGCATTTACTAGAACGCAAACATAACAAAGTGTTCTACGCCTATATGTCTGAATATATGCCAGACTGGAAGGATTACGACCAACTACTAAAAAATGCTTAGCGTTAGTTTTTAGCCTTGAAAACTATAAACTAGCCATTTACGGTTCAGTCTAATGGATTTAACAAGCTTAACACATAGAAAGAATGAGCTCGACCAATTGATTCTACAAAACCCAGATATTCAGCAAGAATTAGATAATTGGATAAAAGTAGAACTTGCTTATACCAGCAACGCTATAGAAGATAATGAGTTAAGCCGTGACGAAGTTCAAGTCATTTTAAATCAAGGGCTAGCAATAGGGGGCAAATCTATGAAGCAGCATTTAGAAGTGGTAAACCACGCCAATGCTTATCATTGGATTAAATCCAAAATTAAGCATAACTACCCTATAGAATTGGCCGAAGATGTAAAAAAATTACATAAAATTTTACTCAGAGGTATTTTAGAAGCCAAGTTAGGTCATTACAGAACTAAAAATATTGAACAAGAAAACTTAGCTAACAAATACCCACATCATTTAAAGGTGGACTACTTAATGCAGGATTTTTCTAAGTGGATGAAACTAGATCATAAGTTACACCCCATTGAACTAGCTATGGAAGTGCATTACAAACTCTTGCAAATCCAACCATTTATGAACTGTAACGGTCAAATTGCGCGTTTAATGATGAATATGATTCTAATGATGCACAATTACCCTGTGGCCATTATTAAAAAGCGAGATACAGCTCATTACAATGCTGCAATAGAAAAAGCTATACTCACAAGAGACAAGCAAGACTACCTCGAGTTTATCTCAGGGGTAGTGAGTGCCACTCTTGATACATATTTAGAAAAAGTTTCTCCAAATCAAGCCATGCTTATAGATGCTGGTGAGACATTGCTAAAAATAGGGCAGTTAGCGAAAGCTGTAGGTGAGAATAATTCAACGATTCGTCATTGGACGAAATGGGGGCTACTCGAAATCGCCGAAATAACGCCAGGTGGTTATCAAATGTACTCTTCACAAATGCTCAAAAGAATAGAAGAGATTCACCAATTAAAAAAACAAAGATATACCTTAAAGGAAATACAGCAAAAACTGACTTAGATTATCTAGAAATTAAATCATACAGTTTTTCTTATGTCGTATTCTAAAAAATGGTTGTTATATGTAATTATTGTAGTTATGATTTAATTTTAACATGAAATATTTAATCTTAATTTCATTTAGCTTGTTCCTGCCTTTTTTATGTATGGCAGATATTTTAAATAAATCAATTTGGGAATCTACAAAAAAAGGTAGTATAGCTCAATTAAAAAAAGCTTTAAACTCAGGTGCTAATATTAATATTACTGACGGAAGGTCAGGTAATACTCCATTACACCTCATGGTTCAAGCTAATCAAATGTCCATGGTTAAATTAGCCTTAAAAGAAGGAGCTAAAATAAACGCCCGCAACAATCAAGGAGACACACCGTTACTATTAGCCGCTTTCGATGACAGCATGATTAAGTTTTTACTCAAAGAAGGAGCAGATCCATTAGCAACTAATAAGTTAGGTCAACAAATCACTCATGTTACTGCAATGTTTGGAAATACAAGAGTTTTAAGAGCATTTGAGGGGTATGAGTTAGATTTTAATAAAACAGATATAGCAGGTAATACGCTTCTACATATAGCGGCAGAGAAGGGGCATAGTTTTTATATTAGAGCATTATTACAATATGGTGTTGATATTAATAAAAAAAATCTAGAAGGCAATACCCCGCTTCATATAGCTGCGTTATTCAATCGTTCAAGGTGTGTAGAGGTACTCTTAGACAATCAATCTAATGTATTGCTAGTGAATAAAGAAGATCAATTTGCTTTACAGCTAACTAGTGAAGAAAAAATAGAAAATAGTATATTTTCCGAAATGAAGAGTCAGCGCTTAAAAGCAGTAAATACTATGGAAAAGCACAAGCTGAAAGCTCAAGAAACTACTAAAACTAAAAAAGTGAATTTAGATAAAGATCTCAATAATCATGATAGCAAAAAGATAGAAGGAGCTATTGATGATATTGCTACAGAAATAGCAGAAGAAATCCTCAATCAAGATAATGATTTTGAGGAAATAACTCTCTAAATGAATAGAGTCTATAGGTGTAAATTATATTTTTTCTTACCCTTAAATATAGTCTTGACAAAGAAAGTTAGTCTAAGCTAACTATTTTTGTATTATGAAGTTCAAAATCACTAGTTTAATAACTGTTGCTCTATTTTTATGTTTAATGAGTTGCCAAGAAAAAGCACCAAAGCAGCAAAATAAATGGGGTAGCAAAGAAAAAAATCAAATTAAAATCTTAACCACGACAGCTATGGTAGCTGACTTAGTCAAAAACGTTGGTGGCGATTTAGTCGATATAAAGGCACTCATAGGCACAGACATAGACCCACACAGCTATCAAACTAAATTAGGTGATGCCGTGTATTTGCAGCAAGCAGATATCATTTTTTACAATGGTTTACACCTAGAGGGCAAAATGGAGGCTAGTTTAGAGCAAATTAAAAATAAACCAGTAGTGGCGATTACGAGCCAATTAACTCAGCAAGAACTCCTCAAACCACAAGAAGCTTATAATGACCATTATGACCCTCATGTCTGGGGCGACCCGACAGTATGGGCTAGCTGTATCAAGCCAGTGTTAGAGACTTTAGTGA
The DNA here is from genome assembly GCA_002387565.1 of Akkermansiaceae bacterium UBA4589. Taxonomy (GTDB): domain Bacteria; phylum Verrucomicrobiota; class Verrucomicrobiia; order Verrucomicrobiales; family Akkermansiaceae; genus UBA4581. Next base: position 4,467 of record DGJT01000019.1, on the reverse strand, counting down.
ATTATGACCCAAAAAATGAGGCTATTTATAAAGCCAACGCAAATGCCTACAACCAAGAACTACAAGAATTACATCTCTGGGCACAAAACATGATAGGTAGCATACCCGAGCAGGCTCGCTATTTAATCACCAGTCATGATGCTTTTTTTTATTTAGGTAGAGCTTTTAATATCCAAGTAGAAGGCATCCAAGGAATATCCACCATGGCAGAAGCCAGCCTCAAGCACCAAGTATACCTAGTTAATCTCATTAAACAGCAGCAGATTAAAACCATATTCCCAGAGAGCAGCGTCAACCCTAAGGCAATCAAAAACCTAGCCGAGCAATCAGGAGCACAAGTCAGCTCAGCCACACTCTTTTCCGATGCTATGGGAGAACCAGGAGATATAGCTGAGTTTAATGGCGTGACTTATGACAAAGGAACCTATAGAGGTATGCTCATGCATAACATTATAACCATCACTCAAGGGCTAAGTCACAGTACCACAGACTAATCATCATGCACGATATAGCTATAGAAAGTCATCAACTCACTGTCCACTACGATCGCAAGGTAGTGCTCCACGAAGTAGATGTCTGTATCAATTCAGGCAGATTAACAGGTATCATAGGTCCCAACGGAGCTGGTAAATCTACATTTATCAAATCTATCATGGGCGTGATTCCTCGCACATCTGGTTGGATTCAAGTTTTAGGCAAACCCAGCCATCAAGTCAAAAAACAAATTGCCTACGTCCCACAACGCGAATCTGTTGATTGGGATTTTCCTGTAACAGTTTTTGATGTGGTCCTTATGGGAACCTATCCAAAACTTAAATGGTGGCAAAGAGTAGGCGTCTTAGAACGTGCAAATACATACAAAGCCTTGGAAAAAGTACAATTAGTCGACTACGCCAATACACCCATTTCAGACCTCAGCGGGGGACAGCAACAACGAGTCTTTTTGGCTAGAGCCCTAGCTCAAAATGCCCATATCTATTTACTAGATGAGCCTTTTGCAGGTGTGGACATTGCTTCTGAACAAACGATAATGCAAGTTTTAAAAGACATGCGTGATGCAGGCAAAACCGTAGTGGTGGTGCATCACGACCTTTATTCCGCCAAGCACTACTTTGATGACGTCATCCTAATTAACAAACGTCTTATCGGAGCAGGCGAGGCAGGCGTCATGTTGCAACCTGAATACCTAAGCCAAGCGTATGGGAGTAGTTTGACCCTACTTACCCAAATGGCCCATGAAATGAGCAAAAAGTAATTTCTTTTAATTCTTAACTTTTAACTATTCACTATTCACTCTTCACTTTTAGTTTTTAACTATTCACTTTTAACTCTTCACTGTTCACTTTTAGTTTTACCGCTTTCAGTGGGTAATTATACTCCCCTCATTTTCAAGGAGGGGTGGATTTACCGCAGGTAAAGACGGGGTGGTTATTCACTTTTAATTCTTAACTTTCAATTCTCCATTCTCAATTTTTAATTTTCAATTCAATAAGTGGATTATCTCATCATCATATTTTCAGCTGTTATTTTACTATCTATTAGCTCTGCTTTACTAGGGAGTTATTTAGTCGTAGAGGAGCGTGCGTTGCTTAGTGATGCCTTGTCTCACAGTATTTTACCGGGTGTTATTCTAGGATTTCTGCTTTCTGAGGACAAAAACCCTTGGCTCATTTGCGGTCTAGCTCTAGTCGCAGGCATGCTAGGCACCATCCTCGTTTACTACTGGAAACAGCATACCAAGCTCAAGCAAGATAGCTTGCTAGCGGTCATATTAGCAGGTTTTTTTGCGATAGGGATTGTTCTAGAATCTATCTACAATCCAGTAGGGGTGAGGTACTTTCTGTTTGGACAGCTCAACTCTATCAATCAACAAGACCTCTACTTTATAGCTGGACACACATTAGTCACCATCGTCTATATTAGCTTATTTTGGCGTCAATTACACATGCAGAGCTTCAACCCTCAGGTCGCTAATCTCTACTTTAAAAGGCAGGCTATCATTAAATGGGGCTTTGAAGTATTACTTATTATTGGCTTAGTTTTAGCGATGCAAGCGGTAGGTATGATACTCGTGGCTGCATGGTTAATTATTCCCGCTTTGAGTGCTAGGTTTTGCGTTAATCGACTCAAGAGCATGCAACTATGGGCCATGATATTCTCGATAGTATTAAGCTCAGCAGCCATTTTAGTATCTTGGAATTTCCAAGGTTTAGCCGTAGGCCCATTGATGATACTACTCTTTGCCGTTGGTTTTATCATTGCCTTTTTAGCCTCACCCAAAAAAGGAGTCATCAAAGGCGTTTACCTCAGCTACCTAGATAAAAAACAGCATTACCACGAGCACAACCTCAAGTTGATATACAAAGCTCTCGAAAAAAAATCAGCAACCCCTTATCTAAACATAGACTTAAATCAAACATTTAGTCTGCTTGAGATAGCTCACCAATTACCTATGATTAGTCTCTCTGATTTAGACAAGCGCTTTAAAAGCCTTATGAAATCACAAGAACTGCTCTGGTTAGAAGACTCCAAACAATGGCAACTCAGCGCAACAGGGCAGCAAACAGCCAAAACCATGGTCAAAAAACACAGATTATGGGAGCTTTACCTCAGCCAAGAGGCGAATTACAAAGCCGATCATGTCCATCTTCCCGCAGACAAAGTGGAGCATTACCTAGATGATGAAGCTCTAGAGCAACTAGACCAGCTCCTTGGTTACCCTCAGCTCGATCCCCACGGTCAAGTTATCCCACGTTAATTGATTCTTTTGATACCTTTATGATTATAGATTTTATCATTCAACCTTGGCAGAATATGGGAGCAATAGGCCTACTCATGTTGTTGATGTCTTTATTTATTGCTCTGCCTGCAGCTTTATTAGGTGGCTTCCTTGTCGTGAGAAAAATGGCAATGACCAGTGATCTCGTCACGCATAGTGCCATACCTGGTTTAGTGATTGCATTTTTATTTGTAGGCAACCTAAGCTCAATTTGGCTCAATGTAGGAGCGATTGTCAGTTCGCTATTAGCTGTATTTATAGCTCAATGGTTGGCGACGCACCGTCCTATCAAAAACGATACCGCTATAGGCACAGTGCTCACCAGTTTCTTTGCTTTAGGTATCCTTATTTTATCGGCCAAGGCAAGCGCCGTTGATCTAGACCCTGACTGCGTACTCTACGGGCAACTAGAACAACTAGTAGGAGCAAATATCATTGATATAGGAGGCTTGATGATCGCTCGTGAACTCTTGTACTTTATCGGTTTATACCTCTTGGTGATAGTCTTTGTGGTGGCTAACTACAGAACCTTGCTTGTATCTAGCTTTGATGCCGATTTTGCCAAGAGTATTTGGAAGCGTCTCAATTTACTACATTACGGACTCCTTGCTATGATTGCACTCATGATGGTGCAAGCCTTCCAAGTGGTAGGAGCTATCCTCATGGTTTCTTTTCTCATTACTCCCGCAGCGACAGCTATACTCTGGTGCAAACGCCTACCGCAGATACTCATCTTTGCCTCGCTTTATTCAGCCTTGAGCTGTGTCATAGGCTTTTACTTTGCTTATTATATCAATGCAAATACAGCTAGTTTTATCGCTGTTGTTAGTTTTGCAGGCTTTGTCCTAAGTTGGCTGATTCAATTACTCTTGACCAAAATATTTATTAACAGCAGCAAGAAGAAGGCCCTACAAACATAGCTTTACTTTTTGTAGAGATTAACCTAATTTCTAAGCATGGCAGAAGCTCAAAAAACCATTGCTCTTGTATTTGATTACGATCAAACACTCAGTCCTCATTATATGCAGGATGACGTATTATTTCCTCACTATGGTATCGATCCAGCTCCTTTTTGGGATAAGTGCAACAAGCTAGTCAGCGAAGGCTGGGATAGTGAGCTTGCTTACATGCATGAGTTGCTCAATTGCCTGCAAGTAGACGGTGTCAGCAATCAAAGCCTCCGTGATTTAGGCAAAGGTCTACGATTCTTCCAAGGAGTCGAAGAGCTATTTGCCGAGCTCCCTGAGGAATGCCTATCAGAAATCCACAAGAGCGCAGGCATCAAACTCGAGTACTATATCATCTCATCAGGACTCAAAGCCCTCATCGAAGGCTGCAGTCTCCATTCTCATTTCAAAGCAATTTTTGGTTGTGAATTCTCAGAGGACGGCAATGGGGTCATTAATTTCCCCAAACGAGTTATATCGCACACCAGCAAGACTCAATTTTTATTTAGAATCAACAAAGGACTCCTAGGCTACGACGAAGACGTCAACGACCACATGCCTGATGAGCTACGTCCTGTGCCATTTGAAAACATGATTTACATAGGAGATGGCCCCACAGATGTACCATGTTTCACCGTGATGAATCGCAATGGAGGTCATGCCATCGCGGTCTACAACCCTAATGATACCTCAGGCAAGAGCTTTGACAAGTGTTACACACTCTGTAGCCACTCTAACCGA
>DGJT01000024.1 GCA_002387565.1 Akkermansiaceae bacterium UBA4589 | reverse complement strand
CCAAGGCATGACTTTTTCTCCAATCGCTGTATTACCACGAACTAAACCGCCAAACTTACTCTCATCATACCATGAGCAAATACCTGAGGCTTTGTAAGTCAGCGCTCGTTCTACGCTCAGTGGGTAGTATTTCTTACCCCATACTACATAAGGAGCATTTTTATACCCTTTATAATCTCCACTGACTGAATTCAATGGATTAAGACTACTGCAAGCCGTTAAAGTTAATAAAACAACTAAGCCTAAAATTACTAATATTCTACTCATAACTAATTATTCAGAAAAATTAAGGCTCGTCTTGTCAATTAAATCAATGTCACGGTAAAAACAACCTGAACGCCCTGTATGACAAGCACCTGCTCCAAGTTGTTCTACATAGAGAATGAGAGCATCTTGATCGCAGTCTATTTTAATAGAATGGATTTTTTGATACTGCCCAGAAGTGGCTCCTTTGTGCCAAATCTCCTGACGACTGCGTGAGTAATACACAGCTTGCTGGATTTCTAAAGTTTTTTGCAATGATTCAGCATTCATATAAGCCAGCATCAGTGGCTCCTTAGTTTTAAAGTCCATGGCTACAGCAGGAATCAATCCATCGCTATTAAACTTAGGCTTTAAAGTGCTTATTTCTTCTATCTTTGAATCAGACATAGTGCTGTGGAGTCTCTATTTATCAACTCCAAAAGTCAATGAAGAATTAACCTGCTACTCATTATTTATGCCTAACCCAACCACTAAGCCATCATAGGCAGGTTGGATGTGTGGTGGGAGTTTACTGATGAGGTCATGATGCTCTACCTCGTGAGATATATGCGTGAGATAGGCTTGGGGTACGGCTAGTTGCTCGATGAGTTGGGTGGCTTCTTGGATATTAAAATGGCTAGGATGTTCCGCCCAGCGCAAGCCATCTATGATTAACAAGTCTAATCCCTGTAATTGAGCAAGGGTTGCCTCTGGAATTATTTTTACATCGCTGATATAAGCCCATGATTGAATAGTTAAATTTGGAATCAAACAGTCTATGCGATAGCCATAGGTAGCTACAGAGCCATGCTCAACTAAGAGCGGCGTGACTTGTATCTGTGGGCTAAGGTTAAATGGCTCTGTCACAGGGTGAGCCTGAACAGACAAGTAGCCTGGGTAAGGGGTTTTGGCAAAGCCCCAATGAAAGGTTTTTGCTAATTTTTCTAAAGTTTCTTGATGGCTGTAAATAGGTAGTGGTGTGTCCCTGCGCCAACAAAAAGCACGCAAATCATCAAAGCCTGCAATATGATCGGTATGGATATGCGTTATAAGAACGGCATCTAATTGGGTGAGTCCAGCTCTTAGGCTCTGTTGTCTGATATCTGGCCCAGAGTCAATGATGAATTTAAAGCCGGCTAACTCGACATATATAGAACTACGTAAGCGTTTATTTTTGCTATCTTGGGATAGGCAGATGTCACACTCACAACCAATGACAGGTACTCCAACAGAAGTTCCTGTACCTAGAAATGTAATGGTTGATAGCTCGGACATAACAGCCCCTACTATGAGTTTACTCTACGAGCAAATCAAGCTTTAAGCGCTCATCTTCACGCTGAATATTTAGAGAAGAGTAATTTTCTCTATTGAGTGAATCTAAAAGAATAGCATAAAAGGCCTCTGTAGAGTCAATCATTTGTCCATTAATCCCGTAAATGATATCACCCTGCTGCAGGCCTTGAGCTGCTGAGAATCCTCCTGCTGCTACTTTCATTACTTTTATTCCTGTAAGGAATTGGTACTTCTCTTTTTCTTCGTCATTGATATCACGACAGAAGAAGCCTAGATGCCTAAACACCTGTTGCATTTGTTGGCGGCTAAGGTAAGGAATGGTAACAGCCTCTCTAGTCGGCATTGATTTCGTGGCTAATTGAGCTTTTAATGTAATGATTTTATTAGCTCTGGAGACTTCTATTTCTACTTCTCTGTCTACAGGGGCTCTACCTACAAGTAAGGCTAGGTGATTAGCTGTCTTGAGCTTTGTGCCATTAAATTTAACCACAAAGTCCTGCGGCTCTAGTCCTGCTTGCTCAGCAGGAGATTCAGCCACCACCTCTCGAATGAGTGCGCCTTCGGTATTAGTTACATTAGCAAATGAAACACCTAAGAAACCTTTGATGACCTTACCTTTTTTCAATATCTGATCAACGACACTTAGCACTTCGTTGGCAGGTATAGAGAATCCAATACCCTGAAACCCTTGGTTAGCGCTCTGTGAATAAATGGCTACATTAATCGCTATAATTTCTCCTTGTAAATTGATGAGTGGTCCACCTGAATTACCTGGATTAATCGAAGCGTCTGTTTGAAATACAGGTATCATTTGATCACCGAGTTCCCTGTTTTTGGCAGAGATAATACCTCTGGTGACTGTCTCGCCTAAACCAAACGGATTCCCTATGGCTAAAACTTGTTGTCCTACTTTAACTTTGTCAGAATCACCAAACTTTAAGGGGTTAAACTCTTTTTTGTCTTCAATTTTAAGTACTGCAATATCTAACATACTATCAGAACCTATAACTTCGGATTTGTAACGTCTGCCATCACTAAGAATCACATAAATTTCATCTTGATCATTAATCACATGATGATTAGTGATAATGTGTCCCTCTTTAGATATAATGACTCCTGAACCAGCACTGTTTTGCTGATAAGATTGAAAAAGATTGCGCCCAAAAAAGTCACGCCCAACCCCTCTAACCCTATTCACAGAGGTTTCTAAACTCACCACCGAAGGAGTGACCGCATCTGCTAAATTTATATATTCTTGATCAAGCCTTTGAAGAAGTTCAATACTAGAGATGTCTATCGCGTGATCCTGCTGCAAAGTATAATTGACAGGTGTGGTCGTTGGATTTTGAGCCTGAATAGCTGCTGCCTGCACATAGTATTTAATAGCAATAGCTGAGATAAAGCTAAGAATAAAAGCTCCTAAAATTATTTTCTTTCTCGCTAACATATATTAAATAATGAATTAAAAAACTAAAGGTAAGATACTTGAAAATCTGAGCGAAATCAACGCCTGATTTTGTTTATAGCGTAATTAAATACAGCTTGATTCCCTTAAAAAAAGCTTTGTTAGCTACTTAAATTATGATATCTGATTACATATGCAAATAGATACTAAAAATCCTATATTTTTAATTTCTCTAGCCATCATTTTAGTGATGGTATTAATTTATGATAAAAACACTAAATTAGCAGAGGTTAGCCAAAAACTCTCAACTCTACAGTCTAGCTTAAATCCTATTATTCAAGAACATGAAGAAAAAGTGATTTTAGCTAAACATAACAAAGAAAAAGAAACAAATAAGGCTGATGAGTTAGCTCAGATAAAAGCTCAAATGCAGCAACAATTTGAAGACTTTCAAAAGCAGCAAGCACAACTTAAAGAAAACTTAGAAACTAAATTAGCCCAAGCTCAAAGCAAACCTCTGCCAAAAGTCGAAACTACATTCCAACAACCTATTTCCCCTGAGCAACAAGCTCAAATTAACCGTACCAATAGCAAACTTAAAATCATCAATAATGCTACGGTTATGGGTGTGATTACTTATGTAAACATGGATTTTAATCTAGTTAATTTAGAGCTTAAAAAACCTGAATATGTTAAATCGGGCGACGTACTCACTATTCGCCGCAAAGGTAATTTGTTAGGTAAAATAACCGTAGCCACTATAGATGGTAACAGAGCTTCTGCAGATGTAGAACCTAAAATGCTCAAAGCACCTATCAGTATTGGTGATGAGCTTATCTTTTATTAAGGTTCAGCCTGTTGTGCTCTAAGCTACTCTAGGCCATCATAACTATGACTCCTCAAGAAGCTCTACTCACACTTAATGCTCTACCCAAAGTAGGACTAAAAAAAGCCAAACAATTACTCAGCTCATTTAGTAGCCCTGAGCAAATATTCCTTGCTAACCAACAGCAACTAGAGCGCATTCAAGGTATTAACCAAGAAGTTGCGTTTATTATAAAAAAATGGGATACCTATTTTGACCTCAAACAGGAGGTTTCGCTAGCTGAGAAGTATAATATAAATATTTGTACACCTCATGACGAGGTTTACCCTCAACAGCTCAATGAGCTCTATGATCAACCCTTTATCCTGTATTACCAAGGTAAGTTGCCTGATAACAATCAACCTTCTATTAGTGTTATCGGAACTAGAGCCTCTACTTTTTATGGAGAACAAACAGCTAAAAAGATTAGCTACCATTTAGGAAAAATAGGTTTTACTATTGTATCTGGATTAGCTCGAGGTATTGACAGTATGGCTCATCAAGCCGCTATTGCAGCTCAGACCCAAACTGTAGGCATTATTGGTTCAGGTCTGTGCGAATTCTATCCAGAAGAGAGTCGCCCCATTGCCGAAAAAATTCTTACAGATGAATTAGGTTGTATTGTGTCTGAATACCCTCTTACCCAGAAACCAACCCGCTACAGTTTCCCGCAACGTAATCGACTTATCGCAGCATGGTCACTAGGCACACTTGTCATTGAATCTCCTAAAAAGTCAGGTTCCATGATTACAGCCAAACAAGCTCTAGATTTAGGTAAACATATCTTTGCTGTACCTGGAGCTATAGATCACCCTAATTCCACTGGGTGCCATGATTTAATACGTAACGGAGCTACTTTAGTAACCCGTGCAGAAGATATTATAGAGGATTTATCTCCTCACTTGCAAACGGCTATTTCTAATTACGCCTACGCAACACCTGAGGTTACCCCTGTTAAAAGTAGTAAAATCAGACAATTAAACCCTACTCAACAACTCATTTACCAACAACTATCTAGCTCTCCTATTGATTTAGATCACCTCATTATAAAAACCCAGCTTGAACAAAAAACGATACTTGCTGAACTTATGGAACTAGAACTCCTTGATTTAGCTCAACAACAACCTGGCAATCAGTTTGTAAAACTCTAGTAAATCAAAAAAACTACATAGAGAGCAGCAATCTTATATCATTGGCATTTTCCTCGCCAGTGACTAGCTCTCCGAGCGTATATTGATTGAGGCTTCCCCAAAAAGCCTCCTTACCCTCCGCTAAGACACCTTGCAACTTACATACAGGACTAATAGCGCATGGAGCTAAACCTATTTTACCCCTACATTGTGCTATATCTTCAGACGGCTCGATCGCGCGCATAACGTCGCCTACTTTTTTATCTAATACACCTTGAGCGAGCATGATTCCGCCATTTCTACCACGTGTCGACTCAAGCAAACCTAATCTCACTAAATGCTGACTAACTTTATTAAGATGTGTCACAGAAATATTAAAAGCCTCTGCAATCTGCCTAGTTGATATATTCTCGTCTGGCTTAATTTGTAGGAATATCAAAATCCTAAAAGCGTACTCGGTTTGAAAATTAATTCTCATGTGTTGATGGATGTTTGGTGTTATAACGTATGATAAATATAACTATATTTTTAGTTTATATTTTGTATAAAAAAATAATAGCCCTTTTTTTCTCCTAATAAAACCTTAAATATCACTTTTTATCATAAAGCTCAAAAAACTGATGTCGCAATGTATTTCTCACATATATTAACCAAAGCAAAATAAGAGCCTTTTATGAGCTCTATAGAGTAATTTTCAGGTTATTTGATGTGCGGTATAGCCACTAAATGAAAGCAACTCACTATTATCTATCTCAAGCTTGCAGAACCTTAGATTGCTTGAGATGCAAGGTATTTAACTTTGTAGATTAAAGCAACTCACCGAAGTAAATCAGTTATTCTTGTCAAAAGAACTATTTAATTCATCTGTCGAGGCGATGATGCGTAAATATCCCTGGATTTGACACCCCCATTCTAAATGTCTGTTGACGCCACCAAGCGCTATTGAGCTCTTTTTCTAAATCTGGGAAACCGTTGACGTGGCGTTTGGTTTTGCTGGCCTCGGCGATAGGAATCAGAGTGTTGAGAAACCATTCTTTTTGAAGCAGTATTGATTGGTTCGTCCATGGAAGGACTGCGGTGTTTACTGTGTAGTAGTTCTGCTCTTGTAATTGGATGTCGCGAGCGTCGAAATGCTGCTCTGGATGGTCGAGTACCATCACAGCTTGACCTATGAGTTTGCGAGCCTTGGTTGGGCGTAAGAGACGTTTTAGTTTAAGCTTTGTACTATTTTGAGTCGCGGCATCACCCCAGTAGTTTTTGTATTTAGCAATAGCTGGGTAGGCTTGCCCTGGTTCTTGGCGGTGACGTAGGCGTACGACAGGAACGATTCCATCTACTAAAGCTTGATGCGCTGTTTTGAGTTGAGTGATAGCCGAATCCAGCTCTTGATTAAAACAGACATCATTCTCAAGGAAGAGCACTTGCTCGCATTGATTGGCTAGCACAGCCTGCTTAATCCCTTCTCTGATTCCTACATTGGCATCATTGCCTTCATAACGAAACCCATACTGCTCAGCTAACTCTCTATCTTTAGATGAGATTTCTTGAAAATAAATCACTTTATCCTCAAATAAATCAAGAAACTCGCTAGGTAAAGCCGCTAAGGTTGCCGCTAATGTCTTGGGCGCTTTCCAAGAGAGTAATGATAAGCCTAAGCTAGATGGTGATGATGAGCTGCTCATAGGTATGAATCTAAACCTTTTAAAGGTTATTATTTAAAAGTTCTTTGAGTTTATTTACGTCATTCGTCGGAGCATTACAATGCTGGTCTTCACATAAATAAGCTGTCGCCACATTATCAATATCAGTTAAGCTCTGACTAAAGCCATCTACCTGCCCCTGATTGCCCATGATGACTAAATTAGGTTGGTAGCTCTGTAAACTGGCTTGAATCAAGGCGCTGCGTTCTGAATTCTCCTCACCTGTAATGACTAAGTGTAATTGTTGTGACTGCTCGTAATCGACGGTATTGAGCAAATAACTCAGTGAGTGTGGTTGCTTGGTGAGTGCGGCACTATTCGCCATAATCGAACGTTTGGCTATAGCGATATAACTAGCCTTGCCTGTTATCTCTCCCAAAATACGATATTCCAAACTGGCTACTGAACCACTCTCTGGAATAGCTCCATCATAATTTCCTTTGAGCCTTAGTACAACGTCTGCCGTATCTGCAGATTCATAGAAACCTCCTTGCTCTTCATCTACAAACAGAGGGTACGCGGTATCCGCAAGTATGATAGCCATATCTAAATAGTTAGGCTCCAGAGTCGTCTGGTACAAAGTACGTG
>DGJT01000009.1 GCA_002387565.1 Akkermansiaceae bacterium UBA4589 | reverse complement strand
GTAAAAGAACTGCCCCCAATTTAACAGTGATTTGAGTATTTTTATTTTGAGCTAGTCAATCGTCAGGTAAAGCCCGAGTGGGATTATGCTCATTGCTGCGCAATGACCCTCTGCAAGTGACTATGGCTGTCGCCATATTTTATTTATCAACACTAACGTGCTTAGCTGCAGTCGATTATGAGCAAAGCTCATCGTCGAAATCCACTCGATTCGCCACCATAAAAAAACCTGCACCAAATGGTGCAGGTTTTAAAGTGGCGGAGAGAGTGGGATTCGAACCCACGGTGAGTTGCCCCACGCCGGTTTTCAAGACCGGTGCATTAAACCAGGCTCTGCCATCTCTCCTAAAAACTTTTCATGGTACCAGCGGAGGGACTCGTAATTGGGGTCGTAATTGGGGTCGGTCCTTTGATTTTTGATTCTTTTATTTATTATTTGAATTTTCATATAACTTCTTAATTAATTCTTGTCCTTCTTTATTGCTCATCACCCATCTCTTAGCATTACTTATGTTGCTAATATGTCCCATGTGTAGTTTTTGCGCAAGCGTGGACTTAAATGACTACAAAAAAGCCAGAGACAAAAATGTCTCCGGCTTTATTTTTTAAAACTCTACCTTGTAAGAGTTCAAATAGGTTTAGATACAAGGCATTTAAGGTGATGTTGTAGAGACCTACTACGAACTTTAAATAACGCCGTAGATGAACCTATTTCAACTCTTTCTTACCATCACAAAAAATCTAGCGTCTGTGTGGGAACCCTACCTGCTTAGGATCTTCCTTGCTGTAACGACCTGCTGAGCCACCATTGTTTTTCTCAAATTCTTCTTGAGCTTGCACGGTGAATCTAGCAAATGGTATGACTTCTAGGCGTTTTTGTGGGATCAGCTCTTGGGTGGCTTCGCAGATACCATACAGACCTTGCTCGATGCGCTGTAAGGCATCTTCAATTTCGTAAATAGCGTCTTGCTCTTGCGATAAGAGGTGGAGCATCTGCTCACGATCACACGCATCACTACCCGAGTCTCCTTGATGGATGCCTGAACCTTTTGATTCGCTACTACCTGTGCTGTCTTTTAAAGAATCTGCGGCAGCACCATGCATTTGCTCAATAAGGTCATCATGAAGGTCTAATAAACGACTTTTCTGTTGAGCAATGAACTCATCACTATGTTTGATATTGATCATAATTTTAGGTTAATAAATTTTGTAATGCTTGTTGAAATTCTGAGATATCAGCCTGACTTGGTTGGTAACCTGGTGTTTGTGAGTCTAGGCCTAGTTGTCCTTCGGCAGTGATATACCAGCTAGAGCGTTCTCCATCACTAAAGGTGACCTTTCCATTAGCGACTGCACCTGGTCTTTCTATGCTGTCTTGGGTGATTTGAACGCCTCCACCTGTTCCTGTAGTTGGTACTGGCTCATTAGCCTCATCGACCATGGCTTGCTGTTGCTGTTCTTGAGCGGCTTTTTGTACTTCTTCTTCTTGTTTAAGAACGGCATTTTTATCCACTAGCTCTATCCCTAAATCTGCAATGAGGAATCTAGTTTCCATGTAACTTAGAGGTATCTCTAACTCTTCGTTAATGTACTTTTGAGTAGCAGCGAGGTCAAAGCCTTGAACCACAGCTGACTTAAGCTGCTCAATCTGCTCAACATTCAATGCACTAACTCCCATCATGATGCCTACGATTTATGAATCCCTAACTATTCTGTCAAGTAAAAAGCGCCGTTTGGGGTCAGATTTAATTGTCGTTTTTGAGCAAAGGATTCTTGAATTATCAGACTAGATTTCGTATGGTTGACGTTATGGAAAATATGAATGATACAATATTGATAACAACTACTATTCGCAAAGACGATATCGCTAACTTTTTTAAAGAGTACGCAGAAAAGAAAATACAAAATCTAGAATTCCAATACCCGAAAATCATTGAAGCAAAGGTGATTCTCAATAAGCAAAAGCACCTATATATAGCTGAAATTGTACTCTTCTGTGCCAGTAATATTACTTTACAAGGTACAACCACTCACGAGGATATGCATGTTGCCATTGATAAAAGCGTAAGCAAAATTGCCCGCCGTATGCGTAAGCAAAAGACTCGTTTACTCAAGCGTAATCACCCTAAAGAGGAAGAGCATATTCGCAACCTAAAATTGCGCCAATTTGAGATTGGAGCTATTAATCACCCTATCGAGTCTCCAACTGACCCTCAGCCTGTTTTTGATCAGGAGGACTACCGTGTACTCCGTTTGTTTAAAGAAGACGCTATGATCAACCTTGAACTTAGTGATGATAATTTTATCATCTTTAAGAACAAGCGCCGTAATGATGCCCTACAACTCCTTACGAAAAAGAAGAATGGTCATTATGCTGTGATTGATTTAGAGAGTTAAACCTACTTTCTCTTTTTACATAAAAAGCCAGTGGAGATTTAATCCACTGGCTTTTTTGTTGATATAGGCTAAATCTTGTTTAGCTTAATACTAGCGGCTCAATCATTTATAGCTTAAATGTATCTTCCGCTGGTTTAGCTCCTAGAGCTTGGGTAGCTTGACCATTTGAAGCCAAGTGGACTAAAGCATGATACACAGCTTCGACTTCTTCACTATAGTCTACAGCTTGCGCTATAGATTCTGCGGTTTGAGCCTCGCTAGTGAGACCGCCTTTTACAGCTGCCAATAAATCAAGAAAGACTTGAGCGGCTGACTTACCTGCTTCCACACCTGGTTGATGGTAAGCGTTGATATTCACTAATGAAGCGTAAAACGACACAGCACGCTCAAATAGAGCGATAAGCAAGCCGAGAGTGTAAGCATTAACTCTTGGCAGCGAAAGAGTTACAGAGCTTCTTCCTGCTTCATAGAGAGCATTGCGAGTACCTCTTAGGAAGCCTTGCAGGTAATCAGCACAATTAAAGCCGTCTTCAACAGTGATCGAATCTCCATCACGCCCCTCTCTTACCTCAATAAAGGTGGCAAAGAAATTAGCCACACCATCACGCAACTGCTGTACGTAGGCATGCTGATCTGTCGAACCTTTGTTACCATAAACGGCAATTCCCTGGTGTACAATTTCTCCATCTAAATCATGCTTTTTACCTAGTGACTCCATCACTAATTGCTGGAGGTATTTAGACATGAGTCCTAGGCTATCTTTGTAAGGTAAGATGACCATATCTTTGTGTCCTTTGCCATCACCTGAGAAATACCAAGCTAGAGCTAATTGCATGGCAGCATTCGTATCTGCGTCTTGCTTGCGTGTCTCAATATCCATGTCACGTGCTCCAGCGAGGAGCTGCATGATATCAAAACCTTGTAGCGAGGCCGGCACTAATCCTACGGTTGACATCAGAGAGGTTCTGCCTCCTACCCAGTCTTGCATTTCAAAGCGTTTTAACCAGCCTTCTGCTACAGCAAACTTATCTAACTTAGAATCTAAACCTGTAATCGCTACTGCGTAGTCAGCAAATTTAAGTCCTTGGCTCTCATAGTAATTTTTAGCTTCTAGCATGCCGTTGCGAGTTTCAGGAGTCCCCC
This sequence comes from Akkermansiaceae bacterium UBA4589, assembly GCA_002387565.1. GTDB lineage: Bacteria > Verrucomicrobiota > Verrucomicrobiia > Verrucomicrobiales > Akkermansiaceae > UBA4581. Next base: position 4,210 of record DGJT01000009.1, on the reverse strand, counting down.
CTGATTTTGACACAACCAAAGTGAGCGTTTCTGCAATCACTGGATTGAGTTTAGCAAAGGTCTCGTCCATACCCATAGGGTCGGTATTGTCAAAGAACAAGATAGGCATCACAGCCTCCTTATCTAAAGCTTGAGTAACAAGCTGAGGTCCTAGAGCTGAACCACCAATACCAATGAGGAGAGTTTGCTTAAACTTATTGCCGTTAGGAGCGGTAATCTCTCCACTGTGTACCTTTTTAGCAAAATCTTGGACATCAATGATGTCTTGGTTAATTTGATTTTTAAGCGCTGCTGTTGGTGCTAAGTCACTGTTACGCAACCAGTAGTGACCTACCATGCGTTCTTCATCAGGGTTAGCAATAGCACCTGCCTCCAAAGCCTTCATATCTGAAAACGCATCTTGAATTAAGGTTGCCATTTGCTCTTCAAAATCTTCTGTGATATCCATTCTTGAATTATCTAATGAGAATTCTAGATGAGGATAACGTAATGACTGTTCATTGTATTTGTTCCAATTATTCATAATAGTTGACTAAATCTAGCCTTTAACTGTGGTTAAACATCCGGGGCAATCTTGCACCCAGTGATTGGCTTGGAGTTGGTTCCATTGAGGTTTAGCATCGCTCAGACATAGAGCAGCATCGCCCAAGGTATTCCTCGGTGCGAATCGACAACCTATTGCAGGTTGATGTAAATCTGGTGTACTACCTGGTATGGTTAACAGAGGTTCTCCCTCTTGTTGATTTTCAGGTAGTGTACGCATGAGCGCACGCGTGTAAGCGTGTTGTGGGTTCTTTAATAACTGTTGGGCGCTCGCTCTCTCAACTAGCTGCCCTGCGTACATGACTTGCACTTGATCACAATAATGAGCAACGAGACCCAAATCATGAGTCACGAGTATCATGGCTGTTCCTAAATCATGTTGTCTTTGCTTAATGAGGTCGAGCACCTGCCCTTGTATGGTTGCATCTAAAGCTGTCGTAGGTTCATCAGCAATGAGCAATTTAGGTTTAGTGATGAGAGCCATGGCAATCATCACTCTCTGTCTCATGCCACCTGAAAACTCGTGTACATAAGCGTCATGCATCCATGCTTCATTTAGCCCTACTTCTTCGAGAGCTGTAATGGCTTGTCGTCTTGCTTCTTTTTTTGTGATTTTTTGATGAATAATAAGTGGCTCCGCTACCTGATCAAGGACTTTTAAATACGGATTGAGGCAGGTCATCGGATCTTGAAATATCATCGATATTTCTAAACCACGAATCGATCTTAACTCGGCTTCAGTTTTACTGAGCAGGTTTTGCCCCATAAAGTTGGCTGTACCAGATTTAATTTGAGTGATAGCCTTAGGTAGGAGACCTAACAACGCATAACAAGAGACTGATTTTCCAGATCCTGACTCGCCTACAATGCCTAGTGTTTCACCTGCAGCTAGGCTATAATTCAAATCATCAACTACCTGCAAAACCCCTTTATTGGTTTGCAGATGTATACTGAGATTTTCTACACTAAGCATGTTTGTATGTTACTAAGTTAGACTACAGGGTCAAGGGCAAAAACTAAGCATAAGACGTCAATTTACAGCACTAATAGCGTTCCTTAGCCCGAACTGAAAACACAATGGGAATAGAAGGGTTGTCATATTCCTTGCGTAAATAGTTCGCTAGGTAGTGCTCATAACTTTCAGACCATAGGCGTTTATCATTAATAAACACGATGTAAAGAGGCACTGGAATCTGTTCATAGCGCTCCTGTAAAGCCACGGTAGCGTAAAAGATTTTGAGGGCTTTTTTATACTTTCTGTGGCGAGCTGGAGGGTTTCTCAGCAAGGCTTTTTCAATCAAACGATTGAGTACACCTGTAGTAATGACGTTTTGCGCATGCTTACGAATCAGCTGTATTTGACCAAATATTTTACCAATCGATTCATTCTTAAGGGCTGAAACAGCTACAAAATCAGCATAATGCAAGAAGAATAACTCGCTGCGAACCTCTTCAGTTAAATGCTCTAAACGTACCGCTTTAGGAGCATCTGGATGATACAGGTCAAATTTATTAAGAATAATCAAGCAAGGCTTGCGCTCCTCTTGGATAATTTTAGCAATTTTTCGATCCATGGCGGACACACCTTGTCCTGCATCAATCACTAAACAGCAAATATCTGAACGACGAATCGCTTTTTGGGTACGCATGGCAGAAAATACCTCAACGGACTCCGTCATTTTTGAACGCGATCTCAATCCTGCTGTATCAATAAGCTTGTAAGGTTGAAATTGATAATCAAAATCCATATCGACAGCATCACGAGTGGTTCCTGCCACATCAGATACGATGGCTCTATTCTCACCTAAAATAGCATTTGCAATCGAAGATTTGCCGACATTAGGCTTACCAATAAGAGAAATTTTTAAAGATTTTTTATTCGCCTCTTTAACCTGTTCCGCTTCTTCTGTCTCATCTTTATAGCCTAGCTTGATAAGTTGATTATCTATTTTTTCAATGAGCTCTCTGAATCCACGTCCATGTTCAGCAGACACTGCGATATAATCACCAAAGCCTAAACGTGCAAAATCTTGCGCCGCGGATTCTTGGTTTTCATGATCGACCTTATTAGCAATTAAAAGCACAGGCACTTTGGTTTGATAGAGTAACTTAGCTATCTCGCTTTCAATAGGAGTTAATCCCTCTTTAGTATCTACAACAAATAAAATCATCGTAGCTGTTGCGAGCGCAATATCGACTTCTGCGCGCACAGCTTGCTCAAATCCATCATCTAGAGCCTGCCCAATACCACCTGTATCAATACACTCACAGGCGATTTTTGTCAGGGTGCTCTTAGCTGCTAGCCGATCACGGGTAATACCAGCCTGATCATGCACAATCGCCACGCGACGACCAATGAGGCGATTAAAAACAGCTGACTTGCCAACGTTAGGACGTCCGACAATGGCGACTTGAGGTAAAGTTTGCATAGTAAATAAAAAGGGCTTATAGCAGCGAGATAACTGGTGATAGACTGCGTTATTAGCCTTTGGGTCGAGCTTTAATAATTCTTAGGGCTCGAACGGCGTAATCAATAGCAGATTTTAATAAGAAAGGCAAACTAAGCATAGCCGCCATTTGCGGGGTAAAGAAAAAAGCAGGTAACAACACCCAACCTACAGCAAAGAATTGGATAACTGTATTGAGTTTGCTGCTCCAGTTAGGCACCATTTCAAAGCTACATTTATGCTTACACAGTGCCCATAAAATTAATAAAATGAGTAAATCTCGTAACGGTACTAAATAAGCATACCATACAGGAAACTTCCAGTGGCTTTGCTCAGACCAAGGCAGCAAACTAAATAGAACAATGATATAAAGAAAGATAAATTTATCAATGGCAGGATCGAGGTATTTACCTATGTTAGAGCTACCCCATTTGCGAGCCGCCCAACCATCAAAAAAATCAGTAAAAGCGAGTAAGACATAGAGGACTATTAGCCATATTCTAGCTGATGAGACAACCTCACCTTGCTCATAATTATTAGCATGCACCAAGCCCAAATAAGTAATAGGAATAAGCATGAGTAGTCGGCTCACACTAAAGCCATCTGCTATGGTAAATTTTTTCACTACTACACCTTGGGTCATCATTTTACCGATAAGAAAACATGAAATCCTTAAAAAACATAGAAAATAAGTATTTTAATCCTTATTGAACGCTAGATTGATAAGATGCTTAGATACTTAAAACAGTGTACGATACTTTTATGGCTACCTTTTGCTAGCATGGCTAGTGATGCGCCAAAAAAAACTGTGGTTGATTTAGCGAACTTAAAACCATTAAAATGGCAGCACCGAATCATTCTCATTCAAGAAGAAAGCATGAGTGATTCTCCTGCCATTACTACTTCAGCCTTATCACAACTAAAACAAGCAGAAGCTGCTATCAATGAGCGTCATGTTATATGGTTTATTCTCACTACTGACGGCGTAAAATCAAACTACTCGGGAACTATAACGCCTGAGCTGAAAACACACCTGAATAAAATTTATTTTAGCAATAACCAAAACCCAACTACAGCTGTTTTAATTGGTAAAGATGGCTATGTTAAAAAACGTACGAAGCAATTAGAGTTGCAAACTTTCTTTGACTTGATTGATAGCATGCCCATGCGCCAGAGTGAAATCAGCGACCAAATAGGGAGCTGATAAGAGTGGAGCGATA
>DGJT01000057.1 GCA_002387565.1 Akkermansiaceae bacterium UBA4589 | reverse complement strand
GAAAGAAGTAATTGAACCTTTGTTCGTTGAAGTAATACGCTCTTGAAGCACTGCCATTTCCTCAGCCAATGTTGGTTGGTAACCCACCGCTGATGGAGTACGACCAAGAAGTGCTGATACTTCTGAACCTGCTTGTGAATAACGGAACACGTTATCAACGAAAAGCAATACGTCTTGATTCTCTTCATCACGGAAGTATTCCGCCATTGAAAGAGCTGAAAGAGCGACACGAAGACGAGCACCAGGAGGTTCGTTCATCTGACCGTATACCAAGGCCACTTTTGATTCAGAAAGATTATCAGCGTTAATAACACCTGCTTCTTTCATTTCCTCGTACAAATCATTACCCTCACGTGTACGTTCACCTACACCTGCAAAAATTGAATAACCACCATGAGCTTTAGCAATGTTGTTAATAAGCTCCATGATAACCACTGTTTTACCAACACCAGCACCACCAAACGCACCAACTTTACCACCCTTGGTAAACGGGCAAATCAAATCAATAACCTTAATACCTGTTTCAAGTAGTTCAGCTGAAGCAGCTTGATCAACGAGAGCTGGAGCTGGACGGTGAATTGGGTAGTATTTATCAGTTTTTACTTCGCCTTGCTCATCAACTGGGTCACCAGTTACATTAAAGATACGACCAAGCACTGATGGTCCAACAGGCACAGAAATAGGAGCACCTGTATCGATGATGTCCATACCTCTTTGAAGCCCCTCTGAAGTACTCATAGCAATAGCTCTTACCCAACCATCACCTAAATGCTGCTGCACTTCTAAAGTGAGCGTTGTAGTTTCACCATAGATTTCGTAGTCAATACTCAACGCATTGTAGATAGCTGGTATTTGCTCTGCATTAGAAAAGTCGGCATCGATAACAGCACCGATAACTTGAACGATAGTTCCCTTGTTACTCATAATTTTAATGATAGTTTAGTTTTTAATAAATAAAGTTGTTAGTCTTAATCGAGTGCCATTTGCGCAGTCGTAATCTCAAGCAATTCTGAAGTAATGGCTGCCTGACGAGCCTTGTTGTACTGAAGTTGTAAGTCATCCACAATGTCTTTAGCATTATCAGTGGCTGATTTCATAGCAATCATACGCGCTGAATGCTCTGAAGCTTTAGATTCCACTAGTTTTTGATAAACTTGGAAGTTAATGTAAAGAGGCATAATATCCTCAAGCACTGCTGTTAAGCCTGGCTCAAAGAGATAAGATAATACCTCATCACTTGGTTCTTCAGTAGATGTAGCTTCAAGTAAATCCTCTACAGCTAATGGTAGCAATGGCTGAATGCTAGGTGTCTGAACCATTGCTGATTCAAAGACATTGTAAGCAATTTCAATTTGCGTGTATTCACCACCTAAGAAAAGCTCTGTAAGTTGTGTAGCCACTTCTGCGGCTTCTGAAAATACAGTTGGATCTGCTAAAGTGTAAGATTTGATAATCTCACTGTTTTCGCTCACCAATTTAGCGCCTACTTTTTTACCTATAGTTAGGTAATTAGTAGGGATACTTGATTCAGCTTGATCACGTAGAAGCTTCTTGAGTAAATTACTATTTAAACCACCACAAAGCCCTTTATCTGTTGAAATAATAACAACTAGACGCTTGGCTTCTTGGTCAGTTGAAGTATTACCTAAAAAAGCGTGCTTAAGATCACCATCAGATTTGTCAATAATTTGACCAAGAATCTGATTGAGCTTTTGTGCATATTCTCTACCGGCGACAGCTTGATCTTGAGCTTTCTTCATCTTAGCCGCCGCAACAAGTTGCATCGCTCTAGTGATTTTAGAAGTCCCTTTAACTGATTTAATTCGGCGACGAATATCTTTCAAGCTAGCCATGATAGTAGAATAATAAGTTACGCTAGATTACTTCCAGCTCTTTTGAAAATCTGATAAAGTTGTTTTTAAGCTATCGATGATGTCATCGCTGAGAGCTTTTTCGTTAGCAATTTTTTGGAGAAGCTCTACTGAACGTGTGCTCAAGTGCTCTTCTAAACCTGCTTGGAAAGCTTTCACCTCTGTGACTTCAACACCGTCAAAGTAACCGTTTTGCATTGCATACATTAAGCATACCTGCATCTCAAGGCTAAGTGGGCTGTATTGATTCTGCTTGAACATCTCAACAATACGCTCACCACGAGCTAGCTTAGCAGCTGTTGCGTCATCAAGATCTGAACCAAACTGAGCAAACGCCTGCATCTCACGGAACTGAGCTAAATCAAGTTTGATAGTACCAGAAACTTTCTTAATCGCTTTAGTTTGCGCGGCTGAACCCACACGAGAAACTGAAAGACCTACTGAAATCGCTGGGCGAATACCTTGGTAGAACAAATCACTTTCAAGGAAAATCTGACCGTCAGTAATAGAAATCACATTAGTTGGGATATAAGCTGAAACGTCACCTGCTTGAGTTTCAATAATTGGTAGAGCCGTTAATGAACCACCACCAGCTGCATCTGAAAGACGTGCTGAACGCTCAAGTAATCTACTGTGAAGGTAAAAAACATCACCAGGATAAGCTTCACGACCTGATGGACGTTTAAGCAAGAGAGAAATCTGACGGTAAGCCACTGCGTGTTTTGATAAATCATCAAATACAATCAAACAGTCTTTACCTTGGTCCATAAGGTACTCAGCAATAGCGCAACCTGTGTAAGGGGCGATGAACTGCTGTGCAGCTGAATCTGAAGCCGATGCTGAAACAATAATTGTATCTTCAAAAGCTTCTGCGTCTTCAAGAGTTTTAACCGTACGAGCAATGTTAGATAATTTTTGACCAATACCTACATAAATACAGTAGAGAGGTTTGTGATCTGCAAGCTTACCTGCTGCTGCAGCTTTGTTTTGCTTAGATTGTGAAATGATAGTATCTAGAGCAATAGTAGTCTTACCTGTTGCACGGTCACCAATAATAAGCTCACGTTGACCACGTCCAATAGGAATCATTGAATCAATAGACATAATACCTGTTTGCACAGGAACTGAAACTGATTTACGTTGAATAATACCAGGAGCAATTTTTTCTACTGGGTAATTATCGGCTGCTTCGATGTCGCCTTTGCCATCAATAGGATTACCAAGAGCATCTACAACACGACCAAGTAATTTTTCACCTACAGGTACAGAGAGTAATTTGCCTGTGCCCTTACACTCATCACCTGATTTCAAATGAGTGGTTTGACCTAAGAGAACCACACCTACTTCATACTCTTCTAAGTTTAAAGCAATACCAATGGTACCACCTGGAAATTCAATCATCTCGTTAAGTTTAACATCAGCTAAACCCTCAATCTTAGCAACACCGTCACCAATCTCGCGAATGATACCTACACTTGTTTTTTCGACAGAAGAAGAAACCTTATTAATTTCTGCTTCGATTTGGTCAAGAATACTACTCATCATCTTTTTTTAATTAAATTTAAATCTTTTTTATAAAACTTCACTAATTTGATTCAACCTAGCTTTAACTGAACCATCATAAACTACACTACCTACTTGAATTTTTAAGCCACCTAAAAGAGCTACATCTTTTTGGTAGTTAAAGCTCAATCCTGAACCATGTTCAGCTACTAATTTCGCTTCTAATTCTTTCTTTTCAGCTGCTGGAACTTTCTCAGCTGACTCTATAATAACTTCTTTGGCTAAAAAGTATCTTTCCACTAAACGTTGCAAAGCATTAAGAACTTCACGGTAACCACGTGGCTTTTGCTCAGTTAACTTAGCAAGAATAGCCTTAAGGGTCTTTTCATTAAGCTCTCCATCTACCAAAGAAATTTGATAGAGTCGACGTGCTGTTTTGAGTGATTCTTTAGATACTTTCATTTAGGTAATGGATAGCTTAAATTCCAGCTGTTGCTGATTCTCTAATCTTCTTCTTATCAGAATCATTAAGAGTTTTATCTGTAACCTTGGCTGTAGTTTTAACTACAAGCTCTGCAAATTCTGCTCTAACTTCTTCAGCTAGCTTCTTGCGCTCATCAATCGCGGCGGCTTCTGCTTTCTTGATAATGTTTTGTGCTGAGTTAACTGCGTCTTGAGTTTTCGCCTCGAGGAGCTTATCTCCACTTGCTTTTGCTTCTGCTACAAGGCGCTTAGCCTCATCATTAGCCTTAGCAATAATAGCCTCAGCTTTTTTATCTGAAGCTTTTAAATCCTCTTCAATTTGCTTAAGTTTTTCTTCGCCAGCAATAATGCGATCTCGACGATCCGTCATCACCTGAGTTAGAGGCTTGAGAGCGAAAAAGTAGAGTACAATCAAAACAATGATGAAGTTAAGTACTTGAGAAGTAAATAACGGCCATTCAATATGAAATGTCTTAGTTAGGTCTTCCCAAAGACCCACTTCTTGTGTGCTTGCAGAAGCTGCAGCTAATAATAAATCGAACATAAGAATAGAAGAATATATGACATTATGATGTCTCAGCCTTTACGACTGAGACATCAAATCGGAATTACTTAGCTCCCAAAAGGAGTGCAATAATCAAAGCACCTTCAATAAGAGCTGCTAATACGATTGAAATCGCAAGAACTTTACCTGAAGCACTTGGGTTACGTCCAGTTGACTCAGCAGCCTTGCTACCAATAAGACCAATACCAATAGTTGCACCAATAGCTGCAACGGCTCCTGTAATGTTACCATTAATTTCTGCTAATACGTTTAACAATGTCATAATAATTTAATTTAGTTTAGTTTAGTTTTCAAGCCCCACAGATCTAACTCCGCCATGGTCTGCTTGAAAAAAGGGTTTAGAATTAGTGTGCCTCGTCTTTTGAACAGCTAAGATTAAGAAAAACAGCACACAAAAGTGTGAATACTAATGCTTGCAAGAAACCTACAAGCAATTCCATAAAGTAAAAAGGTAAAGGAGCTAAGATATGCATATGAGCCATCGTCTCAATTAAGGTTTCTCCAGCAAAAATATTACCATAAAGACGGAATGTTAATACCACAGAACGAATCACAAATGAAACCATTTCCAAACAACCTACAAAGAAGAAGATTGGGAGAAAGGCCCACCACATGATACCTTGCACACCTGAAGGCAAGAAGATATGAGAAAAGAAATATTTAGCCCCTACCTCCTTAAGCGATACATACCACCAAAAGAAGAAGAATGAAAAAGCCATAGCAGCAGTAGTATTAATATCTGCGTTAGCACCACGCAAAAATGGTCTAAAAGTATCATGCGGATCTACCCCATCACCTGAAAGCATCCACCCCATTGTACCAACACCTGGAAGTAAGCCGGCGTAGTTAGAGACCAATATAAGAATAAATGTACCACCTAAAAACCCAAAAGTCTTCTTAGCTAAACTATAACCAACGATACTCTCATAAAAGTTAAACAAAAACTCTACTAACGACTCAACAGCATTAATGAATTTAGAAGGAATAATGGAGACCTTACGGCTTACTAATTGAGCAATAACGATTAAAAGGACTGAAACAATCCACCACGCAACCATAGAGTTAGTAATAGAATACTGAAATCCTCCTAAATCAAAAACAGCTAATTTCTCGGCATGCTTAGGCAGGTGATCAAATTTATGACCTTCATCACCACTACCTGCAGCAGCTAGAGACATGCTTGAAATACATGAAAAAGCACAAGCCAAACCTGCTAATATACGTCCTGAAAAAAATGATTTAACTTGCATAATTTTTATCCTCTAAACAAAAACTTGAATTTCGTGCCTTCTAATAAGCAATGCTCACAAAAGAATCAAGTTAAATTGTGGAATTATTTAAAAAAGATTGAACCTGTATTAGGTAATTGAAAAACCTATTTATCTTGGTAAGGTAGAACCATGTTTTGTACGTACTTTGCAATTAAATCTGCCTCAAGATTAACGACTTTCCCCACCTGCATTTGTGGCAAATGCGTCACCTTGTAAGTATGAGGAGTGATATAAATAGTAATGACTCGTGATTGTTTGTCTAGCTCGGCAACAGTAAGTGACATTCCGTCTACGGTGATAGAACCCTTGTGAATAATAAAATCGGCTAATTCATCTGGAAACTCGACAGACCACTGCCAATCCTCGCCCTGCTGATTAAATGCCACGACCTTACCAATAGCATCGACATGCCCTTGTACAATATGCCCCCCTAATCGAGCGTTCATGAGCATAGCTCTCTCTACATTAACTAGAGAACCTGCCCCTAAATCACCTAGGCTAGTTACCTTGAGCGTCTGCTCCAAAACATGAAAAGCCACTTGACTTGAATCAAGCAGCTCTTCCACTGTTAAGCAGCAACCATTAATGGCTACTGAGTCACCTAACGATAATTCATCCGCAAACTCAATATTCAGAATGAGTGTTGCTTGATCACCTGTGATATCTAAAGCCTCTACGGTAGCTACAGACTCTACTAATCCAGTGAACATAGAATTAATAACAAATTAATGCTTGACCGTAACTTGAACACCCACCGCAGGCTTAGGTGCTACCTCATGTTTGACATGCTGTGGGTTCTTATCCTTTTTATAGCTCGGCCCTACTTTGTGATGTGGGCTCAAACTTGGTAAGAGTAAAAGAAAAACAAAAACCACCACTGTTGGAATTAAGGCGCCTAAGAGCAAACCTAATGGAGATACACCTTCTTTAAAGTGCTTAGACAAGATACTCTGACCCGCTGGGTTAGGAGCGTTTGCAATCACGGTCAAACCTCCACCTGCAACAGCACCAGCTACGACAGCATATTTGGCTCCATCACTGATGCCTTGCACCTGTGATGCGAGATAAGTGATTGCAGCATTATCATTAAAGGCTGTCAAAATAGTTGCGCCCACCATCAGAGTTCCGTCACTAAGTGAGCGAATAATTGGGTCAATCCACCAACCTTGGCAACCACCATGAATCACAAGTCCCGCCAAGAAGAAACCAACTAAGAGTGGCGTCTTAAGGCTGATACGATTTTGATGATGATTGGTCGCTGTTACAAAAGCGAGGAAGAATAAGAAACCTAATACGAACAATACGGGATCATGCACATTCATCACAGTCCAAGCCAAGAAGAATAAGTGAACTATTGTTACCCATGCAGGGATTGGTTCGTCACGGTCTTCCCACGAGAGAGCCTCACTACTGTCTGATGCAGACTTTTGCGTAGATAAACCTTTGAGCTCTTTAGCAAAAATCAATACGTAAATAAGGTTAGACACTATAATACCAATCACAGATTTCCAACCAAAGTTCAGCAGCAAGTCCACCATATTCCAATCCCACGTTCCTGCAACCATAAGCACTGGAGGTGCTGCAAAGTGAGTCAAAGTACCACCCACAGAAATATTCACAAAGAGCAAACCAAGTGTTGCGTACTTGAGCTTGTTAGAGATATCGAAGCTATAGAATTTCTTAGAAAGTAGTAAAGCGGCAATAGTCATAGCTGCAGGCTCTGTAATAAATGAACCCAAGATAGGAGCCACAGTCAATACGCTCAACCACCAAGCAAGAGGTGTCGATTTGCCCAACTTAGCTACTTGAGCCATGACTTGCTCAGAAAACTTCAATACAGGTCTCGAGGCAGCAATCGCCATAATAATCACCACAAATACAGGCTCAGCAAAATACTTATCTACAGAGACATACTTTTTAAAGTCAGCCCATGAGTAAAAATAACTAGCGGCTCCTGCAAGCGCAATCACCCAAATACCAAAAATAGCCTCAATCTCACCCAAGAAATGGAATAATGACGCTTTAAACGAAACATCATCTTCAGCATCGTCATGTGGTTTGTCTTCTGCTCGACGCCCTTCTTTGGCAATTTTAGCTCTATGCTCAAGCTCAAAGTGATGCGCCATGTTATTAAACTTGGCTGCGGCAAATGTGTGGAAAATAGCTAAGAAGAAAATGATAGTCGCCACCAAGTTAAAAGGATCTTTTTGAATGCGAGACATAAGGATCTCCCCCATAGATTTGCCCTCTGATGATTCATAGTAACTATTAGGAACTGGAAACTTGGCTGCTTGCTTTTTATCGGGGTAAGCATAGTCCACCTTAGCTGGGCCTCCTGCTGCATGAGCTAATGATAACATGGATATAGCTGCTACGACTATAATGAGTAAACCTTTAAATTTAAATATTGAATTCATTGTAAATATTATTAACTATGTTACTAACGCCTGCTAGAATGCAGAAGTTCTAAATTTCTATGCTAAAGCACTCAAAAAACCAAGCCTCAAAACTAAAAAATGAAGCTATTTATCTCATTTATGCCTTAGTTATTATTCTTACAGGCTGTCAAACTACAGGCACAGCCAATCCTTCAACTGATTCTGATGCACTTAGAGATGACATCAAAGGTCAAACGGGGCTTAAAGACAGCACGCCAAAAGGACTCATCAATGGTATGAATGAAGAAACTAATTCAAGCCAATCATCCAGCCAATCAGAAACCACAACAAAAATAACCTCTTTTGATCAACTAGATAATTCAGAGGATACTCTTATCTTTGCTGATTCAGAAAATGCAGCTAGGCTCAACAACCTGCCTTCCAATTCAATTCTCAATAATGGATGGCATGAAAGCTTCTATCAGGCTTTATCTGAAGCAAGGCGCAGACAAAAACCTCTCTTTATTTGGTGCACTAATAGTTATACAAGCCTCAGCCCTAACAGCAAAAAACTCTACGATGATCTTATCAAACAAACTGAGTTTAACCAATGGGTGGTAAACAACTTTGTCGCTCTCAAAATTGACAAAAATATCCAAGAGCCTAATCAAACTCTCTACTCGAAGAAAAAAGAACATACAGAAAAGCTACTCCATCAACTAGGCGTCAAAACCTACCCTACACTTTTTGTTTACACACCAAGCAGCAACCTGATTGGTAAGCATAATTATATAAAAACTAGCACTAGCTATTTACAAAAAGAACTCAGACGCAACCTAAAGCTGGCTCAACAAGAGATAAAAGCTAATCAAAAACGGGAGCGACGTAATGGCTATAGATTTTGGAATCTTAACAACTTAGATTACCCTCTATTTGCGCGTATGACTCTTTATCAAGTTGGCAGTATTAAACTAGAAACACCTTACCAAGAGCAGTTCACCATCAGCACCAACTCTATAAGTGATGAAGACTACAACTGGCTCCAACTCCAGAGAGTTAAAAGCCAGTAGCAACTCATCATTTTTCTTTATTTATTCTCAAATAAATAATGTGACACAAACCATTCCTCACCTTGGTCAAATCCCCACAATTCGGCACAAGCCATATAAAACACACGCCAATACACCCACCATTTTAAGGCTTGATGTTCGCCATAGGTTTCTTGAATCAAGGGAAAGAGTTCAGCCTTATGCGCATCCATACGAGCGAGCCAAGCGTTACTTGTCTTCTCGTAATGAGTGCCGCTCACCTGCCAATGGTCAGCCAACTTGAGATGCTGCTGATAATAATGCAATAAATCATCGGATGGCATCTGACCGCCTGTAAAGAAGTAACGGCTCATCCAATCATTTTCATCTTTCACCTCATAATGATAAGAAGTGTCTTTGTGGGTAAAAATATGTACAAAAAGCTTTCCTGTCGGCTTGAGCCATTGGCTAATTCGCTCAAGTAGTAACTGATAGTTCTTCATATGTTCAAACATCTCTACTGATACCACCCTATCAAACACAGAGTCCCCCTCACCTGTATAATCTATCATGTTAACTGTCTTGACTGTGACATTAGTCAAATTTCTCTGTTTAAGCTGTCCTTCGATATGCTCACGCTGAGTATTGGAATTAGAAATAGCGGTGATTTGAGCCTGCGGGTAATGCTGAGCCATCCACAAAGTCAATGAGCCCCAACCGCAACCTAGCTCTAAAATACGCTGACCATCAGCTAATTGCGCCCTCTCTGAAGTCAGCTTTAACATACGCGCCTCTGACTGCTCAATATCTGCACTAGTTTCACCCTCCAACCAATAGCCACTACTATATTTGAGGTGTGGGCCTAGGCAACCTAAAAAAAATGCCGTAGGCAATTCATAGTGCTGCTCGTTAGCCTCGTCAGTTGCAATAGCTAGAGGACTTTCATTGAG
>DGJT01000034.1 GCA_002387565.1 Akkermansiaceae bacterium UBA4589 | reverse complement strand
TCGGTGTAAACGAGATGCTCTACCGCTGAGCTATTCCTGCATAAGGTGTTTTCTAGTGAGCAAATGCTCAAAAGCGTGGAGAGAAAAAAACATAGTTTAAAACTAAACGCAAGATTAAAAGGATAGATATTTTATGAAAAGCATCTTTTTTTAATAAAAACTTCAACTGACAATACTTGACTATAGATAAATTGAGTTTATGAATGATTATTATGATAAAGGTTCTCGTGCTCTGTACAGGTAATTCATGCCGTTCTATTATGGCAGAAATGCTAATCAATGATTTAGGTCAAGGAACTTATAAAGCAGTGAGCGCTGGTAGTCAGCCTGCAGGCTATGTGCACCCTAAATCTATTGAAACTTTGGAGCGCCATGGTATTGCTGTGACTCAGAGCTCTAGTCAGTCTTGGGATGCTTATGCAGGTGAAAAATTTGATTATATTATTACAGTTTGCGATGAAGCAGCCAAAGAATCATGTCCAGTTTTCTTAGGTGAAGGCAAAAAATTACACTGGAGCACCCCAGATCCCGCCAAAGTTGTCGGCACAGAAGCTCAAATAGAAGACGCTTTTGATGAGGCTTTTGGCATGCTACATGCTAGAGTGACTCAATTAGTAGCAGGAACTAGATAAGTAAGATGAAGATATTTTTAATAATCATGTTAGCACTTGGTTGCATAGCTCAAGCTAAAGATGGAGATTGGCGCTCCAATTATGCCTATATACTTAATAAGTATGTCAAAGAATCTGGGTTTGATTATGCCACTCTTAAGAAAAATAAAGCTGATACAGAGATTTTACTCTTAGTAACTAAGGCGCTTGAGCACCATACTCCGGAGCATATCCAACAATTTTCCAAAGATGAGCAATTTGCGATTTATGTGAATGCGTACAATGCATGGATGTTAGTGAAAGCGTTGGAGTTGTATCCTATAGAGAGTATTTTAAATAAATACCCTAATTTTTATAAAGAATCCAAAATTATCGTGGGCCGAGAAATGACATTTGATGAGTTAGAGCATGAAATTTTGCGTAAGCAGTATTTTGATGCACGTGTGCACTTTGCGGTGAATTGTGCTAGCAAGGGATGTCCTCTCTTACTCAATGAGCCTTACGCTGGACATAAACTAGAGCAGCAATTGGAACAAGTGACGAAAAATTTCATTAATAGTCAACATGGCGTGCAATTAACCGCGCCTGAGTCTCCAGTAGCTCAAGTGTCGCAACTCTTTGAATGGTTTTCCCAAGATTTTGTTAAGCAAGAGGGCTCTGTAGTAGCTTTTATTAATAAATATTTAGAGTTCCCTATTAAATCAGTCTCAGGTTATATTAATTATGACTGGGCTTTAAATCAGAGCTACTAATACTTTCTTAAGTCATGAATCAACACATTGAATCCACTATTTTAAAAGCCGCCACCCTTATTGAGGCCTTGCCTTACTTACAACAGTTTAGAGGCAAGACATTCCTTATTAAGTTAGGAGGTAGCGTGATGGAGAATGAGCTCAAGATGCAGGCTCTTATGGAGGATTTGGTTTTTCTTGAGGTAGCAGGGATTAACCCTGTTTTAGTGCATGGAGGAGGCAAGGCTATTTCAGCTAAAATGCAACAGCAGGGAATTGCAGCTGAATTTGAGCAAGGTTATCGTGTCACTTGTGAAAAAAGCATTAAAATTGTCGATCAAGTATTAGGGCAGGAATTGTCGCCACAATTAGCTAGCTGGATTAACGAAAAAGGCGGAGCAGCCACCTGCGTACAAGGTCAAAAAGTATTCGTAGGCACCCCAAAACAACTAACAGATGACAATGGACAATCTGTAGACTTAGGCCGTGTTGGTAATGTCACACAGGTTAATATAGCAGAGGTTAAGTCTATTATAGCTCAAGAAAAAATTCCTGTAGTTACACCGTTAGCCCAAGAGATTAACCATGAATTACCACTTAATATTAATGCTGATTTAGCCGCAGCAGCCTTAGCTCAAGAATTACAAGTGACCAAACTCATCTACCTCTCAGACGTACCAGGTGTGTTAGCGGATGTGTCTGATCGTGGCAGTCTTATCCATTCAATTAACGAGACTCAAGCACAAGAGCTCATTAACAGCGGTGTGATTGCAGGGGGGATGCTACCTAAAATTAATTCAGCCTTAGAAACCCTTAAGTCAGGTGTAGAAAAAATTCACTTTATTGATGCGTTGATGCCGCATTCGTTACTCCTAGAAATTTTCACTAAGGAAGGTATAGGAACACAAATTATTCATTAGCCTTAGTATTATTTGTTTGTAAGCAGAGGTCTTAATAGGACTGTTACAAGTCTATCAATCATGACCATGTTAATGACAGTGTTAAAGTTTCTTCAAGTCAGTTCTATCGAATTGAAATTGAACAAAGATAGCCGTTGTTAGTTTTATCATCAGCTTTGTCACTTCCCGCTTCCTTAGCGGTATGCTTATACACGCTTGCAGTCGCTCCATAACTTATGGCAAAATGAACTAACGGGCTGATAATCGCTAGATTTTCAACAGCCCCTTTAACAGTTCTTGAATATATGTAATTATTAAAACTCACAAAAAAAAGCCTACTTCATTATTTTGAAGTAGGCTTTTTTATCTATATAAAATTTATCTATTATATCTTACGTCTTCTCGCAAAAATTAGGCTAGTTAAACCCAAAGCAAGTAACGCCATGCTAGATGGCTCAGGCACCGCTGCCACTGTAGAATCATCTAAATCAACAGAGAATTGAAGACTACGAAAAAATGTATTTGTTGCTGGTGTGTCACTTGGTACAGTTGTAGCAGTACTATCACTCGTAATATAAAGCGTTCCTGTCTCATTAGGTACGCTGATTTGATTGCCATGCACTCCTGACCAACTAATTGTTTTAGCTGCATCTCTATAACCAAAATGTGTAGCCCCACCTTGAGTTCCTAACATTGTCAAACCCTGAAATCCATTAAACGTTGTTGTATTAGTAAATCCCTCACCTCTGCTATAGCTAATACTATCAATAGAAAACAAAAATGTTTCCCCATCAGCTAAGCTACCACCTATTGAAGCAGTAGTACCTGCAAGAGTCAAGTTCCCTCCTAATGCATTTTGTCTTTGCTGTCTTACAATGACCTGCAGAGTGTCATCTGATGTGCCTAAACCATCTAGATTGCCAGCAAAATCAAGAGTGTATATGTAACCATTAACACCATCATTAACAAAAGAAGCACTTCTAGTAGTTGCGCCTAGCAGAGGACCAGTTAATGTACTTTGATTAGATAAATTGACATTAAAAGTTACAGCTAATGCTACCTTAGACGTAATCACCAAACCAACTAACAGTAAGTATTTATTAAATTTCATAATTCATATGTATTTTTTTTCACAGAAAAAGTCAACTACTTTTTTTATGGAAACTAATCTTGATACGTTTCTGGTAGAGTTTCTTGCGTAGATTTCTCAATCTCTGACTCTAGAGTACTTCATTCTTAGTTGCTTTCAAACTGAGCTTTAAGGGACTGTTACAAGTCTATCAATCATGACCATGTTAATGACAGTGTTAAAGTTTCTTCAAGTCAGTTCTATTGACTTGAAATTGAACAAAGATAGCCGTTGTTAGTTTTATCATCAGCTTTGTCACTTCCCGCTTCCTTAGAGCTATGCTTATACACGCTTGCAGTCGCTCCATAACTTATGGCAAAATGAACTAACGGGCTGATAATCGCTAGATTTTCAGCAATCCCTTAAGCTATGAAAATCATAAAAAATAGAAAAACTTTAAAATAAGCTTGGCAAGATTTATAAAAGGTGGTAACTAATCCCTCCCTAATCGTATTTAGGAACTTAGATTTATTATTATGGTAGCACTCAGATTAACCAGACAAGGAACAAAAGATAGACCTTACTACAAGGTTGTAGCCATCGACAGCCGCAAGCGTCGTGATGGTCGTTATATTGAGCAAGTAGGTATTTACAATCCTATGCTCAAAGAAGAAACAAACTTTGAATTAGACCTTGAAAAAGTGGATGCATGGTTAGAAAAAGGAGCTAAGCCTTCAGAGACTGTAGCAGACCTTATTAAAAAGTCTAAAGCAGCTAAATAAGTTTAGTTACTAAAACTTCTTTTAAAAAAAACCTGAGGATTTTTCCTCAGGTTTTTTTGTGCTTAAATTTGATTCGCTTGTCCAGTTTCTAGTTTTCAGTTTCACATAGGTGCAGATACAAAAAAGCCCAGTCTAGTAATTAATCAGACTGGGCTTTTGTTATTTAAGCTAGCTCACTTATAAACCAGGAACAATGAGTACCTGACCAATAGCAATATTACTACCTACAATATTATTGAGCTGTTGAAGTTCAGCTACTGTTGTTTGGAACTGACGACTGAGTTTCCAGAGAGTGTCACCTTTTTGTACGGTATAAGTTGAGGTTTCGCCAGTGTAACCAGGATTGATAACGCTGCTATCTGTATTGTATTGATTAATATTATAAGCAGTTGGTTCCTCTAAACTTGAATCATTATAATAACTATCTGATGGGTAACGGCTAGCAACGCTCGTGACTTGCTCTTGTTGCATGCGTTCTTTCTCAGCTTTATAAGCCTGATAATCAGGGTCAAATGCAGTACATGAAATAAGGGATAGGAGAACAGAGGCTGAAAGAAGGGATGTTTTAATCATAATATTCTAGGTAAGATATATTTTAAAGTTCTCTGTTTAAAGCGGTCTTGTCAATATTTTTTATCTTAAAAACTTAGTGAAACACTTAGTTTTTAAGGGTTTATATAGAACTATACAGGCTTTTTAAAACTTTCAGTTACAATGTTACAAAATAGTCACCCTAAACAGGGTTGTGTAATTTAGATTTTTGGTTCATATCATAAACGTCTTAAGACAAAATTCTATACAAAATATTATGATTAAAAAATCGTTATTAGTTAGCACATGTGTACTTGGTCTTTCTTCTGTTTTTGCAGTTGATGTTGAAGAGTATAACAAAGTGAGTGGTGTTTCAGGTAGTGTTACTTCAATTGGTTCAGATACATTGAATAACCTTATGGCATTGTGGAGTGAATCATTCCAAGCTCTTTACCCAAATGTTAAATTTGAAATCGAAGGCAAAGGTTCTTCAACAGCTCCTCCAGCACTCATTGAAGGTACTTCACAGTTAGGGCCGATGAGTCGTGCTATGAAGGACTCAGAAATTGATGCTTTTGAAAAAGCTTACGGTTACAAGCCAACTCCTATTCGTGTAGCGATTGATGCATTAGCTGTATTTGCTCACAAAGACAACCCAATCAAAGGTCTTACTATGGAGCAAGTTGACGGTATTTTCTCATCAACGCTCAAGTCAGGTTCAGAAGATATTAAAACTTGGGGTGCAGTAGGTCTCGAAGGAGAGTGGGGCATCAAGCCGATTTCCCTTTACGGTCGTAACTCTGCTTCAGGTACTTATGGTTTCTTCAAAAAAGTATCTCTACTCAAAGGTGACTTCAAAAAAACAGTTAAAGAACAACCAGGTTCATCAGCTGTTATTCAAGGTATCGCGAGTGATATCTCAGGTTTAGGATACTCAGGTATTGGTTACATCACTTCAGGTGTTAGAGCTTTACCTCTTGGTGAATCAGAAGACGAGCTACATGAGCCTAGCTTTGAAAACTGCCTCAATGGTAATTACCCACTTGCACGTTTCCTCTATGTTTACATTAACAAGAAGCCAAGTGAACCAGTAGACGCAGCAACTGCTGAGTTCCTCAAGTTTGTCTTATCTAAAGAGGGTCAAGAAATCGTAGCTAAAGACGGTTACTTCCCATTAACTGATGCTGTATGTAAAGAAGATAAAGCTAAGCTTTAATAATTCAAAACGTTAGTTATTCTTATATTGCCGGCACTGGGGTTTTACCTAGTGCCGGTTTTTTTATGCCCCTTTTTATAATCTCTAAATTTAATGGCTTGGTATGAGAGTTATTCATCACGATATTGTGACACAAAATTAGCCTAATAATGCTTGTAAAAAAAATGTAGTATTTTATATGTAAGCAGTAACTGTTACAAGCCACTCTTTTAAATAAGCAAATGTCTTCTTCAATCAAAGTTCCAAAGCGCTTTATCGTTTCCAACAAGGTTTTGTGGTTCGATCGCTTTATGAATTGGTCTATTATTTTAGGCGGTATCTTAGTGATGCTTGCTGTATTTGGTATATTTGTTTTTATTCTAGGGGAAATTGTACCTCTTTTCAAAAAAGCCAAAGTTGACCTAGATAATGGTGTCAAAATAGAAGCCCTAGCTACCAAGGACATGCAGGCTTACCCAGCCATAGGTGTGGATGAATGGGGGGAAATGCCATTTATTTACTACGGAGGTAAGACTATTCGATTTGCAGATATCACCAAAGGTAATCAATTTACCGAAGTAGCGTTACCTATCACAGAGGGACAAGAGGTCACCAGTTATAATTATAATGCTGTACTCAACACCATGGCTATTGCACAGGCTAACGGTGACTTTCATATCTTAAAAGTCAAGCATGCTGTAGATTTTGAAACAGGAGTACGTAGACTCACTCCAAAAGTTGAAAAAGTATTTTCAGGCTCATTAGGCGCTCATCCAGCACAACTCATGGCGTTTGGCTTGAGTGATAAGGAAGCCTTGATTGTGGCTGTTATGGATGTAGCAGGTAAGCAAAATGTAACCGCTTTCTATTACAAACAATCCTTTGGCCTTATGGGTGGAGGCGGCTTTAAGCTCAAAGAGTCTATAGACATGGGGAATGACCTCGACGGTTTAGAGGTCAGTTCACTACTCGTGCAGCAAAATGCCAAAGGATTCTTACTAGGTACGCAAACAGGTGAAATCCTAGCCTTTAAACTCAAAAGCTCAAAACTTGTTCAGACACAGAGGTTTCATCCATTTGAAAAAGCGATTACTGACGGTATTCGCATCGATGCTGTTTTAGGTAGTGATTCAATTGTCGTATCAGATGAACGAGGAGACCAAGTAGGTTACAGCCTCTATAAACAAGTAGGCAACTCTGACCGTGCTTATATTCAGACAAAAACGTTTGAAAGTTTTGATCATCATGTTGGTTTTTTCTCTCCTAGTACTCGTAACAAGAGTTTTATCACAGGAGCTAACGATCATGTAGTGATTCGTTACTTCACGACAGAAGCCCAACGCTGGGAAGCCAAGCTACCTTACAATGTCGTCGCAACTGCTATAGATGATAAGGCCTATTACCTCTTTTTCCTCAGTGACCAAGGTGACCTCTACCGTTACGAACTAGATGATCCGCATCCAGAGGCTGGGTTCAAAGCTTTCTTTGGCAAGGTTTGGTACGAGGGCAAGTCTGAGCCAGTGTATGACTGGCAATCAACAGGTGGTTCTAATGAATTTGAATCAAAACTTTCGCTAGTGCCATTATTCTTTGGTTCTATAAAAGGTACTTTTTATTCACTAATTTTCGCCATCCCGATTGCTCTGCTAGCTGCTATTTACAGTGCTAGTTTCCTTGATCCACGTGTCAAAAAAGTCGTCAAGCCAACTATGGAGATTATGGCTTCACTGCCTTCGGTAGTGTTAGGTTTCTTGGCAGCCTTATGGTTAGCTCCTATTATTGAGCATAAGGTACCCTCGATTATCCTCGTGATTGTCGGTTGGCCATTACTATCTATTCTCTTTGGTTTTGTTTGGTTCTATTTTGTCCCTATTCAAGTGAGAAACAAGCTCAATGGTTGGGAGTGGTTAGTGCTCGTGCCATTTATGATGTTTGTGGCTTGGGCTTTATGGAGCTTAGGTGGGGTTTGGGAGCAAAGCGCCTTTATTGTACAACAATATAACGTCCTTGATGCTCAAGGGCAGGTTGTACAGAATATCATTGGACGTCACGAGGCATTAGAGTTCATTAAGATGAGTCAAGTCGTGAATCCTGATGTGCAGCTCACGATGGTACATCTAGGCGAGGCTATTACAACAACTGGTGTCAAAATGGCTGATTTCTCACTCTGGTGGACACGTGAAATGGGTTGGGGCAATTATGATCAGCGTAACTCTTTGGTCGTCGGCTTCATGATGGGCTTTGCTGTTATTCCTATCATATTCACCATCTCTGAAGATGCATTAAGCAATGTGCCAACTTCACTTAAATCAGCATCAGCAGCCTTAGGTGCTACACGTTGGCAAACCGTCAGAACTGTAGTTATGCCTATCGCATCAGCTGGGATATTCTCAGCGATTATGATTGGTTTTGGACGAGCCGTAGGTGAGACCATGATTGTAGTCATGGCGACAGGTAATACGCCTATTATGGAATGGAATATATTTAATGGGATGCGTACTCTGTCTGCTAATATTGCGGTGGAACTACCAGAAGCTGCTAAACAATCCACTCACTACAGAGCTTTATTCTTAGGAGCGTTTCTCCTCTTTGTGCTTACCTTTATAGTGAACACCATTGCAGAAGTCCTGCGTCAGCATTTACGTAACAAATACAAACTTGTTTAATGAAAAAATTCTTTAAAAAAGCTAGTTTAGGCGAGTCAATGGTTTCCATGACTTCGCTAGGCCTTGCCATCGGCGTTATGATGACAGTAGGTTTACTACTACTGATCTTGGTCAAAGGTTTTGAGAGTTTCTGGCCTAAACCTATTTACGAAATCAGTTTAAAACAACCAGACGCTAATGTCTCTATAGGTAGCTCATTATTCGGGCAAAAAGTCAGTTTAAAAGAAAACAAAAGCTTTGAAAACAAGCAGACAGAATGGCAATTCTTCCTCGGTAACCGTGAGCTCTACGGGGCGTCATTTAAATACATCCCCGAGGATGATATTGTTAAGCTAGAGCGTGCTGTAGATACCATTAACCTTGAACGTTTAGAGTATGGTCGTTTACTAGGTGTTCCTCTGTATCTAGAGTGGCATGATGGTAAAAAATTAGAATACGCCTCTGCTGATTTTGCCAAAACATTCAAACAAGAATTACACCACGTTGAAGACCTGCGCAAGAAGCTCCTCAAAATTGAAAAGAAAGAAATGGGCTATCTCAGTGAAGGGATCACCCATAACAAAGACGAGATCAAGCGTTTAGAATACCTCCAAGAGAAAGAAGGCATTGATTACAGTTCTCAAATCACTGCCCTTAAAGAAGGTATTCAATATAACCAAGACCAGTTCTTAGGCTTAGAAGAACAAACAGCCAAACTTAGAGAACAGCAAAAACGTAGCACTTTGCATTATGCCTTAGCTTCTGGGGAACAACATGAAATCGAATTAGCGGAAATCATCCGTTACTACTACCCTAACCAAATGAATGTCTTTGAAAAAATAGGGCACTTCTGCATTTCATTCTGGTACTTCCTCTCTGAAAATCCACGCGAAGCCAATACCGAGGGCGGCGTATTTCCTGCTATCTTTGGTACCTTCCTTATGACGATTCTTATGAGTATCTTGGTGATGCCATTTGGAGTGATTGCCGCTATCTACCTACGTGAATATGCCAAGCAAGGTTTCCTTGTAAGAGCGGTGCGTATTAGCGTGAACAACCTTGCTGGTGTGCCATCTATTGTCTTTGGTCTCTTTGGTGTAGGATTCTTTATTTACGGTTTAGGCGGTAATCTCGATGATTTGCTCTACCCATGGCGCTCAGGTGTGCCAACTTGGGGTAAGGGAGGTATTATGTGGGCAGCGCTCACCTTGGCATTGATGACGCTACCAGTAGTGATTGTCGCTACTGAAGAAGCCCTCTCAGCAGTACCACGTGGCGTCAGAGAAGCCGCACTTGCCTGTGGTGCTTCTAAGTGGCAAACCATCCAACGTATTGTATTACCATCCGCAGCACCAGGTATTATGACTGGACTCATTCTTGCTATGGCAAGAGGAGCAGGGGAAGTTGCCCCACTCATGCTCGTAGGTGTGGTTAAATTTGCTCCAGAACTACCGATAGGCACAGAATGGCCATTTGGTTTGAATCAGAGTTTCATGCACCTTGGTTTCCATATTTATGACTTAGGCTTCCAATCACCTGATTCAGAGGCAGCTAAACCGATGGTATTTGCCACCACCTTCTTACTTATCATGCTAGTAGTGATACTCAACCTATTTGCTATTAAAATCCGTAGTCATCTCAGCAAAAAATATGGCTCATCTGGTTTCTAATTGATAGCTTATTGATAACCTACTTGAATCGCTTTTCTTTTTCTTAACACTATGTCAACCGTTACTAAAAACTCTTTTATCAAAGTTAATGACTTTAACTTTTGGTACGGCAAATCGCAGGCTCTTTTTGATATTAACCTAGATATCAAAGAAAAAGAAATCCTAGCTCTCATCGGACCTTCTGGTTGTGGTAAATCAACCTTACTACGCAACCTCAACCGTATGAACGACCTCATCGAAGGCGTGCACCATACAGGCGATATCGTACTAGACGGGCAAAGCCTCTATGATCCAAAAGTAGAGGTCATATCACTACGTAAGCGTGTAGGTATGGTCTTCCAAAAATACAACCCATTTGCGAAATCTATTTATGAAAATGTCGTATTTTCTCTAAGAGTGGCAGGGCGCAACAACAAAGCAGAGCTCAACGAAGTCGTAGAAAGAGCGCTCATCGGCGCAGGTCTCTGGGACGAAGTCAAAGACCGTGTGCACGACTCAGCCTACAGCCTCTCAGGTGGACAGATGCAACGCCTATGTATTGCGCGTGCGATAGCTAACAGACCACAGGTACTCCTCATGGATGAGCCTTGTGCCGCCCTCGACCCCATAGCCACACTCAAAATCGAAGAGCTCATGATGGAGCTCAAAAAAGATTTTACCATAGTGATAGTGACCCATAACCTCCAACAAGGAGCTCGCTGCTCAGACAAAACCGCCTTCCTTTACGAAGGCAAAGTCATCGAACACGGCGAGACTAAGCAGATTTATAATCAGCCGACACAGCAAAAGACAATCGACTATATCACCGGCCGCTTCTCTTAGTATAAGGGGTGGTTTGGCGAGGTAGATATCACTTCATCTGCGTTGTTGTTTAAGGCTCGCAGTAGCTCTTCTACAGCATCACCTTAAACGCCTAGCATCTAAAGCAATCTACACCTCTACAAGGTTAAGTTCTTAAGTCTCAAGAGTCCGCAAAATAAAAGTAAAAGACTGATACCTTTTACACCTGAAATATTATGAAAGGTATATTTTTAGTATTTATTATTTTTATAAGTTTAACATTTAATTCATGTAATACAGAATTACGTGAAATGTATCCTACAGAAGATGTTTTTGTAACATTAATAACTCAACCTTTAAAAGCAGAAAAAATTTCTTACTATATGGCTGCTTTAGATTTTGATTTAGAAGAAATGAGAGGTAAAGGATATAAGACTTTTTTTGTTGAGTACGAAAAAGGCTTAATTACTAAAGTAAATTTCTTTTTTAAAAAAGATTCTTCAAATAAAGAATTAAAAGAAGATTTAATAAAATTTAGAGATGTATATTTACAAAAAGATAAAGAAACTAAGATTTTTTATTCTTGGATAAAAGAATTCGAAATAAAAAATAAAAAAAGTTTAAAGGAAAAAGAATTTAAAAAAGTTCAAAAAGGGTTAAGCTGGTAAAGTTAAAAAGGGGTAGTTCTTTGATTGATAGCTATACGCCACCTTAATAATTGGGGTCGGTAATTGGGGTCGTAATTGGGGTCGGTTCTTTGATTTTTGATTCGCCCGCTCTTATTCAGAGCGTCGCTCGCCCTTCGGGCAAAATCATGAATGATTTTCTCTTATCAGTTACGCTATTCGCTTACTGATTTCATTCTTTATAACTAACCAGAATTTCCACCTATACCTAAACTAGCAAAAGAAAAGCAAGTGCTAGCTAGCTGGATAAGTAGTCAAACATTAGTCAACGCAGAATGGCTTGCACGAAAACTACACATGGGACATAGCAGTTAAGTAAGTAATGTAAAGCGATAGATAAAAGAAAGCAAAGAAGGACAAAAATTATTTAGGAAACTCAATGAGAAAGCATGAAGTTATAAAAGATAAAAGGACCGACTCCAATTACTAAGGACCGACTCCAATTACTAAGTTGCTTTGTGCATAGGGATGGTTCCGTTGAAGTTAGGGTTGATTTTGTTGGTAGGGCTATTGGTATCTTTTAGCCATTGATGCAGCATGCCTTGCATTTCTCGAGCAATTTCAGGCAATTTCTTGGACAGATCGTTGGTTTCTCCAATATCTGCTTCCATATCAAATAGCTCAATATCCCCGGTTTCATAACGTTCGACCAGCTTGTATTTGCCCATACGGACAGCACCCGATGGCCCCATTGAATTGATGTGATGATAGTGTGGGTAGTGGAAATAAATGGCTTTTCGATCCAGTTTTCCTTCTGTGGAGGTAAGTACAGGCTTTATGCTCACACCATCCACATGTTGTTCTGGTAATAGGGGCAGGTTAGCCATATCCAAGATACTGGGATAGATGTCTGTACTGACTACAGCTTCTTTTGAGCGATAATGCTGTGTAGTAATAGGGGGGTATCTAACGATCATTGGCACTTTTATACCACCTTCATAGATCCAGCCTTTTCCTGCTCTGAGGGGAAGATTCGATGTCGGAGCGGTTTTATTTTTTTTTGTAGATAAACCTCCATTGTCTGAAGTGAAGATGATTATAGTATTTTGGTCGAGTTGTAGTTCACTGAGTTTTTGCAGGATTCTACTCACATTTTCATCCAGGGACTCAACCATACCAGCATATTTAGGCTCATCCTGATATTTGCGCTGCCAGCTCGCATATTCAGGAACTCCTTGATTTTTTGGTAAATTCAAAGCTTTAGCTTTTTTTTTGTATTTCTCTTCTTTCTCTTTTTTAGCCTCAATAGGAGTGTGTACGGTGTAATACCAGAGGTTTAGGAAGAAGGGTTCATCCTGGTTCTTGTCAATGAACTTTATTGCCTCATCGGTTAGACGATCTGTAAGGTATTCTCCTTCCTGGCCATCATCCAAACCAGGTACATTGGTTGATGGATGTCTCTTACTTTTATATGGGTAGTGAAAGGATCCTGGTTGTCCATATCGGTGTCCAGCAATGTTGATGTCAAACCCATGAGCTTCTGGGAAGAATTCTTTGGTTTTTAGGTTGTGTTGCTGAAGATGCCATTTGCCAATATGTGCTGTGCGATAACCATGCCCTTTTAAAGTTTCGGCTAAGGTGTTTTCTTCATGTGGCAGATTGGCAATAGGTTTAGGGGCGATCAGTTTATACTTAGGCCCTTGTGATCCTGTAATTCCACTATGGTTTGTGATGCCTAGTCGGCTCGGGTATTTTCCTGTTAAGATACTCGCTCGGGTAGGGGTGCAGATAGGGCTGGCAGAATAAGCGTTGTCAAAGATAACACCTTCTTTACCGAGTTGATCGATATGGGGAGTTTCATGGAAAGAGGAGCCATAACAACCAATATCCATGCTTCCGAGGTCATCTACCAGAATTAGGATTACATTTGGTTTACTTTTGCTGTAGGCAAAGCTGATGATGAGTAGCGAGCCTAGTATAAAGATTAGGAGTTTTTTCATATGATATTGAATTATGGTTATTTTTTAAAATTTAGTATTTGGCGGATTCAACTTGCTAATGCAACAAAATGTTTCAATGAGAGTAGAGCTAGTTTAGGTGCTTATCTTTACTATTGATTCGCCCGCTTCTCCTCGAGGAGGCTTCTCGATTGCTAAAGCAATCTGGGAGTCTTATCAGCCACGCTAGTCGCTAGCTGATTTCACTTTTAACTTTTAACTTTTAACTTTTAACTTTTAACTTTTAACTCTATTCCACTGTGACGGATTTGGCGAGGTTGCGGGGTTGGTCGATTTCGCAGCCTTTGAGTTTGGCGACTTGGTAGGAGAAGAGTTGTAGAGCGATGGTGGTGCTGAGGATAGTGCTGAGCTTGTGTGAGCGCGGGATTTCGATGACGTCATCACAAATTTCTGCGGCTTGGGTGTCTCCCTCAGTGATGATGCCGAGGATTCTGGCACCGCGGGCTTTGCATTCTTCGACGTTACCGAGCATTTTGTCTTTGCCTTCGATGTCGTTGAGGAGGGCGACGATAGGTGTGCCTTCTTCGAGTAGAGCTATAGGCCCGTGCTTGAGCTCTGCTGCATGGTAGCCTTCGGCGTGGATGTAGCTGATTTCTTTGAGTTTGAGTGCTCCTTCGAGGGCTACAGGGTAGAGGTAGCCACGTCCTAGGAAGAACATACTGTGTGCTTGGGTGTAGGCAGGAGAGATGTTGGCGATATGGTTGAACTGCTTGTCGAGTAAGAGCTGGTTAGTGGCTGGGATTGCCTGTATGGCTTGCGCAACTTCTATGCCTTGGGCGAGTGAGAGTCTGCGTGAGCGTCCGAGTTTGAGGGCGAGGAGTAAGAGGACAGATACTTGGCAGGTGAAGGCCTTGGTTGAGGCGACTGATATTTCAGGGCCTGCGTGTAGATAGACTCCACGTCCTGTTTCACGAGCGATGCTTGAGCCTACGACGTTACAGAGCCCGATGACAAAGGCGCCTTTTTGTTTGGCTTCTTTGACGGCGGCTAGGGTGTCTGCGGTTTCGCCACTTTGGCTGATAGCGATGACGAGGTCGTGTGGGCCTACAATAGGGTTACGGTATCTAAAGTCGGCTGCTTGCATGACTTTGACAGGGATGCCTGCGAGCTCTTCGATGGCGTACTCGGCGACCATGCCTGCGTGTAGGGAAGTACCACAACCTAAGATGATGATTTGTGAAATGGAGGCGAGCTCTTTGTCTACTCCTGAGAGTCCACTTAGAATGGCGTTGCCAATGGAGAGATTGTAGCGACCACGGATACTGTTGTTGATGGCTTCTGGCTGTTCAAAGATTTCTTTGAGCATGAAATGTTCGTAGCCGTCTTTTTGGGTGCTGTCGGTGTCCCAGTCGAGCTCTTGTACCTCTCTGGATACTTGACGGTGATTGAGGTCAAGTACATCTACATTGTCAGGGGTAATTACAGCTAAATCATCATCATCAAGATACACGACGTGTTTAGTGTGAGAGACAATGGCAGATACGTCACTCGCGATAATAGAAGATTTGTCACTCATGCCGATGACGATGGGGCTACCCTTGCGGGCTGCGATGAGTTTGTTTGGTTCGTCTTTGCAAGCTACTACTAAGCCATAGGTGCCATGTACTTGGTTGAGGGCGTCAGTCACGGCTTGGAGGATGTCACCTTTGTAGTGGTAGCCGATGAGTTTTGCTAGGACTTCGGAGTCTGTTTCTGAGTAGAATTCATGACCCGCTTGGGTGAGGTGTTTTTTAAGTGATTGGTAGTTTTCAATGATTCCATTGTGAACGATGACGATTTTGCCGCTGCTGTCACGGTGTGGGTGAGCGTTTTCCTCGGTTGGTTTGCCATGGGTGGCCCATCTAGTGTGAGCAATACCTACTTGGTAATCAGTAGAGTTTTGCTGAGCGAGCCATTTGTCTTCGAGGCCTTTGACTTTACCGATTTCACGGCAGGTGTTGATCTCGTCTTTATTGATGAGAGCCATGCCTGCTGAATCGTAACCTCTGTACTCTAGGCGTTTTAGACCTTGGATGAGGATTTCTGCAGGGGATTGAGAATCAAGAGAACCTATATAACCGACGATGCCACACATAAAATTTTAAGAAAGAAAAAGAAAGGTAATAAATACTATAATCTAGGGTTAGAGCCATTTGTGCAGTTCGTCAATCATAACTTGGGTGTCGAGCAATCTACCTGCTCCTTCGTAACCACAAGCGAGACGTCCTGTGGACTCTGGTCCTAGGAAATGGCAACCATCTTGTTTGAGGAGTTCTACGTTGCGTTGGGTGGCTGGGTGTTCCCACATTTTACCGTTCATGGCAGGTGCGATAACCACTGGAGCTTTGGTGGCTAGATAGGTTGAGCCTAAGCTGTCTTGAGCTAGGCCTTGGGCTAATCCTGCAATGCAGTTGGCACTAGCAGGTGCTATAAGTAAGAGGTCGGCGTTATCAGCGAGCTCTATATGCCCAATATGCCCATTCTTTTCATCGCTTAAATGTACAAGTACTGGGTTGCCGCAGAGAGCTTGTAAAGTAAGGGGGGTAATGAACTCTGTGGCATTAGGAGTCATTACTACATGGACTTGATGATCAAGTTGAGTTAACTTTGAACATAAATCAGCAGCTTTATAAGCAGCAATAGACGCAGAAATTCCTAATACAATATTTTTCATAGCTAGATGATTCATATATAAGACGCAATTTTTGTTGAAATTACAAGGTTTGTTGCGCTTATAGAGAAAAGTCTAGGGTTTCATCATAAAAATATGCATATAATAATGCATCAGTTAGCTAAATATTCGATACTATGAACCAAGAGAGCTTGGAATTCTGGAGTTTTCCATTCATCAAGAAAGTGACCTAAGCTCAGTCCCATAACTGAGGCTTTTTCGTAAGGGCGCTCCCAAAGTACAGTGGCGGAAACTTCTTTTTCTGGGTTAGTTTCGACTGTAGTTCCTTCTAGGATTTCTATAAGGTTATCTGTTTTATATAAGTTGAGATATAGCTCGCTTTTGCTTATCGTATAATCTTGAATTACAGATTTAGCAGACTCATGATCTCTAAGTTTATGAATTTTAACAGGTAGATGTCTTGCGTGTTTTTCACTAGCTGCTCCACAAAAATCACCCCATATTGGAAATTCCTCATTGGGATTTGCATTTTCCCATTTTTTTACAAGTTTAGCATCAGCGACTCCTTCACCTATTCCTACGGATACTAAATCTAGATTTTTCAAAGCTTCTTCATCTAATCTTTCGTAGAGTCTTTTACTATAAGTAGGAAAAAAACTGTGCATAGATCCATGGATTAGTAGTGCATCAACGTGTAGTTTTTTTGTTTGGTTGATGACGTTGGCCACTGCCTTTAGGTTCTTTGAGCCTGCCACACAAAAATTATAAACAACGACATCGTAGCCTTTGGCAAAATCGGTGTTTTCTTCTAGAGTTTGGATTAACCCTTTAGATTTAGGTGCTAAGATACTATAATCCCAACCTTGTTCAGTAGCGATGCTTTCAAAGACTTGGTGCTGCCCTACGTAATCGTGATGTTTGCTTGACTCATCATGAGTGACATAAAGTACTTTTAGCGGAGTCAGTGGTTTTGAGACAAGAGGTGTCGCAGATATAGGAGCAAGGGTTATTGCTTTAGTTGAGTTGCTGTCTTTATTAGCAAGCACAAACAAGCCTATAGTGCTGGTTAATAAAAGCAGCAGAAAATATAGAGCTGTCTTTTTCATGATTTATTTTAATGATTTTAAGTAATCTACTAGGGAAATAAATTCGTCAAGATCTAGGGCATTAGCTAAGCCTGGTGGCATTTGAGAAACTGTAGAATCTTGTTTCTGAGACACAATATCTTTTTGAGCAATGATTGTACGATTACCAGCTATGTTCATTAGTTGGAGTTGATCAGGTGTTTTTTTAATGATGAAGCCTGAATAAGTCTCTCCTTGTTGAGTAGTTACAATAGTTGTTGGGAAACCTTGAGATATTGATGCGCTAGGATTAATAATTGATTCGACTAGTTCGGCTCGATCTAAAATTGAGCCTATTTGAGCCATGTTAGGACCTTTAGGAGTTGTGCTAGTTCCATTATTATGACAGACGATACAACCTTGTTGATTAAACATTTTTTCACCTAAAGCAATATCCCCCTTTACGGTATCCAGTGACGCTACAATTTCTTCTAAAGACATATTTGC
>DGJT01000033.1 GCA_002387565.1 Akkermansiaceae bacterium UBA4589 | reverse complement strand
CTATTTTTTGTCGTGTAGTGTGAAGATAATTGAATCCACCAGGCATATTTTATCTACATTAATAAAAATACTTTAAACCTACAAGGGTTATCTAGCTACGGCCGTCAAGTAGTATCAACCCCAAGGAATTGGTAGCTTAGATTTTTTCGTCTGACTAGGCGTGTGAGGCGAAGACGAGGTTGATTTAATTATACGCCTTAATTGTTTGTTTAATTAATACCACCTCCCTCCTGCTTTTCGCAGGAGTACTCCTCCTAGACTAGGAGGAGAGCTTAGTTGAGTATCCACCCTACCTATCTAGGCACAAAAAAGCCTCAAACATTTCTGCTTGAGGCTTTTTATTTTATTACTATCTAAAAGGGTTTAGTTTGAGTCTAGTAGCGAGGCTTTTAAAGTCGGGCTGTAGTACCTACTGCCCACTTTAAATAACGAAGCTAATAGCTTGAAATAAACCTCTTTTTTAACCTGTAAACTGGGCTGTGATGAAGATGAGAAGCAATACCGCAATCGCCACCCATAGGTATACTATCACACTATTTCCTTTCTTCTTACCGTCTACTTGGTAGCGGTTGACTTTGCCTCTGGTTTTACCTGAGAAGCCTTCGTAGTTTTGCTCGAGGAGGTGAGTTTCGATTTGTTTTGTGACATCGAGTACCACACCTACGAGAATGAGAAGACTGGTTCCACCAAAGAACTGAGCGGCCATGGCAGGCATGTCTGTTGCCCAACGTACGACACCTGGTAAGACAAAGACAAGGATGAGGAAGATTGAACCTGCAAAAGTGAGGCGGTTCATGACTTTCTCAAGGAAGGCTGATGTTGGTTGTCCTGGACGCACACCTGGGATGTAACCACCTGATTTTTTCAAATCTTCTGAAATTTGTTGTGGTTGGAACATCATAGATACCCAGAAGTAACTAAAGATAAAGATAAATGCGCCGGCAATGACATAGTACCAACTACTTGCTGGGCTGAGTACTTCTTGCACGGTTACAATCCAGTCTTTACCTTTGAAAAGAAGGTTGAGACCAAATATTGGCAAAGTCAAAAGTGCTGATGCAAAAATGATAGGCATCACACCTGAGTAGTTGAGCTTGAGTGGGAGATAATGAGTCTGACCACCGTACATCTTACGACCAACCACACGGTTAGCATGCTGGATAGCAATACGACGTGTCGCTTGTGTAAGTGTAATAACAGCGGCTATGACTAGTAGGAGGAATACGATAAGACCTACTAAAATTAAGGCACCGAATGCGTTTTCACCATCCGTAAAGAATCTCCATGATTGCCACATAGCACCTGGAAGAGCGGCAATAATGTTAATGGTAATAATAAGTGATGTACCATTACCAATACCTCGATCTGTCATCTGGTCACCAATCCACATAAGGAGCATAGTAGCTGCTACAATGATAATGACTGTAGAGACTATAAACAGTGTTCCTGGAACTAAAACAAGCGGCCCAAAGTTTTGGATGCCTTCTAAGTAGAAGAGGTTCTGCGGGTTAAGAAAACCAATCGCAAGCATTGTACCTTGCACGATGGCAATGATGATAGTTGCAAGACGTGTGTATTGGTTGATTTTAGCACGTCCTCCATCCTCTCGAGAGAGCTTAGAGAATTGTGGCACAATGGCCGTCATGAGCTGCATCAAAATAGAAGCAGAAATATATGGCATAATACCTAACGCAAAAATACCACATTGCTGCAAACCACCACCTGAGAAGATGTTAAGCATAGCGCCTACATCTCCTAATGGGTTCGATGATTCTGCTGATTTGCGAGACTCAATCCAAGCATCTACAACACTTGAGTCGATTCCCGGCAAGGTAATATAAACCCCTAATCTAAGGAGTATGATCATACCTAAAGTAAAGAGGATACGCTCTCTTAAGTTAGGTAATTTCCAAGCATTGCTAAACCCTGCTATCATAGTGATAAGTCGTTAGTTATGTGATGGTTCAAAAGTAGTCCAGAGGAGGCAATTAAGCCTCTTCTGTAGCTGGAGCAATGATGGTGCCACCTGCTGCTTCAATTTTAGCGATAGCTGAAGCACTAAGCTTAGATACCTTAACATTGAGAGCTTTTGTGATTTCACCGTTACCGAGAATTTTAACACCATAGTAGCGACCTTGGACCAGCTTTCTGTCGGCGAGAGTTGCCTCGTCTACAGTATCACCTGCTTCGAAGCGAGCTTCGAGGTCTGATACGTTAAGTACAGCATAGACTTTAGCAAATGCTGTGTTGTTAAAACCACGTTTTGGTAAACGACGATGTAATGGCATCTGACCACCTTCAAAGCCGATACGAACACCGCCACCTGAGCGAGCCTTCTGACCTTTGTGACCTTTACCTGAAGTTTTACCTAAACCTGAGCTCTCACCTTTACCAAGTCTTTTGACGCGGTGCTTTGAGCCTTCGTTAGTTTTGAGTTGATGTAATTTCATATCAATTAATTAGTTAAATATTATTTAGCTACTTTCTTACCTCTTTGAGCAAGTACTTGCTCTTTAGATCTGAGTTCTGAGAGAGCTTTAAGTGTAGCTTTCACTACGTTACCGTAGTTGTTTGAACCTAATGATTTTGCTAAGATATCAGTAATACCTGCTACTTCGCAAACAGCACGCACACCACCACCAGCAATAATACCTGTACCAGGTACCGCAGGTTTAAGGAGCACTTTGCCGCCACCATGTTCAGCATAAATTTCGTGTGGGATTGTACCATTAACAATTGTTACTTTTTCCAAGTTTTTACGAGAAATTTCACTAGCTTTTCTGATACAGTCAGCAACTTCGTTTGCTTTACCAAAACCGACACCAACGCGACCTGCTTCGTC
The DNA here is from genome assembly GCA_002387565.1 of Akkermansiaceae bacterium UBA4589. GTDB lineage: Bacteria > Verrucomicrobiota > Verrucomicrobiia > Verrucomicrobiales > Akkermansiaceae > UBA4581. The sequence goes on along the minus strand of DGJT01000033.1, from coordinate 11,588 downwards.
ACCTACTACTACAAGAGCAGAGAAACTAAAGCGACGACCACCTTTAACTACTTTCGCACAACGGTTAATGTGTACTACTTTTTCAGTTAATGGATCCTCTTCGACTGGTTTGTCGTTACGACCACCACGCTTGTTGTTGCGGTCAAATGACTTTTTCTTGTTATTGAACTTTTTGAAAGCAGGCTTTTCAGCTGTTTTCTCAGCAGGCTTTTGCTCAACTGGTGCTTTTTCTTCAGCTGGAGCCGCAGCTTCTGGAGCTTCCTTAGCTTCTACTGGTGCAGCAGTTGCTTCTACTGGAGCTTCTTTTTCTGAAGCTGGCTTTTCGTTATTATTTTCACTCATCATAGCGATTAATTAAAATTTAATTCCTCCTTCTCTTACTGCTTCTGCCAAGGCCTTGACCTTACCATGATAGCTGTGACCACCACGGTCAAATACAAGTGTATCAATTTTGCTGTCTTTTGCTTTTTTAGCAATAAGGGCACCTACTTGTACAGCTGCAGCTTCGTTAGAGGCTTTAGTTGTTACTTCTTTGTTCAATGTTGAAGCACTACAGATAGTTGCACCTGCTTCATCATCAATGATTTGAGCGTAGATGTGTTGATTAGAGTAATGCACAGCCAATCTTGGGCGTTGTGAAGTACCACTAATCTTGCGTCTTACTCTTTTGTGAATTCTTTTACGAATACTTTTACGGTTAATACTCATGATTTCTTTATTTTAAATTATTTACCTACACTCTTACCAGCTTTACGACGTACCCATTCACCTGCATAACGTACACCTTTGCCTTTGTAAGGTTCTGGTGGATAGTAAGCACGTACTTCTGCTGCAAATTGACCTACTTCTTGTTTATCAATTCCTTCTACTTTCACTTTCGTGTTGTCAGCAACAGTTACAGTAAGTGTAGATGGGATTGGGTGCAAGATTGGGTGTGATTTACCTAGGCTTAAGTCAAGGGTTGTACCTTTGACTGCTGCTCTAAGACCAACACCTTGAATTTCAAGTTCTTTAACAAAGCCGTCTACTACGCCAATAATCATGTTATTAACTAAGCTTCTAGCTGTTCCGTGAAGAGCTTTAAGTTGGCGTGTCTCAGCTTCTCTTACGAGAGTGATTTGCGCGTCTTCTTGCTCAAGAGTGATACCTTGTGGTAATTGATATTCTAAGCTACCTTTTGAACCTGTAACTTTGACAACCTGTGTTGCGCTAACTTCAATAGTTACGCCAGCAGGTATAGTAATGATTTTGTTTCCAATTCTAGACATGTTTCTATGAAGGTTAACAATTATTTAATAAAGGCGAGAATTTCTCCACCTGTATTTTTACGACGTGCTTGCGCTCCTGACATAACGCCAGCAGAAGTTGAAATGATAGATGAACCTAAGCCACTCATCACGTAAGGAATTTCGCTTACTGATACGTACTGACGACGACCTGGCTTAGAAACTCTTTTAACCTCTTTAACCACTGACTCACCGTCAATGAATTTAGTTTTTACGAGAATTTCTTTGTGCCCTTTGGCGTCGTTTTGAATTTCAAAGTTCCAGATATAACCTTCGTCCTTGAGAACTTTTGCAATATCTTCTTTCATGTTTGAATGCGGTGCCCTGAACTCTTCGTTACCTGCCATACAAGCATTTTTGAGTCGAGTTAAAAAGTCCGCGATAGGATCTGATAATGTTGCCATAATATAGTTTCTTTTAAATTATTCTGCAGTTGCTTTTTGTTTGATTTCTCTGAAAGGAACACCTAAGTGCTTAAGAAGTGCGTAAGCTTGCTTGTCACACTTAGTAGAGGTTACAAAAATAATATCAAAACCTAACTTTCTCTTGATTTTCTCAAGTTCAATCTCAGGAAAGATTGATTGATCATCAACACCTACAGCGTAGTTACCTTGGCCGTCGAAACTTTTTGGAGAGATCCCTCTAAAGTCACGAATGTTTGGAGTTGTGATATTCACGAAACGATCGAGAAATTCCCACATGTGGGCTTGTCTTAGAGTCACACGTGCACCGATTGCCTCACCCTCACGTAACTTAAAGTTAGCGACTGATTTGCGAGCGTATGTCACACTTGGCTTTTGGCCTGTGATTTTAGAGATGTCTGCTACAGCATCTTCAACAGCTTGTTTTCTGTCTGAATGTGAGCCTACAGCTGAAGTCACTACAATCTTTTCGAGTGTAGGAACTTGGTGAATATTAGCTACCTTGAGCTCTTCTTTGAGAGCTGGTGCTACTTTGTCTTGGTAATAACTTAATAATGTTGGTTTCATAATAATGCGGGTCAGCTATGAGTTTAAATTAAATTTAAGCTTAAGCGCAAACGCCTAAAATTGTTTATACTTTCTTCACATTAGAGATATGGATTGGGCCTTCGACCTCGATGATACCTCCTTCTTGATTTTGTTCTGATGGCTTAACAGCCTTTTTGATCATGCGTACGCCTTGTACAAGTACTTGGCCTTTTGTCGCATTCACAGTGAGGATTTCTCCTTGTTTACCTTTATGGTAACCAGAGATAACTTCTACTGTGTCTCCTTTTTTAACGTGGGTTTTAGTCTTGCTCATATTGATTAGAGTACTTCTGGTGCCAATGACACGATTTTCATAAATTTCTTCTCACGTAATTCACGAGCTACTGGGCCGAAAATACGAGTTCCTTTTGGGTTGCCGTCTTTGTCAATAATGACAATAGCATTGCCATCAAAACGAAGAATTGAACCATCAGGTCTTCTAATTGGAGCGGCTGTTCTTACAACAACAGCTTTAACTACAGTACCTTTTTTGATAGTTGCGGTTGGGATCGCTTCGCGAACGTGTGCAGTGATAATATCACCAACATGCGCTACTTTACTGCGGGTACCAAGTACACCAATCATCTTAGCTGTACGGGCTCCCGTATTATCAGCTATACTTACTTTTGATTCCATCTGGATCATAACCTTATAAAATAATTTGAATTAATGAGAAATAATTTCTTCTAACACCCAACATTTCTTTTTAGAAATTGGACGAGTTTCTCTGATTTTAACTTTGTCACCTACCGCTGCTTCACTCTTTTCATCGTGAGCATAGAATTTCTTAGACTTCTTGATGATCTTTTTGAATTGTGGGTGAGGAACGCGAGCAACATACTCTACAACAATTGTTTTATCCATGCTAGTAGATACTACATTGCCGATTCTAACTTTTCTGATACCCTGAGGTTTCTGTTCTGTTTCTTGACTCATAAAATACGTTGATTAACTGTTTTTCTCGTTGAGTACGGTGGTGTACTTAGCCACTTCTCTGCGAATTACTTTAAGGCGCGCTGGGTTGTCCAACTGACCTGTTGATTGTTGTAATCTCAAGTTGAGGGCTTCTTGTTTCAAATCTTTGAGCTTACCGTTGATTTCATCAACTGAAAGTTCTCTAATCTCTTTAGCTTTAATTTGTGCCATAATAATTGATGATTAATATTAGTGAGTTGAACGATTAACAAATCTTGTGCGAATACCCAACTTGTTTGAAGCAAGTCTTAATGCTTCACGAGCTGATGATTCTGGTACACCAGAAATTTCAAATAATACATTACCAGGACGGATAACCGCTACATAACCTTCTACGGCACCTTTACCTTTACCCATACGAGTTTCAGGTGGACGACCAGTAATTGGCTTGTGAGGGAATACACGAATCCAAACTTTACCGCGACGTTTGAGGTAACGGTTGATGGCGATACGACATGCTTCGATTTGACGATTGCTCATCCAACCACGATCAAGGGCTTGTAGACCAAAATCTCCAAAGCTCACTTCTACGCCGCGACTAGCATTACCTGCTCTGCTGCCTCTATGAGCTTTTCTAAATTTTGTGCGTTTTGGCATTAAATTCATAACCTTATTCTTTCTTTATTGTTAAAATTAACCGCGGCGTTGACCACCTCTGTTGTTGTTATTGCTGCGACCTGAACCTTTTTTCTCTTCTTTCTTATTGATCCAGCACTTGATGCCAATGATACCATAAACAGTGTTTGCTTCTGCGGTACCGTAGTCAATAGGAACACGAAGAGTTTGTAAAGGAACTTTACCTTCTTTGTACCATTCAGCACGTGCAATATCAGCACCACCTAAACGACCTGAACAACGGATACGAATACCTTCTGCTCCAAAATCCATAGCTGTCTGAAGTGAACGTTTCATAGCTCTTCTAAAACTGATACGTCTTTCAAGTTGTAAAGCAATTTGCTCTGCTACCAATTGAGCATCAAGCTCTGGCTTGCGGATCTCAACGATGTCGATTTTAACATCTGAGTTTTTGCAGATTGCTGAAATGTCTTTAGTCAACTTTTCAATTTCTGAACCTTTACGACCGATAACAAGACCTGGACGTGATGTGTGTAATGTCACACGCACACTGTTCCATGCTCTTTCAATAAGCACTTTTGATAAAGCGCCCATGCCGATGCGGTTTTTGATGTATTTTCTTACTTTTAAGTCTTCGTGTAACTTAGTGGCATAGTCTGATTTCTCAGCATACCATTTTGATGCCCAGTTCTTGTTATACGCTAAACGAAAACCGATTGGATTAACTTTTTGTCCCATAATATTAGTTGATTAAATTGTTACTTATTTGCTGTCTGTTAAAACAATACGAATGTGGCTTGTTCTCTTGATGACAGGAGAGGCTGACCCTCTTGCACGTGCCATATGTCTCTTAGCTACAGGGCCATCACCGATAGTGGCCTCTTTAATGGTAAGCTCATCAACATTGAGATTGAAGTTGTTCTCTGCATCTGCAATAGCTGTACGCAAAGTTTTACCAATCAACAAGGCTGATTTCTTAGGTGTGTAGTTAAGCACATCCAAAGCTACCTCAACAGGTAATCCTTGAATTTCTCTTGCAACATCATGCACCTTTTTAGGTGATACTTTTGCATATCTAGTAGTAGAAATAACGTCCATAATTTTATACTTTAATTAAATTGTTCTGATTAAGTAGGCATCATCACCTACTGATAAATCTGTAATTTTGAATTTAGTTGCATCTAGGAAAGCCCCAGACACTTGCTCTCTAATATCCACAACTGTGGCTTGAGCTAACAATTGCTCATTGCGTCTGATTTCAAAACGCATCCCAATTTGCACACCAACATCAGCTCCTTGTTCTAAGACTATGAGGCCGGTTGCGACATCGATAGCTTTGACTTTGGTTTGCAATAAACCTTGGGCCACTTGAGCTTCGAGGTTTTGTTGAGTACGCAAACTATTAAGACCTTTGCTTAAAGCTAGTAGAGCCGTGTTAATGTACTCTTGCTTGAGCGCTTGGTCTTGCAACTCTTGACTCTGAGATAACGTGAGGTAAATCTCTTCGGTCATTTTTTGTAATAACCCAAACTTAAGCTGTTGTTTTAGCAATTTTTTAGATTGCTCAGTGTAGGCTTGGGTTATAGTTGTTCCTAAGTCTTCAGCTGAATTATCAGCCACTGTGGTTGAGGACAACTGCTTGTATGCGTCCATCTCTTCCTTGAGTTGAGCTAATTCAGATTTTGCCTGAATGAGACTCTGCTTAAGGAGTTGATTTTGCAATTGCAACGCAGACTGTTGTTGTTCAGTTGCGCTTGGTGCAGCTAAGGCCAAAGTAGCTAAACTCATGCAGCTCAACGAAATCACCATAACTTTCGCCCACTTTGTAAACAAAGAGGTTACTTGATTAGAGGGTGATGCGTTAAACTGTTTCATGAATTTATAATTTACTTTTTACCAATACCACCGTGTGCTTTGAAGACACGTGTGATCGAAAACTCACCGAGTTTATGACCAACCATGTTTTCTGTTACATACACAGGGAGAAAACTTTTACCATTATGGACCAAGAAGTTGTGACCTACAAAGTCAGGAGTGATCATTGAACGACGACTCCAAGTTTTGATTGGTTTACGGTCTGAGGTCTCTGCGGCTTTATCAATTTTAGCTAATAGCTTTTGATCGATGAAAGCACCTTTTTTTAGTGAACGAGGCATAAGATTATCAATTATTTGTTTTTAGTTTTTCTTCTTTGAACAATCAACTTGTTGCTAGCTTTTGTCTTTTGACGAGTCTTCTGACCCTTGAGTTGACCCCAAGGAGATTTCAAGTGCTGGCGACCACCACCTGATTTAGACTTACCTTCACCACCACCATTGGGGTGATCAACAGGGTTCATACACATACCACGTACAGTTGGACGCACACCTTGCCAGCGTGATCTACCTGCTTTACCTGAAACTTCGTTCATGTGGTTGATGTTGCCAATCTGACCGATAGTACAGAAACAGTCCTCAAGGAATTTTCTGATTTCGCCAGATGGCATCTTAACAAGAGCGTAACCTCCTTCGCGGTTAGAAAGGATTGCCTGACCACCTGCAGCACGAGCTACTTTACCACCAGCACCAGGAACAAGTTCCAAGTTGTGAATAGCTGTACCAAGAGGTACTGATTTAAGAGGCATAGCGTTACCTACTTTAGGTAATACTTTTTCACCTGCTTCTACAGTAGCGCCTACTTCTAAGCCTAGAGGGGCTAAGATGTAACTCTTTTGACCGTCTTTGTACTCAATAAGAGCAATGCGACAAGTTCTGTTTGGATCATATTCGATGCCTACCACTTTAGCTGGTACGTTAAGCTTTCTACGTTTGAAATCGACCAAACGATAGAGACGCTTATGACCACCACCTACGTGACGACAAGTAATGCGACCTTGGTTATTACGACCACCTGATTTCTTAAGAGGAGCAGTTAAGCTCTTCTCAGGTTTTGATTTCGTAATCTCTTCAAATGAAGGTAATAATTTATACCTATTTGAAGGGGTTGTTGGTTTAAAACTTTTTAATGCCATAATATTATCCTTCCTTTTATACTAAATCTAATACTTCGCCTTCTTGGAGCTTAACAATAGCTTTTTTCCAATGGGCTGTTCTACCTGCATCTGCACGACGGCGACGCTTTTCTTTGCCTTTGTAGTTACAAGTGTTGACACTTGCTACTTTTTTACCGAGGAGCTTTTCAATTGCTTGTTTGATTTCAAGCTTGTTTGCACGACGATCTACTTCAAAAACATATTGACCATTAAGCTCAGTCAAGAGACTAGCTTTCTCAGTCAAACGCACTTTTTTGATAACTTGATAAATATCTTTCATTGTTCTTCGTGGTTAGATTGCAGTACGTGCAATGATGATTTCTGCGCTATTACCGACGAGCACTACTTCATCAGCGTGAAGCATCTCTTCGATATTAACTTGTTGTGGAGTCATAAGAAGTACGTGACCTACATTGCGAGCTGCACGGTAAGTGACTTCGTCAAAACTATCAGAGATAAGAAGCACTTTCTTGGCTGAGCTAATCTCTTGGATTTGGCTTAAGAAAGACTTAGTTTTACCATCTGTTACTTTGAACTCAGCTACTTGCTTAAGTGTACCAGCTTCGATGAGGTTAGTAAGTACACGAGCTAAAGCTAGCTTGCGTGTTTTCTTATTAACTGTTTTTGCGTAGCTTCTTGGCTTAGGACCAAAAGCAACACCACCACCAACAAAGATAGGGGCTTTGCGGTCACCGTGACGTGCATTACCTGTACCTTTTTGACCATAAATTTTCTTTGTGCTACCAATGACCTCTGAACGAGTTTTTGTGTTAGCTGTACCACTACGACGATTCGCACGGTAAGCAATCACTAAGTCATGTACAGCTTGGTTGCCCTTGCCTTCTTCAAGGAGAGTGAACTTAGCTGCTTGAGCTTCTTCTTTTGTAAATAATTTAGCAGACATTTTCTTTTAATTAATTAAGCTTTAATCGCTGGGCGAACTACTACATAAGAGCCTTTTGAACCAGGAACTGCGCCTGATACTAAGATAACTCCTTCTTCTTCACGGACTTGCACTACTTTCAAGTTTTGAACTGTGCGATTATAGTTACCGTGACGACCTGGCATTTTCTGACCTTTCCAAATACGAGCTGGCCATGAACCTGCACCAACAGCACCTGTACGTCTGTGCATCATTGAACCATGTGACTGAGGAAGACCACCAAAGTTGTAACGTTTTACAACACCTTGGAAACCTTTACCTTTAGTTTTTCCAAGCACGTCGATGGTCTGACCTACTTCGAAAAGAGTCACACCTGGAGTGACTTCTTCAAAGTTAGGAATTTCCTCGCCTTCTTGAAAACGGAATTCTTTGATAAGCTTTTTAGCTGTACCACCATGAGTTTTGATGTGACCTGCTTTTGCTTTATTTAAACGGAATTCTTTTTGTTCATCAAAAGCAACTTGAACAGCATTGTAGCCATCTTTCTGTGTTGTTTTAACTTGCAAAAACTCATTGTTCTCTGCCGCAATGACTGTGACAGGGATCATCTTACCCTCTGTCTCGTCAAAGACACGGGTCATACCTACTTTTTTACCTAAAAGACCTAAAGACATGATTTTACTAATTAAATTTTAATTCTAATATCAACACCAGCTGGAAGGTTGAGCTTTCTCAACTCATCAACGGTTACTGCTGTTGGATCCAAAATATCGAGGACTCTTTTATGAGTACGAATCTCAAATTGCTCCACGGACTCCTTGTTGACGTTAACCGCACGGTTAACACTGAACTTTTCAGTTCTTGTAGGCAAAGGGATTGGACCTGCTACTTTAGCTCCTGTTCTCTTTGCTGTATCCACAATCTCTTGAGCTGACTTGTCAATAGACGCATAGTCAAATGATTGTAAACGTATTCTTATTTTTTGCTTTTCCATAATACCAATAATAAATCTAAAATTAGTTAAATCTTGTTGCGATGATTTGATCCACTACATTCTGTGGGACTTGTTCAAAATTTGAAGGCTCCATTGAGTAAGAAGCTCTACCTGAAGAGAGAGTTCTAACTACAGTTGAATAACCAAACATTTCTGCTAAAGGCACATTGACCTTTAACACTGCCAACTTAGGCTTATTCTCAATGCTCTGCACTTGACCACGACGACGATTCATATCACCCATGATGTCTCCTTGGTGCTCTTCAGGAGTAGAAACCTCTACATCCATAATAGGCTCAAGCAATACAGCTTCGGCTTTCTTAAACGCATCTCTCATAGCAAAAATAGCTGCCATTTTAAATGCGTTTTCATTTGAATCAACTTCATGATAAGAACCATCAAGAATTGTCACATGCACATCTACTACAGGATAACCTGCAACGACACCATTACTCATAGCATCAGTCACACCTGCGTAAACAGCACTCATAAAATCTTTAGGGATAGCACCTCCTGTTACTTTGCTATCGATTGTTAAGCCTTTACCTTTCTCTGCTGGAGCGATTTCTAAGATGACATGACCATACTGACCCTTGCCTCCTGTTTGCTTAACTAGCTTACCTTCACCACCTGCTTTTAGAGTAATGGTCTCGCGGTAAGCGATTTGTGGTTTACCTACATTGGCAGCCACAGAAAATTCACGTTTTAATCTATCAATAATGACTTCGAGATGAAGCTCACCCATACCTGAAATAATGGTTTGACCTGTGTCTTCGTCAGTTTTCACCATGAAAGTAGGATCTTCTTCTGAGAGACGAGCTAAGGCGTCTGACATCTTTTCTTGATCAGCCACTGTTTTAGGCTCAACCGCCATACTGATTACTGGCTCAGGGAAACTTGGTGGTTCAAGAAGGATATCGAAATTCTGATCACAAAGCGTATCACCTGTAGTTACATTCTTAATACCTGCAATCGCAGCAATATCACCAGCGTAACAAGTATCGACCTCTTCGTGTCTGTCAGCTTGGATTTGAATCAGACGACCGATGCGCTCTTTTTTACGAGTGCGTGGATTGTAGACTGATTGACCTTTTGAAATAGTGCCTGAATAGACACGGAAAAATACGAGCTTACCTACATACTTATCTGCCCATAGTTTAAAGGCTAGAGCACAGAACTTCTCATTATCGGAAGTGATAGTTGAAACCTCAATAGTTTCATCATCTGCTGATTGACCTTGAGCAGCAGGAATATCAAGCGGACTTGGAAGGTAATCAACAATAGCGTCAATTAGGTATTGAACACCTTTGTTTTTGAAAGCTGAACCACCGGCAACAGGCACAATTTTGTTTTCGATAGTTGCTTGGCGTAAACCTTGTTTGAGCTCTTCTAAGCTCACTTCTTCCTCCATGAGGAATTTCTCAGCCACAGTGTCATTGACATCGGCTACTTGAGAAAGGAGATTTTGATAAGCAGCTTGCGCCTGCTCCTTGAGATAAGCTAACTCTCCTTCTAATTCTTGAATCTCGTAAGTTGAACCAGAATTTTTGTCGTCTTTGTAGACAATCGCTTTTTGGTTAATCACATCGATTTGACCAATGAGACTATCTTCGGCACCAATTGGAATAAGTACTGGCACTGGATTAGCTCCTAATTTCTCACTAAGCTCAGCAACCACATTATCAAAGTCAGCACCTACACGGTCCATTTTATTAACGAACACGATACGAGGCACATCATATTTACTTGCTTGTCTCCAAACTGTTTCAGTTTGAGGCTGAACTCCAGCTACAGCACAGAATACAACTACTGTACCATCAAGCACACGTAAAGAACGTTCAACTTCAGCAGTGAAGTCAACGTGACCTGGCGTATCAATAATGTTGATGCGCTGCTTTTGATTGGCGTACAACTTAGATACCCCTTCTTCTTGAAGTTGTGTCCAAGAGCAAGTTACTGCAGCAGAGGTGATAGTGATACCACGCTCTCTTTCTTGCTCCATGTGATCGGTAGTCGTAGCACCATCGTGCACTTCACCAATCTGATGAATCATGCCAGTGTAAAATAACACTCTCTCAGTCAGCGTCGTCTTACCCGCATCGATATGCGCAGCGATACCAATATTTCTGGTACGCTCTAGCGGGAATGGACGATCTGAATGATTAACTGACATGAAGTTGAATATAATTAGAATCTAAAGTGAGCGAACGCACGGTTGGCTTGAGCCATCTTATGCATGTCGTCACGCTTTCTTACTACTGCACCTTGATTGTTAGCGGCGTCTTTAATTTCGTTAGCAAGAGCATATTCCATTGAAGAACCTTTACGCTTACGAGCACATTGAATCAACCAACGCATAGCAAGAGCTTTTGCACGGCTTTCTTCAATTTCCATAGGAACCTGATAAGTAGCACCACCTACACGGCGACTTTTTACTTCTACTTTAGGCTGAGCGTTATCAATCGCTCTTTGTAAGATTTGCAAAGGATCAATAGCGTCACTACCTTCGTTAGCGCGATTAATCGCACCATAAACAATGCGTTCAGCAAGAGAACGCTTACCACTGAGCATTACTCTTGAAATTAAACTAGCTACTAGTTTGCTCTCATAATGAGGATCAACTAGTTCTATTTTTTTATAAAGTCGTTTTCTACGAGCCATCATATATTTGTATTTAGATTATTTCTTTGGTTTCTTAGCACCATACTTAGAACGAGATTGCTTACGTCCATCTACACCTAAAGTATCAAGTGCACCACGAACAACATGATAACGAACACCAGGCAAATCCTTTACACGACCACCACGTACAAGCACGATTGAGTGCTCTTGG
>DGJT01000050.1 GCA_002387565.1 Akkermansiaceae bacterium UBA4589 | reverse complement strand
GCCCTTTCTTTAGGAAGATTATCGATTCATTGGTATGGTGTGGCGTACTTGTTAGGGGTTGTCGCTGCTATTTGGTTGCTTAAATTTTGGGCTCGTTCGACTGTGCAGCCTTGGGTGTTGCCTGAGTCTAAAGTGATGGATTTTGCGACTTATGCGATGCTTTTTGGAGTGTTTCTTGGTGGGCGTTTGGGCTATACGTTGTTTTACTGGATTCCCGATGTAGGTTGGGCGGAGGCTGCGGCTAATTGGACTTACCCTCTGCAGGTGTGGAAGGGGGGTATGGCGAGTCATGGAGGGATTCTAGGGCTGATTGTATTTTCGTATTTCTATGCCAAAAAACATCAGATTTCGTGGCTTGGCTTAGGTGATGGATTGTGTTGGACGGCTCCTATTGGTTTGTTCCTTGGGAGGTTAGCTAATTTTATCAATGGGGAGCTTTATGGTCATGTTATACCGCAGAGGAGTTCATTTAATTGGGGGATGAAATTTCCCAGTGAGTTGACAGAATCAGGGTCGATTAAGCAGGCGGTAGAGGTGTTGATGGATGAGAGAGTGCAGCCATTTTTGCAGGAGAATTTAGCCATGCAATCACAGATGTTTGCGCTAGTAGAGCAGTCACGCAAAAGTAGTGAGTTATTGGCAATTCTGGCAGAGTATGTGCCGGTGCGTTACCCCTCTCAGTTGATTCAGGCGTTATTAGAGGGTTTAGTGTTGTTCTTGCTCTTGTCTGCTATTAGGTGGTGGTTGCGTTATAAGAGAAATAACACGCAGGGGATTTTAGTCGTGGGCTTTTTTATTGGGTACCCAATTTTACGTATGTTAGCTGAGCAGTTTAGAGTGCCTGATTCAGCTTTAGTTTGGGGTTTGACTAAGGGGCAATTTTATTCAGTTTTTATGTTGTTACTCGCTGCTTTTTTTGTTTTCTTGATTAGAAGAGCTTCACATAAACAATCTACCCTATAATTCCACGTCATGAAAATCAGCTTAAACTTACCGTTATTTTTAGTCCTCATTATAGGAGGGCTCACTATCTCATGTTCAGGAACTAAGCAACCGACTAAGAGAGAGTTGCCACCGATGACGAAGGAAATTGATGGGGTTAAGTATCGTTATGGTAGTAGAACATTGCCATATATTGCTTTGACCTTTGATGATGGGCCTCATCCAACTCTGACTCCCAAGTTATTGGATATTTTAGCTCGTGAGCGTGTGCCCGCGACCTTTTATGTGGTGGGTAGAAATGTGGTGCGCTATCCAGATATTACAAAACGTATTCAAAATGAAGGGCATGAGATAGGTAACCATTCTCATACGCATTGTTCATTAAAAAACTTACCTAAGGAAGAGGTGAAAAAAGAGGTGGTTTCTCTGCAGTATTTACTCAAGAGAGAGTTAGGCAGTTATCCAGAAACATTTAGACCTCCTTATGGTGCTTTTACCCTCTCTCAAGCTCAATGGCTTAAGAAGGATTACAATTTAACCTCAGTGCATTGGGATGTAGATCCCCTTGATTGGAAACGCCCTAGTGTCTCTGTGTTATTAGACCGTTTGGTGAGTAAGGCTCAACCGGGTAGTATTTTGTTACTCCATGATATACATCCTAATTCAGTGGCTGTGGTTCCTTCTCTTGTTAAAGCGCTTAGAAAGAAAGGCTATCAATTTGTGACAGTCAGCGAGTTAATTAAGATGACTGAGTACGAGCAGAAGAAGCAGCGTTAAACCGTCTTTTAAGTCTCTAACTCATTAAGCGGCAACTTAAAACTTGATATTTTCCCTACAGGGTTTAATGTCTGATTAAATTAAGTATTTTTTTTAATATGGCCACCTTTCAATATATTGCATTAGATGCACAAGGACAACAGCAACAAGGTACGGTAGTTGCTAATACAGTAGATGAAGCCAGCGCTCAGGTGCGTGAAATGGCTCTCTTTCCCACTCAAGTGACAGAAGTGGCCTCAGCAGCTAAGGCAAGCAAGGCATCAAGAGCTAAAACAAAAAATATCAGCACTCGTAATGTAAGGCTTAAGCCGGTGCAGGTGATGAACTTTACCCGCCAGCTGAGTATTTTGATTAATGCAGGGTTGCCACTGATAAAAAGCTTAAGCATTCTTTCAAGCCAGCAGCCAAATAAAACTGTAAAAACGATGATTGAGCGAGTGAGTCAGTCGGTTCAGTCTGGAGGCACTCTTTCTGATGGTTTGGCTCAATACCCACGTATTTTTGATGATTTATTTGTCAATATGGTAAAAGCTGGTGAGTCAGGTGGTATAGTTGATGTCGTACTTGATCGTTTAGGTGATTATAGAGAAAAAGCCGAAGCGCTTAGAAAGAAAATTAAGTCAGCTATGACTTACCCTATTATTGTTTTAATTGTGGCGGCATTAATTATGACTATTTTGATGGTTGTGGTGGTTCCTCAATTTAAAGAGATGTTTGAAGATTCAGATTCAGAATTGCCTGCATTATCTACAGCCGTGTTTAATTTCTCAGAAAACATGATTGCTAACCCTGTGCTGGTTCCTAATGTAGTTTGGTTAGGAGGTTTTATTTTCCTTGTAGTTATAGGCATGAAAGCCTTTGGCAAAACATCAACAGGTAAGAAAGTTTGTGATAGAATGGTATTAAGGCTTCCTCTTTTAGGTGATGTGCAGCGCAAGAATGCCATTGCTAAATTCTCAAGAACTTTGGGTACACTCATCACTTCAGGTGTGTCTATTTTAGAATCCTTAAGAATCACGAAGGAGACTGCGGGTAACGTAGTGATCGAGGAAAGTATAGGGATGATTTATGATAAGGTTAGAGAGGGTGACTCTATGGTTTCGCCTATGAAAGCGGCTAATATTTTCCCTGAAATGGCTATATCAATGGTAGAAGTGGGTGAAGAAACAGGTCAGCTACCAGATATGTTACTCAAAGTAGCAGATGTCTATGAAGAAGAGGTCAAAGACTCTGTAGATACGATGACTACAATCTTGCAGCCATTAATGATTGTTTTCCTTGCAGGTATTGTAGCTGTGATTGTATTTGCTATCTTCGCTCCTCTTGCTCAAATCATCAATGATTTGGATTCAGCTATGGGTTAATGTTAATTAGTTACTCAAAACAGTGTATATCTATTTATGAAATTAAAACTATTACTTTCACCTAATTCAGTGAAGCTAGGTTTTAGTCTCATTGAAATATTGGTAGTCATTAGTATCATCGCTGTATTGGCAGGCTTAAGTGCAACTGGGTTTAATTTATTTAAACAACAACAAGCTGCATCACAAGCAAGGTTACAGTTGGTGTATCTAGAAGATGGTTTACAGCTCTACTATGAAGATTATGGTACTTATCCAGAAGGTAATGTTACGAACTTGTACCTTGAATTATTTGGAGAAGTGGATGCCAATGGTAATTTACCTAAAGAGGTGGACCCTTACCTGCCTGAATTACAAAGCGGTTCTATGAAGCCTGAGTGGGTGATGAATATACAAGGCAAAGGATTTGTGATTGTTGATCCATGGAAAAACCCTTATCAATATAAGTTTGATAGTCGAGAAATGGAGGATTATGAGCTTTACTCTTTAGGGAAAGATGATAAAGATTCTTCAGACGATATAGGTCGAGAAGATGACTATTAAGCAAGCTATTCAACAAGCCCAGAACAAAACTGTTCAACCTCAAGCTAAAGAGCTCAACCATGTTGCTGTTATCATGGATGGTAATCGTCGTTGGGCAAAAAAGCATAATAAAACTGCTAATGCAGGTCACCAGCAAGGCGCACAAGCTTTGCAAGATGTCGTCAAATATTGTTTAGAAGGTGAGATAGAATGGCTAACTGTTTACGCGTTTTCTATAGAAAACTGGCAACGCAATAAAGTAGAAGTTGATGGTTTAATGGAGCTGCTCTATCAGTTTTTAAAAAATAAATCTAAGGTGCTCATGGAGCATGGCGTCAGACTCAATGTCATTGGAGATCAAACATTACTACCTGTTAAGCAAAGACAAGAGTTAAACAAGGTCGTCGAGCAGACTCAAAACAATGATAAATTAACTTTAACTTTGGCGCTTTCCTATGGAGGTAGAGATGAAATACTTAGAGTTGTACAAAAAGTAGCTCAAGATGTTTCTAATCAGAGTTTGCAGGCGGACAGTATTGATAATTCAGTTTTGGAGAGTTATCTCGATACGGCAGGGATGCCTGATCCAGATTTACTTATTAGGACATCTGGTGAGAAGCGCTTGTCTAATTTCTTACTTTGGCAACTTAGCTATGCAGAGCTTTACTTTACCGACGTTTATTGGCCTGACTTTGATGAAGCAGAATTCAAAAAAGCCATAGATTGCTACTACAGTCGAGAGCGCCGTTTTGGTCAAAGGGTCGAAGATTAGAGCCATGAAAAAGCCTGTAGAATTCTTGCAGTCTTGGCCGTGCCCGGCGTCAAATATTTGGGTTCATTGGTTATACAGATTTCCTTTAAATCACCAAAGCTCAGATAAAGAGGAAGCCTTGAAATTACTTGAGCCTTACCATGAACAGGCATTAATTCAGCATAACCTAAGCCTTGCTGATATTTACACCTGTGAGCAAGTGCATGGAGCTCAAGTGCAACTTATTGAACCGCAAAACACAGCTAAGTATGCTCTAGGGGTAGACGCCTTGGTGACGACAACGCCCAATCTAACTCTAGGTATTTATGTAGCGGATTGTGCCGCCATCTATCTTTATGATGCACAAGCTAGGGTGATAGGGTTGGCTCATTCTGGTAAGAAGGGCACAGAACTTAATATACTGAAAAATACGGTACAAGTCATGTGCCAGCAAGGAGCTACTTTAGAGAATATACAGATGCTTATTAGCCCCTGTATTAGACCTCCACATTACCCTGTAGACATTGCAGCACAAATTAATGCGCAAGCTATACAGTTAGGTCTAATAGTAGAAAATTGCACAGACTGCATGATTGATACCTATAGTGATGCTAAGCTCTACGACTCTTACCGCAGAGACCAAGGCAAAACTGGGCGTATGCTCGCTTTGTTAGCTTTGCGCTAGCTTTGTGCTAAGTATTGTTGAATGGCTTTTTTGTAAGGTGCACCTAGAGGGATGCTATCTAAATCTTCAATATCAGTCCATTTTTCCTCTGTTTGAGGTTGAGCTATATCTAATTGAGACTCAACGGCATAGAGATACAACTCTACTTTGTAACGGGTGATAGCATAATTAAGGCTCAAGGTGAGTCTGTGTGAGCCTAGTGCTTGAGCTGTGCGGTTGGGTAGTTTCCAAAAACCTTTGCGTCTGGAGCCTGTTTCTTGGGCTAATAAAATCTGATGATCACGCATGCAAATAATTGCATGTTCATCTATGTGGGTGATTTTAGGGCGAGCTTTTTTAATCGGTAGCAGTTCAGGTTGCTGGTCTTTGGCTTGGCAAAAATCAGCAACTGGACAGATGAGGCATTGCGGTTTTTTCTTACAAATTTGTTGGCCGATTTCCATGATAGCAGCATTGTAAACACAGGCGTTTTTCGTATCGAGCAGTTCAGCAGCCCAAGTCCATATCTGACTTTTTCCAGGTTCTTTATCAATAGCTTCTTGGTAGTTATAGAGGCGGCTGAGCAGGCGAATCACATTGCCATCTACAAGAGGGTAAGCTAAATCAAAGGCAAATGCACTCACAGCAGCAGCCGTGTAATCACCTATGCCTTTAAGGCTGAGCAGGGTGTCATAGTCTTGGGGTAATTGACCTTGGTATTGCTCAACGATGGTTTTAGCGAGCTCATGGAGTCTGCGCGCTCGATTGTAGTAGCCTAAACCCTGCCAAGTAGCCAACACTTGCTCTTCTGGTGCTTGAGCTAGGCTCTGCCAATCAGGAAAGGTTTCTAGCCAACGTGTGTAGTAGCCACGTTCAAGCACGGTGCTAATTTGGGTTTGTTGGAGCATCAATTCAGATACTAGTATGGCATAGGGGTCTTGAGTTCGCCTCCAGGGGTAGTCCTTGCGGTTTTCGATAAACCAAGTATTTAAGGTCATGCGAAAACTTTGGCGTTGCTTGGATGTTTGCAAAAGAGAGGAACTCATTGATTTTCGAATAAAAATACCTTAGGCTTTGCCAAATAAAATGACTAGTTACACTCATCCTCTGACTTTAGAACAAGTTAAGCTGCTTAAAGCAGTTTTAACTGAACTTAATTTTGATTGGGTGGAGCGTCCTTATACTATTTATTCTGCTAAGAAAGGCAAGCTGAACGTCAGTGTTTATGAAAAAGGCCCCAAAGTCCTCGTGCAGGGCTCAGAAACTGAAGACTTTGTAAGGTTTAATCTTGAGCCTCAAATTCTAGGAGAGGCTAAGCTAGGCTACGAGAAAGTGCATGACCCACAGCAATACCTACCTCATTTTGGGATTGATGAAAGTGGCAAGGGAGATTTCTTTGGCCCGCTGGTGATTGCCGGAGCTTACACAGACGAAGCTATTGTTGATCAACTCGTTAAGCTAGGAGTCAAAGATAGTAAACAAGTGAACTCGGCACAAAAAATTAGAGCTATTAGCACTAAGATAAAGCGTGTCGCAGGCTTTAAATATCAAATTATATTTATCTCTCCGCAGCGTTATAATGAGCTCTACGCTAAATTTAATAACCTTAACTCAATGTTGGCTTGGGGACATGTTAAAGTGATGCAAGAGTTACAAAAACAATGCCCACAATGCAAGGACTCTCTTTCTGATCAATTTGCTAAACCTTATGTGATTGAAAGTATGGCCAAGCGTATGGGAGTCGAAGGCATTAATATCCGTCAACGAACCAAGGCAGAGTCTGATATCGCTGTAGCTGCTGCCTCTATCTTAGCACGCGAAGCCTTTATTGATTGGATGGATAAAACTAGCCAAGAATTAGAAGTTAAAATCCCGCTTGGCGCAGGAGCGGGAGTTAAGGAAATAGCCAGAGATATTCAAGCCAGACAGCTTATGCCATTAGAACAATTAGTCAAAACACACTTTAAAACGTATAAAGAACTTTAGAAAAAGTTAGCAAGAGATAATAAAAAAGCCTGTAGAAATGAATCCACAGGCTTTTTAATAAAGATAATTAGAATAAATTAATCTTTAGCGCTACAGCAAATAAGGGCTCCAAGTACAAACCCAATACCAGCTGCGATGAGTACAGATTTAGTAGGATTTTCTTTGATGTATTCTTCTCCTGCTTCATGGAGCTCACCTGCTTTGTCTTTAATTTCACAAGCTTTCTCAGTGGCAACAGTTTTAATTTCTTGTGCTTTCTCTGTAGCTGCAGTCTTAATTTCTGCGGCTTTTTCAGTGGCAACAGTCTTAATTTCAGCTGCTTTTAATTCAGCACCTGTTTTAAATTCTTGTGCTTTTTCTTTAGCAGCTTCCCCTAGAGCTTGAGCTCTTCTTTCTAAACTAGCAGTATT
This sequence comes from Akkermansiaceae bacterium UBA4589, assembly GCA_002387565.1. GTDB lineage: Bacteria > Verrucomicrobiota > Verrucomicrobiia > Verrucomicrobiales > Akkermansiaceae > UBA4581. The sequence goes on along the minus strand of DGJT01000050.1, from coordinate 10,737 downwards.
TTCAATATCATTCATGGAAATAATTCTGACAAAGTTAGGTTTAAAAGTAAAACAAAATTTATAGCTTTAAAAGTTGAGACTTTTCATTTCATTGAAATCAGTTATTAGTTAGAGTCTTTATGATGGGTTTAACTCAGACGACACCAAAAAAAATTATAGCAGCTAAATTACGCTATTTAGCAGGCTTAAGTCTGGGTGTATTAGCTAAACTTATGTATAAAACCTTGAGCTCTCAGTTAGTGATCACTCAAGAGCATTATCAAAATCCACAACAACAGGTTATCTACGGGATGTGGCATAACCGAATCTTGGTATCTGTAGTGACCTACATAGAATACATGCAAAGTATTAAAGCTAATAAAAGCCTCTATGTGTTAACCAGTGCAAGTAAAGATGGAGAACTCATTGCGGGGATGATGAAGGTCGTGGGAATCAAGACCATCAGAGGCTCTAGCCATAAAAAAGCTAAAGCAGCAGGGTTAGAAATTTATAGAACACTTAAGACAGGCAAGGATATTTGTATCACTCCCGATGGTCCCAAGGGGCCTATTTATCAGTTAAAGCCTGGTTTAATTCAAATTGCTGCTAAAACTCAAGTACCTATTTTACCTATTAAGGTTGAGTACGCTGACTATTGGGAGTTACCAACTTGGGATAAGTTTAAAATACCTAAACCTTTTTCTAAGGTTAAAGTCACTTATGGAGAGTTGCAATGGGTTCCAAGTGATTACGATGAGCCTGTAGAAACTCAAAAACTCACTCAAAGCTTAAGTGATTAGTTGTTTGTTTTGTCCTAGCAAATCGATAAGCGGAGTACACCTGTTAGTTCAGGACTAGACACAAAAAAAACCTGTGGAAATAAATCCACAGGTTTTTTTATATTAAGAATCGCTAAGAGTCTTAAGCTTCTAAAGGAGCTACATTGATGCGTCCACCTTTTTTGTCGAAATAAACATTGCCATCTGTAAGAGCAAAAATAGTGTAGTCTTTACCAAGACCTACGTTTTTACCAGGATGCCATTTAGTACCTCTTTGACGAATGAGGATGTTACCTGCGATTACTGATTCGCCACCGAATTTTTTAACGCCTAAACGTTTGCTTTTTGAGTCTCTACCGTTTTTAACGCTACCTTGACCTTTCTTATGTGCCATCATGATATTTGTTGATTAAAGTGTGAATGAATTAAGCTCCTTTGATTGCTGTGATTTCTAAACGTGTGAGTGAACGTCTAAAACCAGTAGTTTTGTGATAACCTTGACGACGCTTGAATTTGAAAGCTACGATTTTTTCACCACGAAATTGTTCAACTACTTTGGCTTCTACAGTTGCACCCTCTACAGTTGGGCTACCAAGCTTGATGTCTGCACCTTCGCCCAAAGCGAGTACTTCGTCAAAAGAGGCGGTATCACCTACTTCGAACTTAAGCTTTTCGACCTCGATGACGTCACCTTTGCTGACTCGATATTGTTTTCCTCCAGTTTTAAATACAGCGCTAGACATAATAATTGATGTAAAATTTTGAGCTCTTGTTTTCAGAGCGGGAACGAATAAAATCACATTTATCCGCTATCGACAAGCTTTTTTTGTAACTTTATTGATTTTTTTAAAGTCAGTCGTTAGTTTAGCTTTATGTCCAATCTTGAAGAGGTATTTGAAATCAATTCTATTGCTGAGCTTAACGAATTAGCGCAGGAGTTAGCAGGGCGATTTCAAGCTGGCGATGTGATTGCACTAGAGGCTGATCTAGGTGGGGGTAAAACGCATCTAACTAAAGCGATGATGCAGGCTTTAGGTGGTGCAGGATCTCAAGTAACAAGCCCTACATTTGCTTTATTTCAACAATATGCTTTGGAGCACACTGAGTTTGAAGCTATTTATCATTGGGATTGGTACCGTATTGAAAGTCTAAGCGAATTAGAGCGCATAGGCTGGCATGAGTATTTAGAGCATGATGCTTTACACATGATAGAATGGCCATCTAAGTTTCCGGAATTACTGAATTTTCCACATTATCAAATCACCTTACGCCGAGCTGAGTCTAAGAGAGACACCTACCGCAAAGTGAGTTTTAAAAAGGTTAATTATTAGGTCTGCAAAAGTTATTAACAACTTTTTGATTAAATAAGCCTTGCTATAATAGTGTATTCGGGATTTTTCCCTTGACCAACGGGGGTAAAACATAGAGTATACCCGCCTCAGTAAAGAGGAATCCAAGGATTCATATTCAATTAAATACTTATGTCTACTAACATTTATAACGATAAAGACGCAGATTTAGGCCTATTCGAAGGTAAAAAATTAGCTGTTATTGGTTTTGGCTCACAAGGTCACGCACACGCACTTAACCTTAAAGAGAGCGGTTGTGAAGTCATCATCGGTCTCTACGAAGGTTCAAAATCTAAGCCGGTAGCAGAAAAACTCGGTTTCGAAGTGCTCACAACAGAAGAAGCAACTCAAGCTGCTGATGTCATCCTTATGGCAACACCTGATACTGCTATTCCTAAAATTTACAAAGAAAGTGTAGCTCCTTACCTCGTAGAAGGTAAAACATTGCTTTTCTCACACGGTTTAGCTGTACACTTTAACTTCATCGAGCTTCCTGCTAACATCGACGTAGCTCTCGTAGCTCCTAAAGGCCCTGGTCATACAGTACGTAGTCAATTCGTAAGTGGTCAAGGTGTTCCAGGTCTTATTGCGATTCACCAAGATTACACAGGTAACGCAAAATCTATTGCACTTGCATGGGCTAAGGGTGTAGGTTGTACACGTGCCGGTGTATTTGAAACAAACTTCAAAGAAGAAACAGTAACCGACCTCTTTGGTGAGCAAGTCGTACTCTGTGGTGGCGCATCAGCACTCGTGCAAGCAGGTTTCGAGGTACTTGTAGAAGCAGGCTACCAACCAGAAATGGCTTATTTCGAATGTTTACATGAGCTAAAGCTCATCGTTGACTTGATGAATGAGAGTGGCATTGCAGGCATGAGATTCTCAATCTCAGAAACAGCTGAATACGGAGATGTAACTGTAGGTCCTAAAATCATCGATGCTTCAGTTAAGCAACGCATGAAAGACCAACTTGCAGAGATTGAAAACGGTAACTTTGCGAACGAATGGATGGCTGAATACGAAAATGGTTCGCCAAACTTCAACCGCATCCGCGAAGAACAAGCCGCACACGGTATCGAAACTGTAGGTCAAAAACTCCGCAAAACAATGAGCTGGATTGATAGCAATAAAAAGTTAGGTGGTTCGCAAGCAGACTACGTTTCTTCATCTAAATAAAATACGCTATTTTATTATTAAGCCAACCTTGGAAACAAGGTTGGCTTTTTTTGTTTGGTGATTGAGTGTGCAGTCTCAAGTCTTGTTATGTATTGCTAAACACGAGTTCAGAGTTTTCATCCATGTCTACTTGAATAGTTGACCCATCTAGGAACTCCCCAGCTAATAAAGCATTAGCGAGTTTGTTTTGTAGTTGTTTTTGAATCACACGTTTAAGTGGTCTAGCTCCATATTCTGGACTGTAACCTTGCTCGGCTAGGTAGTCCAATGCGGCATCACTTAAACTTAAAGTGATGTCTTTATTATCGAGTAACTTTTGTAGGTAGGTGAGTTGGACTTTGAGTATATCTTTCATGTGCTCTTTTTTGAGTCGGTGAAAGAGAATAATCTCATCTAAGCGATTCAAAAACTCAGGGCGGAAGGCCTGTCTAACTTCTTGCATTACTTGATCCTTGACGATGTCAGTGGATTGATTTTCAAGTAACTGGCTCAAGTACTGACTCCCTAAATTAGAAGTGAGAATGATAATGGTATTGGTAAAATCTACAGTTTTGCCATGACTATCAGTTAATCGACCATCATCTAAAATCTGGAGTAAAATATTGAAGATATCAGGATGGGCTTTTTCCACCTCATCGAATAAAATCACTTGATAAGGTCTGCGTCTCACAGCTTCGGTGAGGACTCCTCCTTCATCATAGCCGACATAGCCTGGAGGTGCTCCAACAAGTCTAGATACAGCATGCTTCTCCATGTACTCACTCATATCAATACGCAACATGGCTGATGAGTCATTAAACAGGAATTGAGATAGAGTTTTACATACTTCAGTTTTACCTACACCTGTTGGGCCTAAGAATAAAAATGAGCCAAGAGGCCTGTCAGGAGATTGCAGTCCAGCTCTTGAGCGGCGCACAGCCTCAGAGACGGCAGTAATTGCTTCGTCTTGACCTATGATATACTTTTGCAACTCAGCTTCCATATTGAGGAGCTTGTCTTTTTCTCCTACTAGCATTTTATCCATAGGAATACCTGTCCACTTGGATACCACATAAGCGATATCCTCTTCGAGGACTTCTTCTTTGAGTAATTCAGAGTTACTCTCATTATGCTGTTGGGCGACTTGAGCTATACGTGCCTCTAATTCAGGGATAGTCCCGTAACTAAGTTCTCCAGCTTTTTCCCAATCGCCACTACGCTGCGCCTGCTCCAAGTCATAACGAGCTTGTTCGAGCTGTTCGCTCACCTCTTGGGTAGCTTTTACTTTAGATTTAGCGGCATCCCAACGACTGTTTAAATCTGCAGACTCTTTTTCAAGTTCAGTTAAAGTTTGGGTGATTTCAGTTACTCTGTTTTTAGAGGCTTCATCTTTCTCTTTTTTGAGTGCTTCTAACTCAATCTTGAGCTGCATGATTTTACGGTCTAGCTCGTCAATGACTTCAGGTTTTGAATTGATTTGCATACGCAAGCGGCTCGCTGCCTCATCAATTAAATCGATGGCTTTATCCGGTAAGAACCTGTCATTGATATAGCGGTCAGAAAGCTTGGCAGCTGCAATAATAGCTGAGTCGGAAATGCGGACCCCATGGTGCACTTCATACTTATCTTTTAAACCTCTTAGAATAGAGACAGTGTCTTCTGTAGTCGGCTCATTGATATAAACGGTTTGAAAGCGTCTAGCTAATGCAGCATCTTTTTCGATATGTTGACGGTACTCATCGAGTGTGGTTGCACCAATGCAGTGTAAATCACCACGAGCCAAAGCAGGCTTGAGTAAATTACTAGCATCCATAGCTCCATCAGTTTTGCCCGCCCCAATAAGAGTGTGGAGCTCATCAATGAACAAGACCACTTGTTGTGATTCTTGGGCTATCTCACTTAGTACCGCTTTTAAACGCTCTTCAAATTCACCACGGTATTTAGCGCCAGCTATGAGCGCACCCATATCTAGAGAGATGAGTTTGGTATTACGTAAATTTTCTGGGACATCTTCGCTAGCAATACGTGAGGCAATACCCTCGGCAATCGCGGTTTTACCTGTACCTGGCTCACCAATAAGCACAGGATTGTTCTTGGTTCTGCGTGAGAGGATTTGCATTGCACGACGAATTTCTTCATCACGGCCAATTACAGGATCCAGCTTGCCATCACGTGCTTTTTTTGTGAGGTCTTCGGCGTACTTGTTCAGCGCATCGAATGACTCTTCTGCATGAGCAGAGTCGGCAGGCTTGCCTTTGCGGTGTTGGTCAATAGCTTCATTGAGCTTGGTTACGGATAATCCTGCATCTAGTAAGAGTTGTTGGGCATCAGATTTCACTTCAGCGATAGCCTGTAATAAACGTTCAAGTGTGACGAATTGATCGCCTTCTTGTTTAGCTATGGACTCCGCCTTGGCAAAAACCTTGATGAGCTCGTTAGTAGGCTGTAATTGATTCGTGTTGTTAGTGACTTTAACCATTTTACTAATCTTCTGAGTACAAGAAGATTCTAAAAGCTCGGTCGCGACCCCCGATGATGCGAGCAAGGGTTGAATAATAGCAGCCCCTTCAGACAAAAGAGCAGCTAGCAAATGTACGACCTCAATTTTTTGATGGTCATTGACAATGGCTAGCTGTTGAGCCTCTTGAATAACGGACTTAGATTTCTCTGTATAAATATCAATTTTCATATATAAACTAAACGTTTAAAAAACTATATATAGTTTAAATTAATGTAAAAAATACACAAATAAACTATATGTAGTATTAATTAAAATTATAACTATAAGGATTAGTTCTCTAATTTTTATTTATTTTCACATAAATTAATTGCTAGTCGAGTTTATTTTTTTGTGAGTTTTATCTAGGTGAACAGCTTAAAGACTTGCAAGGATTGTTACAAAATGGCACTTATAGGTTCATGGAAATAGTATTGATTGTAGCTTTGATATGTATGGCTGTAGTAGCAATAAAAATCATGAGTGCTATTTTTAAAATCGTAGTACCTCTATTTCTCATAGCTTTAGCGGTCGTTATGATTTACCTATACCTCAATGGAGGTATCAGCTGGGACAATGCTTGGGATGTCTACCGCAACTTTAAACATTCCTAATACAGTACTTATTAGTTACACTAAAAACACATGACTATACTTGATTGGATAACAGCGATTGCTTCAACCGCTACCGCAGCTGGCGTGATTCTTGCGGTAGTGCAATTGTGGCATGCAGAAAAACTAGCAAAAACTGAATTTGAAGATCAGTTCAGACGTGATTACCGCGACCTCTGCTCAGCAATGCCAGTAAAAGTGTTTTTAGGACATAAATTAGATGATAAAGAACTAGACTCTTATTTAAGTCAGTTCCATCAATATTTTCATTTATGCAATTCACAAATCTTTTTGCGTTCACAAAACAAGATATCAAAATTGACGTGGGATATGTGGTCTCGTGGTATCCGTTCTAATTTTGAATTAGTAGCCTTCAAACAGGCATGGCAGTATATCCATACAGAAGCCACGAATCACCGATTAGAATATATCACACGTTATATTGAGGATGGACAGCTAGACCCACTTGAATTGGGGATGATGAAAAAAGAGGATTAAATAAATAATTCTCGAGGTAAAAAATATAGTTGTAGCACTTAAAAAATATACAGTTAATTCATAAAGTTTCGATATATAGCTTTAGTTGCACTCACTCTTCTATGTGTTTACCCGATAGGGTACGTTTTGTAAGTGCGTCCGTTTGGTTATTCTGGAAGTGCACCTATTAGACCATCTCAAGTGATTCTGACTCATAAGATTGATCCTATATATAGCTTTCTTCCAACAAAGTTTTGGAGCCCAGTACACCTTGCAGAACAACGCAGCTGCTCAAGTCTGGATGTCGCCTCACCATTCTCTACCGTGACAAGTCGGGTTGGTATATAACCTTAATCCCTGCCTCATTAAGCACCCCACTCGCAAACAAATAATCCTCAGTATGTAGCGCCATGAGAGATTTGTAATGTGCGTGGTGGTTCAAGGCGTAGATAAAATTGATATTCACCTCACTTGCGACAAGTACCTTGAGGCAGTCTAAGAGGGTGTGTTTAGGTTCGTACAGTTCAACTACCACAATCGGAGAGGTGCTGTAGGTGAAGCCCTTCATCGCTAGGATTTGCTGGGTGAGGTCACTGTCATTAACGATAAACCTGACAATACTTAAATCAGTTTTATCCTGCACACTAATACCAATCACCTCAATATGGTGCGAAGAGAGGAATTTGAGCACATTGGTCAGAGAACCAAAGCGATTGTTGAGTACAATCGATATTTGAATGACAAACTCTTTTTTAGGGTTTTGTGTTTCAGGGAGGATGGCTTGTATATTAGGCTCACTCATTATCTATTAAGGTGTTACAAAGAATAGCTAATACATTCTATACCAGATGATGGTCTTATAAAAGTTATTTTATTGGCTGAGCTAGCTAGACTTAGTTTAATTGAGTCTAGGTTAACGGGTTTTTGGCTTTGCCGATATTTCTGATATAGAAAAATCCAAATAGAACGATGATTAAAAACCCTAGCCCCACCCAACGCTGGGAATGCGTGTTGACCGGCTGCACCGCATCAGGCTCTAATTGAGCCGCTAATTGATGGTATTCTAAGAGGTTCACTCCAAAATCTATAGACCCTTCATTAATGCTAATAGTTCTGATATTAGGCAAAATAGCTTTGAGATACTCATCTTCTGTCAGGTGTTTGGCAAATTCATAGAATTGAAAGTGTTGCAAGAAACCAGGGTCAACCTCTCCTTGAGCTGTCTTGATGCTCGTGGCTTTGAGCGTAGGTTGGATTTTGTCAATATTGAGCTGGGCTAGCATGGTGCCATTGACATAGCGGAATTTTTCCTCGCTAAATGGTTTATTACGAATAGGTATGCTCACCTCAATCTCAAGATAGCCATCTTTAATAGCAGTGAGGCTGAATACTTTGGCAACTTCAGCATTAATAGGTAATGAGCCCATGAGTGCTTGAGCTTGATAAGTCGTGATACTCAGTGTGGCTGTGGCATCAGGTTGCTCTGGGTTTGGCTCGGTCTGCTTGAGAGACTCTAATTGAGCTTGCAGGGGGGCGATGACAGCCTCTAACTCGGCACCTTGAAGCGTGGTTATTGGTAGGGTGCGAGGCTTATCCTCGGCAAAGCCCTGCATGGCAGTATCCAGCTTGCCTAAATTCCAAATCCCAACACAAATCGTCACCACCACAATAGCAATGGCAATAATACCAATAAGACAACCAGAAAAAGGAGAGTGAGAAGGAGCGGGCACGGGGTGAGTGAAAAACTAAAAGTTAAAAGTGAACAATGATAACTGTTACTGCAAGAGGTCTTAACATACAAAGTTGACAAAATGAAGTGTGAGTTTAGGATAAATACTGCTAACTTTTTGTAAGTAGTCATTATGATGCATTCGACCCCATCACCACCATTAGAAACTAAGTCTGAACCAGAGCACGAAGACCTTGCTGATAATTACAGTATAGGTAAGTGGTTTAGTTGGGTGAAAACAGGTAAAGCAGTCATGACTAAAAAAGATTTTTCTAAACACAAACAACAACTTATAGAAGAGCGCAGAAAGTTAGAAAAAGAACTCACCGTAAAAGAGCTCATGGTTAATTTGTTGATAGTACTAGCTATATTTACAGCTGTGTTATTAGCGACTATTTATAGACAGCATGTTATTTTAGCTGTTTTAATAACTTTTGTAATTTCATTGATAGCAGTTATACGCATAGTAAAAATACTCTATAAAATGAAAATCAAAAAGGAGCAGCTGATTCGTGCGGATTATTATAATTTAGATGAAAAGTGGGTAATATTAGTCAAAGTACTAATGCTTTTTTCAGTGTTGTTAATTTGGGATAATTTTAGAGGTGTAGACCATATCAATCAATGGAGAATAGTGACGTTAGATGATATTACTTCTATTACGCCGATGTTTTTAATATATAGTGTTTTGGCTGGAATTAATCTCTTTCAAATACAGGAGAGACAAGCCGCAAGACTGGCACTAGAAGCAGAACAAACTGCAGAAAAAGAAGCCTAGATTTAATTCAAAGAGAACAGATGACTAAGCCAAAAGCTAAGAAAAAAATCATAACGATATTCATTAGATTACTAGTCTGCTGTGTGGTGCTCGTAGCGAGCTTGTTGTTATGGATGACTTATGATGATAGAGAGGTGCTCTATGAGCCTAATATTGAGTTATTAGCACCTCAGCCTGAGGGTGGAGATGAGAGTTACTTGCTGTTACTTGAGGCATTTGATTTGAGTTTGGATGAAATAAGTGATGAGTTGCGCAGAAGTGACTGGATCAAAGATAATGAAGAGGATGCAGAAGAGTACAAACAACTCATTTTAAGTAAAGAGGAGGAAATCAACAAGCTGTATGAGCAAGTCACAGCCAAGCTTCACCTGTGGAGAGAGTTGGCTCAATTGGCTGCTATTGGAGGAGAAAATGGTGTTTATAGCTATATTACTACTGAGGAAATTAAATTTACTATGAAAATGATGTCTAAGTTTCCAGCACAGGTGGCGAAAATAATTCCAAAACTTAAATATGAAATAGAGAAATCTGTGAACTCTGGTGAGTCGATATTAACTGACAGTATAGACTCCGATTTGAATTTAGAACTCCCCAAGAAAGTAGAAAAAGAAACCATTTATTATACTAAAGAAAAACAAGTACAGGTAACCATGATTATAATTAGGCTAGCAAGGTTATTCAATTATAAGTTACAGTTAGACAGCTTTAAGCAGCAACCATTAGATTTAGAACCAAGTATTCTTTTGTATCAAATTAATCAAAAATGGTTTCCTCATCAACGATATATCGTTACTCATTTTGTGGGGTTAGCGGTGGAGAGCAAAATGCTTAATCTATGGAATGAGAACTTTGAAAATTTTGATGAACAAAACCTAAAGGCTCTTGGTCAATTAGATTTACAGCCAAGAACTACTGAGCAGGAGAAACATAAAATGATTAGAGTTGCTTGGTCTGAGTATTACTTTGCTTATAAAGCTAGCTCGTCTGTTGATTGGAAAGAGATTTTGCCTTTTTGGGTGTTTCCGTTTAAAAATTCCAATAAAATGCTTAATGATATAGTTAAATCTAATCAGGAGTTTGAAAGCCTGCTTAATCAATATAATATTGAAAAAACTTATGGAATACTCAGACAGCGAGTTGAAGAACAGAAAATAGATTTAAGAAATTTAATAGATTTAACAGGAGTTAATATTCCTCTTACGTTATTAAAAAAATACAAACCAGAGAAACGCCGTAGCGACAGAAAAACTACAGAAGAGGTAAGACAAGAATTAATAGAAAAGCTCAAAACGAATTAGCTACTTAATTCATTGTCAATTTTCAACTATCCATTTTCCATTAATATGTTTGTTTCTATCAAACAAACATTACAAGTGGTGCGCG
>DGJT01000060.1 GCA_002387565.1 Akkermansiaceae bacterium UBA4589 | reverse complement strand
TCATTTTTTGTCGTGTAGTGTGAATTATCTTATGAAAACTTATATTAAAATTCTATGTGTCATTGCTGTTGCTCCTTTTTTATATGCAGAGGAGAAAAGTTATAGTGCCAAATTAAAAGAAGTAGTAGACACTAAAAAAAGAAGGATTAAACCTTTGAAAAAGAATGTAGATACAAAATTAATTAGTATAGAGCAAGGAGCTACAGGGTTGAAATTTGGTGATAGCCTTGATGATTTAGTAGAGATGTGGGGAAAGCCTAGCGGAATCTATATACATAATCATGGAGCATGGCAGTTTTATATCGATGCCACTTACTATCAATTTATAGATAATAAGTTGGTAAGTATAGGAATACACAGTGCAACAATGCCAGATGCTTATATGAAAAATGGGCTGAGTTTTAAATCTACTTTAGAAGAGTTTAAAAAACTCTACCCTCAAGCTGAGGAAAAAAGGCGCGATACATTTACTCATTACACAGAGAATGATTACGTCATTGAGTTTACATTTTACCCGACCTATCCAGATGATGAATTGAAATTGTCAGCTATCACACTCTCTCATCCAGATGCGGCATATCATTATTAAATCTGTTTAGTAATGGCCCCAGATGCGGGAGGTTTTGACGCATTGGTTGGCTTCGTCGATTTCGTAGACGAGGCGGTGTTGGAGGTTGATACGTCTGGAGTAGAGTCCTTTGAGGTCTCCAACTAGTTCTTTAGGTTTGGGCTCGCACAGAAGGTTGTTTTCTAGCTCCTCTAGCATGGCGTTGACCTTGTTGAGCAGAGGTGATTTGGCGAGCTTTTTGTAATCTTTGGCAGCTTGCTTGGTGAAGACGATTTGATACTTCATTTGAGATCATTCCAAGCTATACAATCTTTAGTGTCTGTATTTTTTGCTTCGAGTAAAGAGTCTTTAATTGAAGAAAGGAATAGAGTCTCTTCGATATTATCCCAATCTTCTTTTGATAATAAAACGGCACCCCCAGTCTTATTCACTATGTGAATAGGGCTGTGAGTCTTTTGAACTTCAGAAATTAAATTAAATATATTATTTCTGGCATTTGTAGGTGTGACCGTATCCATAATGTACATAATAATGTACGCATGTGATTTTTTCAAGCTAATAATGTTTTAGAGCTAAACAAGCTGAATCAACCCTATAGGCACACAGATGATGAGAAAGTTCTCTGCCTTCTTGTATCTGTGCTGCCTATATCCTCGGCTATTGTCTAAGTTCTACGATTTTGAGTATCGTGGCCTCAATGAGAGAGGCGGGGCAGGAGGCGCCGGCGGTGATGCCGATGTTGAGGTGGCTGTCGGTGTTGAATCCTTGGGGGAGTTTGAGCTGGCTTTGGATCTCTTGTTTTTGTTCGAGGTCGTAGTGCCAGATAGACTCTAGGTTTTCAAGGCAGCTTGCCTCACGGATGAAATAAGTGGGCAGTTGTTGCTCGCTGATTTCGACGAGGTGGGTGGTGTTGGAGCTGTTGTAACCACCTACGACAAAGAATAGGTCTAAGTCGAGCTTTAGGATGTCATAGAGAGCGTTTTGTCTGTCTTGGGTAGCACCACAAATAGTGTCAAAGAGGTGGTAGTTGTCGCCATTACCATCGCGCTTAATGACTGCATCACCAATTTGCTTTTGAAAGGCTTGGGTTTGTTCTTTGAGCATGGTGGTTTGATTGGCCATGCCAACTCGTACAAGGTCACGCGCTGGCTCAAAATGCTCAGAAGTACGCCCCTCAAATCGCTGCATGAGAGTCTGTTCGTCAACCTCTCCTGTGATGTAGCCACAGAGAATATCTGCATCTTGTTCATCAAGAATCGTGACAAAATGCTGATCATTATTCTCACCTCTAGCTCGTGAAATAGTGGCTTGGGTTTCTTCATGGTTGTATTTGCCGTGAATAATGGTGGTGATGTTGTCCTTGGTGAATGATTTGATGCGTCTCCAGACTTTCATCACATCACCGCAGGTTGTATCGATGATATGGCAACCTTGCTCGGCAAGTTTATCCATAAAATGGGTTGGAGCTCCAAAAGCAGGCACAATGACGATATCTTTGTCGCCGAGCTTATCGTAATCGGTACTAAGCTCTTTCCACGGTAGAGTGACGATGCCCATGTCTGAGAGCTGCTGGTTGACAATCGGGTTATGGATAATTTCGCCAATGAGATAGAGGTTGGCTTTTGGAAAGGCTTCTCTAGTGGCATATGCTAGGTCAATAGCACGCTCTACGCCGTAGCAGAATCCTTGAGATTTAGCTAAATGAAAGGTGTTGTTGCCTAGGGTTATTTGATGGTTATTAGCCTTAATTTTTTCTAATAAACTCGAGGCATAGTGTTGCTGTACTTGAGCCTCAACCTCACGCATAATCTCAGGCTTGCGCACGTTGATGCGGGGGCGCTTTTTTGGCGTAGGTTTAGCTGGCTCTGTAGTGCTCATAAGAGAAAAATAGCAGAGGATGCTTGAGAATAATAGCTAATTTGACATTACATGATAAAAAAATCATGAAATCCCTTATTAGGGAATAAGAAAATCAGGGAACTCCCATAGTCGGCGACTCAAAGCGTCTTTGGCAGCGGCTTTTTCAGCAGCTTTTTTGCTATTGCCAGTGCCTTGTCCTAGTGGCTGATTGCACCAGTTGACTTCAATGGTGAATATACGGTCATGATCAGGCCCAGTTATATTGAGAGTTTTGTATTTAGGGCTTTCGGCTCTTATTTCTTGGAGGGTTTCTTGGAGGACGCCTTTGCTGTTTGATTCATCAGATACAGAAAAACGTTCGTCGATAGGGTATTCTTTGAGAATCGAATGCCAAGCTTTGGAGCTAGCTTCTAGCCCAGCATCGACATAAATAGCACCTAAGATAGCTTCGACTGTGTCCGTGAGGGTCGAGTCACGGTCACGGTCTCCTGAGCGTTCAGCGCTGGAGCTCATACGTACGTACTCACCTAGCTTTAAGCATCGACCTAAGTAACTAAGAGCTTCCTTGGAGACGAGGTGTGAACGCATTTGAGTGAGCTCACCTTCGGCTTTGTCTTTGTATTTAGTGAATAAGTATTCTGCGACAATCAGATCAATGACTGCATCACCTAAGAATTCTAGACGTTGGTTGTAGGATTGTAGGTTAGTGCCTTGTTTTAGGCTGGAGTGTGTGAGGGCTCTTTCAAGTAGTTTTATATCGGAAAATTGATACCCGAGGATGTCTTGTAGAGTTGTTAATTTCATACCAAATGACCTCATGAAGAGGCTAGGTTAATGGTTAATCACCACCTATCTATAAGCATGCATAAATAGTGTAGTGGGGCGATCGACGGGACTTGAACCCGCGACAACCTGAATCACAATCAGGGGCTCTACCGACTGAGCTACGACCGCCATATTAAGAACTCAGCAAAACTGCACTATCAAGTAGCCGCAGTTTTGCTGAACGCTTATTGGGAGAACTTTATTAGTCTCGTTTTCGAAAAAATACAAGAGATTATTTGAGAAATTTCTTAAGTTGTAGATATCAAAGAATTTTGCTAGTTTAGAAGTATATGGACAACGAAACAAAAATATCAAACTTTTTAAAAGATAATAGCTTATCCCATGGCTTCATGCTCAAGATGATGAAAGAGTTGGTTGAGGCAGAGGAGGCATTTGCGCCGTATAGGGATGTGTTTAAGGTCTCTATTTTTGGTTCTGCGAGAACTCAGGAGCACGAAGCTGATTACCAATTAGCTAAAGATTTAGCAAAAGGATGTGTCGATAATAACTGGATGGTGATAACAGGAGCAGGTCCAGGTATTATGAAGGCTGGCAATCAAGGTGCAGGTCATGGGCATAGTTTTGGGCTGCGTATTGAATTACCTTTTGAAAATGAGGCCAATGATTATATCAAGGATAATAACAAATGTTTAGATTTTGATCTATTTTTTACTCGCAAACTCTTTTTCGTCAAAGAGGCACAGGCTATTGTAGCTCTGCCAGGTGGTTTTGGTACTTTAGATGAAATATTTGAAAGTCTCACTCTAATTCAAACAGGCAAGTCACCCATGGTTCCTGTCGTTTTACTAGACTCTGAGGATAGCAATTATTGGGATAAGATTGATTGGTTCTCGCATGATAATTTGGTCAAACAAGGATTGATATCTAAGGAGGATCCTAGCCTCTTTTTCCATGCACACACCGTGGAAGACGCGATAGCTCACATTAGGAGTTTTTATCGCAAAATAAAACGTGTCGATGTTTCAGATGAACAGTTACTTATTTATCTCAAAGACACATTAAGTGCCGAAAATATTAAGTGTTTGAGTGAAGAGTTTGCAGATTTAGATGCTTCGACTTGGCGTTTAGGAACAGCGCATGATCTCAAGCATGAGTCGGTTCAAGGCTTTGTGAGTTGTGCACTCAATTATGCCATGGCGATCACCCCAGCACCGACCAATTACGGAAGAATTAGGCAGTTGATAGATGCTATTAATGCTATAGAATAAAGGTATTATTGTCAGCCTCGTTATGTCCAAGCTTATTGAGCCTAATTTAGAAATCCTAATCAACGCATGGAAGAGCTTGCCTTCACGCGATGAAGTAGAGGGATTGATGAGGCTGGCACATCAGGCTCAAGACAGAGGCTATTTTACTCCCAATGAAGATGAGCAGATAAGGGCGGTTTACCTCAAGTATTTATCTATTAGGCAGAACATATGGGAGCTACTTGAAGAAATACAACAGGAGTTAAAGCAGCTAGATAAAAAACAAGACATGCATTATCTAGCTTGGTTTACTTTAGGCTTTGCTAGCGCTTTTATTTTAATGCGCGCGGCTCATTACCTAGTTACTATTTCTGAGGATTACCCTGCGATTAGAGAAAAACTAGATGAAGCTGAGCCATTATATGGCATTGAGTGGGGTAGCTTTAGTGAGATTTATCATAAAATGCGCTCATCAAAAATGATGTTGCCGTTTCGTCGTGCCGTGAATTTTTATTGGAGGCACCAACGGGAGATTCATGAGCTTGCTGGTCAATCTGAGCAGTGGGCTGAGCTATTAACCGTCTTTGAAGAGGATGAAGGACTGTTATCTCAAAGAAAACGAGAGTATATAAAAAGGCGCTTAGTCTACCGTAAGTTCCAAAGCCAAGCTCGACAAAACATTATCTACCGTAAGGCCATGTATAAGGTCTTTAAATCTACGGGGTGTAGGATTGCTGATTTAAAAAACCCCACAGTAAGTATCAATACTCATAAACGAGTCACTCCTGATATTAGAGAGCAAGCAGCAGCTATATTACAGCCTGGCGATTATATTATCACCAGGCACGATGATGCGATGAGTAATTTGTTTCTTCCGGGTTTTTGGCCACATGCCGCTTTATATATAGGCACAAAAGAGCAAAGAGCTGAGTTAGAGATAGAAGAGCTAACTGATGCCAAAGAGCCGATAAATATATTAGAAGCCAAAAAAGACGGCGTCAAATTACGCCACCTTGATGAGACCCTCGCTGTAGACACCTTTGTTATTTTGCGGCCGCAGTTAGACTCAATCTCGCTTAAGCAAGCTTTACAAAAAGCGTTGCAGCATCGAGGCAAAAAATATGACTTTCTTTTTGATTTTAGAATCCCACAACGCTTAGTCTGCACAGAAGTGGTTTATAGAGGATTTCATGGTGTAGCTAATATTGAATTTAGTTTGTCTAAGCGTTCAGGGCGTTATTGCTTGTCAGCAGAAGACTTAATTAACCAGTCAATAAGTGCGAATTACTTTAATCCAGTTGCTATTTATGGTGTGACTGGTAGCGACTTGATTCAAGAACCATCACAAGTACGCGAAATATTACAAAACAGTTATGAAGCTACATGGAATCATTAAATTTTGCCTTAAAACAAGGGTAGTCAGCGTGCTAAGTATGCTTAGCTTACTTGCCTTAACCCAAGTTTACTCTCAGTCAAAGCCTCCAAAACAGGCAGTCACTATTGGTGAATCAGGAGTCAAATACCTCTACAATACATGGGCTAACTCTCTGTTTGAGCAAGATATTGAGATGTGGCAAAAGATGACCAGCAGTTACCAGCAGCGCAAAATTCGCAATGAACTCGTTTCCAAAAAACGTAATTTCCCTGCAGATGTCTTTATGAACGGCATTCCTAATTTAATTAATTTAGAGAATTTAAGCATGGTTTCTCTAACCCAAAATAAAGTCCACGCCAAGGCAGTTTTTTTTGGTGATTTACAACTCTTGCAAAGAGGAGAGGGCAAGACATCAAAGCCTGCAATGTTAGTAAGGCAATCACTCTACACCATTGATTTTTATGCCGAAGACGGCTGGTGGAAAGTGGGGCAAGCTGGGGTTTTAGATCTGCGTCACCAACCAGAGCTCAAAAAACAATTACTCCAATATCAATTTGAACCTATTAAATTACCCATAGTTAACCAGTTGCCTGAGCTCGACCCTCTGGTAAGTGAGGCCGATTATATTGGTAATGTTTGGGTGAACACTCAAGGGGTCGAGGTCGATATCATAGTAAATGGTATTTCCCTAGGCTCTGTGGCTGAATCCGAAAAGGCTCTTCTCATATTAGGCGGTCTCAAGTTAGGAAAAAATACTATAAAGTATAGAATAAAAACTCCTAATAATACCTCTAATTCTCTAGTCGCCGCCATAGAAGTTTTTGCGTTATCAGAAAAAAGGGGAAATAAGCCTATTAGACTTTGGTCATTAGAGAAAAGTAATAAAAATCGTCAGCCAGATATCAATGGTTTTTATTCAGACAGCTTCATGTTAACTGCTGAGCAAGCTTCAACATTATAACTTTTTGATAGTTGATTTTTGTTAATGAGGGTCGGCAAACTCATAGGAGCCAAAGTTTATCGCTCCGGGTAGCTGTCCACCGGTACTATTATTAGTATTAATATTGGAATTTCCTGAACCATCGTAATCAACATTGGCAAAAGCTAAAAAGTCACCTGTTGGAGCGGCAAAAATAGCCGTATTATAAACATCTGGACCTGGATCTACATCTCCATCATGAGTATAGCCAAAAATTCTATATTTACCCCCTATTAATTCCAAATTTAACCGATGATTAGTATTATTGAGTGTGATAATTTTGATGTCGGTATTTAAAGCATAATGATAGTCATCTAAATTATGAACATTGTTAAATGTTCCGTCAGCTTCCCTATCTAGGCTGACAATGAAATTAGCACCATCAATAGTAGTACGGTATTGAGCTGCTTTTACAATTTGTTTGGCATGTCTTTTTGCAATGCTAAGTCGACTCTGAGCACTAATATTCTGAAACTTGGGGATAGCTAGAGCAGACAAGGCTCCAATCACGGTTACGACAATAGTTAGTTCAATAAGGCTAAATCCAGCTTTATTTTTGGTGATTTTCATTATGTAATAGTGGTAATTTAGTATATATTATAATAATAACTTGTATATGTGTGCAAGATCATATTTAGAGTTTTGATTGATAAATATAAAATTGAAAAAGCTTGTCAAAATGTTTAAAATAAGTATTATGTGAGTAACTTTTAGATTTATTCGGAAAGCAGGGTATTTTATCCTGCTTTTTTTTATCCTATTTTTTGTAAGTTATGACCAGTGATATTGTAGCATTAATTGATTATTATGAACGTGAGAGAATGTTGCCGCGCGAGCAGGTGCAAGAGGCTCTCGAGCACGCATTTGTAACAGCCTTCCAAAAGATGGTTCCCGGTTCCGAGGCTATTGAGCGTATTCGTGCCCATATTGAAAAACGTGGAGATGTCAAAATCTTTGCTGAGCTTTTAGTTGTTGAGCCTGAAAATTTGCGTGATAGTTTCAATCATGTGCCTTTAGCTGCAGCACAAACCAAGCATCCAGATGCGCAGGTTGGTGACTGGGTAGAATTTGAAGTCACTCCTAAAAACTTTAACCGTAAGGGCATTGATACTGCTAAGCAGACAATTATGCAGCGTTTGCGTTATGCTGAGCAAGGTAAACTCTACGAAGAATTTAAGGATCGCGCCGGTGATATCCTCAGCGGAGAAGTGTCTCGTTTTGACAAAGGAGATGTATTTATTTCTATTGGCAAGCATGAAGCACGTTTGCCAGCTCGTGAGAAAATCAGCACCGAAGATTATGCTGTAGGTGATAGATTACGTTTCTATGTACTTTCAGTAGAGCACAACAGTCGTGGTACTGAGGTAGTCTTGTCTCGTAGTCATCCTAATTTTGTGCGTCGTCTCTTTGAATCAGAAGTGACAGAAATTGCTGATGGTACAGTAGAGATCAAAGGTCTCGCTCGTGAAGCTGGCCAAAGAACTAAGATTCTAGTTAGCAGCGCAGACCCTAAAGTCGATCCTGTAGGTGCCTGTGTGGGCTTACGTGGTATTCGTATTAGAGCTATCACTCGTGAATTAAATAATGAGCGCTTAGACATTATTCAATGGAGCGATGATATTGAGGAGTTGGTAGCAGAAGCTATTAAACCAGCTAACCCTATCACGATACGTATCAATGAAGCAGACCGCATTGTCGAAGTCACAGTGGCTGAAGAAGAGCTTAGTAAAGCCATTGGTCGTAGAGGGGTAAATGCTCGTTTAGCCTCACGTGTGATTGGTTGGGATATTCAAATTAGTGAAGATTTATCAGAACAAGAGAAGTTTGAATCTAAAATCACAGATGGTTCTTCTAAATTACACGAAATTCTTGAAATTAGTGATGAGCAGGCAGAAAAACTCTTTAGAGCAGGAGGTATTAGTCTTGATTTAGTGGTTCAAATGCCAGCAGAGTACATTTCTCAAGTCATTGAGATTACCGAAGAAGAAGCTACCTCTATTTTAGCCAAAGCTCAAGCAAACTTAACTGAAAACGCTTAAAATAAGTTTCTGAAAATTTGAAACTTATCCAATAAATATTATGATGGGAGACTCAACAAAAAAGCCTGCTAAAAAAGCAGCATTAAACCTTATAGACGAAAGTACAGTTTCTGATAAAGCGGCTCGTACAGCTAAAACTCAAGCTAAAGCTGATGCTGAGAAAAAAGCAGCTTTAGAAGAGGAAGCAACAAAGTCTGAGGAGATTGTTGAAGCTGATTCAGAAGAAAAAATTGCTGTAGACGGCAAAGTCGTTTCATTTAAATCTCCAATTATTGTTAGCGAATTAGCTGAAGCAATGGGCCTCAAAGCTTTTGAGGTGGTAGCCAAGCTGATTGAGTTTCAAATTTTTGCTAATGTTAATCAAGCGATAGATCCAGAGATCGCAGACAAAGTTTGCGAGGCTTTTGGTTATGTATTTGAACGCGAAAAACGTGAGAAAGGCGGTGGTGTCCACAAACCAGAGGAAGAAGAAAAAGCCCCAGAACTCATCGAAGAGGTTATCGAAGAAGACGCTCTAGAATTGCGTGCTCCTATTGTTACCTTTATGGGACATGTTGATCACGGTAAAACATCATTACTCGATCACATTCGTAAGGCTAAAGTCGCCGCAGGTGAAGCTGGAGGTATTACTCAGCATATTGGAGCCTACCAAGTAGACCACGAAGGTTCAGATATTACATTTTTAGATACTCCAGGTCACGCTATTTTTACTGCTATGCGTGCTCGTGGTGCAGATGTTACAGATATTATTGTAGTTGTAGTGGCTGCTGATGATGGTCTAATGCCTCAAACTATCGAAGCGATTAATCACGCCAAAGCAGCAGATAAACCTATGCTTGTGGCGATTAATAAATGCGACTTACCTGCTGCCGATCCAGCACGTGTTAAGACTCAATTGATGGAGCAAGGATTAGTGACTGTAGATTTTGGTGGAGATATTGAATCAGTTGAGGTTTCTGCTCACACAGGGCAAGGTGTTGATGATTTGCTCGAACTTATCAACTTACAAGCTGAAATTTTAGAGCTCAAATCAGATCCTAAGGCCAATGCTCGTGCTATCGTGATTGAGAGCCGTATTCATACTGGTAGAGGAGCGACAGCTTCCGTACTTGTTGAGTCAGGCACACTTAAAGTGGGGCAGAGTTTCATCTGTGGGCCTCACAATGGTAAGGTGCGTGGTATGATTAATGACAAAGGAGAAACTGTCAAAGTAGCTCTTCCAGGTACTCCTGTTGAATTATTAGGCTTTACTAATTTGCCAGAAGTAGGTCAGGAACTCGTTCAAATGAAAGATGAGCGTAGCGCCAAAAAACTCAGCGAGGAACGCATGTCAGAATCACGTGAAAGCAGATTAGGTCAAGCTCAAGAAAACCGTCTAGAAAACATCCTTAGTAGCATGCAAGAAGGAGGCAATGCTAAAGTAGTACTTCCTATTATCCTCAAAGGTGATGTGCAAGGCTCAGTAGGAGCTATCAAACATGCTCTAGAGGAAATCGAATCAGACAAGGTGGAAGTACGTTTCCTCCATGCAGCTGTAGGCTCTATTAATGAAGCTGATATCTTATTATCAAGCTCATCTCAAGCTGTGGTTCTTGGTTTTAATACCAAAGTAGAATCAAAAGCCATTAAAGCAGCCAAAGCAGAAGGAGTACAAATTAAACTTTATTCAGTCGTGTATGAACTCATTGACCAAGTCAAAGACGCCATGCTCGGACTGCTCGATCCAGAAACTCGTGAAACAGTCATTGGTCATGCTGAGGTTAAGCAAATCTTTAAGCTCAAGGGTAAAAACCGCGTAGCAGGTTGTGTCATCACCAATGGCAAAGTAGACCGCACCGCTCACGCTCGCGTACTCCGTGGAGGAACCCCAGTATTCGACGGTAAAATGTCAACACTAAGAAGGTTCAAAGACGAAGTCAAAGAAGTCAAACAAGGCATCGAATGTGGCATAAGACTAGGTGAGTTCAACGAGTATGAAGAGGGAGACATCATCGAATGTTATCTCCTAGAAAAACTCGAACAAACCCTTTAATTTGGCTCTTTTGGCAATTAAGCGACTTGCCTCATGCTGTCGTGGTGCTCGAGTAGGTTTTGTCTACACTCCGCTCCACGGTCATTCGTTAAGCCGCTTAATTATCCAAAATAACTCAAATTAAAGAAGCTGGTTTGCGCGCCACGATTCTCCAAATAAAATTTTTAGCTCAAAAATCTAACTATTTAAGATTTTAAACTAATTTTTAAGTTTTAGTGATTTTGGTCGAGTAGGTTTTATCTACACTGTGCTCCACGGTCATTCGTTAAGCCGCTTAATTATCCAAAATAACTCAAATTAAAGAAGCTGGTTTGCGCGCCACGATTCTCCAAATAAAATTTTCAGCTCAAAAATATAACTATTTACGGTTTTAAGCTATAACGTTTTTTTATTTAAAATAGCTCAAATTAAAGAATTAGAAGCGGAGATAAAAGTATCGCTTGAGGTTTAGGCTAGAAATTATCTATTTTTCAGCTATATTTTCTAGATTATGATGATGCATTTAGAACCTAAGCCTCCTATAGATAGGTTAGAGTTTTGGATTAGGTTTGTTTGTGCTTTTGTTGTAGGAGGCATAGCTTGTGCTTATGTTATTTTTAGGTATTGGGACACTGACTTAATCATATTACAGCTAGCAGTTTGGTTGATAAGCACAGTTGGAATAAGTATTTATGCGGCTAGAGTTGGTGATTACTTTTGGCAGGAGCTCGCAGAGTTTTTTGGTAGTACGAGGAATAGATGATGAGTGATATAAAACATAATTTCAGTAAGGGGGCGATTGAGGATGCTTCGTATATTCATGATTCTTTTACCAGTATTGCGCATAAGTATGAGCTGGTGAATACGGTGTTGAGTTTGGGTATGGATCGTTGGTGGCGTTGGGTGTCGACCAATAAGATGCTCGAGACTAAGCCTAATAATTGGTTAGATGTGGCTTCAGGTACTGGTGATGTGGCTGCTGAGATAGTGAGTAAGTCTCCTGACTTGGAGATGGTGGCTAGTGACTTTTGCCCAAAGATGCTGAGTTATGCGGCCAAAAAAGGATTGAACACACAGGTGGCTGATGCGATGAGTCTACCGTTTGAATCTCAGAGTTTTGATGGCGTGAGTGTGTCATTTGGCTTGCGTAATATGCCTGATTATAAATTAGCTTTACAAGAAATGCAGCGTGTATTACGCCCACAGCAATCACTCTTTATTTTAGATTTTTCTCTACCACGTCATAAGTTAGTGGCGAGATTGTATCGACTTTATTTACATCATGTATTGCCTAAGTTAGCTCATTTACTAACTGGGAATGGTGGAGCTTACAAATATCTAGCTGAGTCCATTGAGTCGTTTCCTTGCGGTGACGCTATGGTTGATTTGCTTAAGGAGGTAGGATTTAGCTCGGTGCAAGTCAGAGAGTTTTCACTAGGTACAGTTACCTTGTATCATGCACAGTTATAAGTCTAATTATCTAGAAAAACTGGCTCTGATTACTGACTACTTCTCAGCCTATGAGTTGTATTTAGGCGAGGTGACTCAACCTAAATTAGAAGCATGGGTTCAGCAGGAATTGGGTAACTGCAATGGCGATTGGCAACATTACGATTCGGTATTGCATGTGATTAGTGGCAATACTAATCATGCAGGTTTGCAGTCGGTGTTACGTGCGCTAATTGTAGGGGGGCAACATTATATTAAGCTACCTAGTCAAGGAGCCCAAGAGGTGGAGTCATGCTTGGTCAATCTACCAGAACAGCTCAAAAAAAACCTTAATTGGAGCAGAGAGTGGCAACCGCAATGGTTAGAGCAAGCGGATGTAGTCGTAGCCTATGGCTCTGATGAGACCATGCAGGACATTCAATCTCAATTAACAGATTCGCAAATTTTCATTGGGCATGGGCATAAGGTGGGAATGGCTTATGTGGATATGACTGCAAGTCAAGCTCTAGCCGATATAGCTCAAATAGCGCAAGACTTAGTCAAAGATGTGGTGGCTTTTAACCAGCAAGGGTGCCTTTCTTTGCAAGTGGTCTACGTGGATGGGTCAGTAGATATGAGGAGGTTATTAGCTCAAGCAGTGGCGAAGGAATTTGAGCAAGTGACGCAGGGACAACAACTTGCTGAATATATCGAATATGCTGTAACCCCTGATGAGTTGGCTCGTATTGCGTATGCTCGAGAGGCATTTGAGCTCAAAACTTTGCTTGAGAGTAGTGATTTTCAGCTATGGAAGTCAGAGTTAAATTCAGAAAAACCTGTGTGGACGGTAGCTATTGATGATTCTATGGCTGTTGAGCAACTGATGGGGAATTGCTGGTTGTGGGTGAAACCTTGGGGTGTAAGTGTAGAAAATCAATTAGATTTCTTAGAGCAAACCCAGTTGAACCCATCGCAATTATCAAGTCTAGCTATCTACCCATACAACAAGGAATATAGAGATAAACTAAACTATGCCTATTGGGATAGGCGTTCTCCTTTAGGCTATCTACAGCGACCTGATTTAGACTGGAAACAGGGAAACAGAGAAAATTTAGCAGATTTAATTAAAAAGTAGAGGGCATATTCTCTATATAAAACTTGTAAAATTTTTTATAATAGTTAATAAATATTAACTATTAGTATTACTTAAAAGATAAACGGTCTATAATGTCTATAAATCGCCTAGAGCTATTTGTTTTAATTTTGACTCTCTGTTTCTGTGGCTGTAGCCTAGATTTAGAGGTGGCTTCTGAGCGCGAATACATGTTACAGGCGCTTAAGTATCAAAAACAAATGGAGCAGCAGGATAAAGAGCCTGTGATAGCCCCGCTGGGTTTTTACGAGGTGCTGGCTCGAGTGCTTAAGTATAATTTAGATTATAAAACTCAATCAATGAGGCGTACTTATGCCTTTGCTCAATTTGAAGACTCGCAGATGGCTTTTTGGCCTAGTTTAAATTCTAGTGTTGATTTTAATAGTCGAGAAAACTTCTCAGGTAGTGTGAGTCAATCATTGATTACGGGCACAACTAGTTTAGCTGCGTCTACTTCTGCGCAACGTAATGTGTGGCAAGGAGAGCTAGATTTAAGTTGGGATATCTTAGATTTCGGCTTGTCTTATGCTCGAGCCAAACAATTAGGGAACCAGGTATTAATTGCACGTGAGGAAGAGCGCAAAGTGATTAATAATTTGATTAAAGAAGCTGTAGCCACTTATTGGGAAGCCTTGCTAGCGCAGCGCATGATGCCGCAACTCTTAGAAGTAGATCGTGAAGTCGCTAAATTACTTGATCAGTATAAAAAAATTAATGAACAAGGATTAAAAAACCCTAAAGAACTTTATCAATTACGTCGAGAGCTATTACTCACGGCGCGTCAGATTAAAAACTTACAACAGAGGCTTATCGGTGCAGAGATTAAGTTAGCTAGTCTAATGAATCTTAGTCCTAATACTCGCTATCAATTAGCAGAAAATGGATTGCCGACTATCTATAAGTTGGAAAATATGGATTTAGATGCTTTGACGTTATATGCATTGCAGTATAGGCCTGAAATGAGAGCCATAGTTTATCAAGAGAGAATCACTCAGCAGGAGAGAAAGGGAATTTTCCTTGAGATGCTGCCTAACCTTAAATTAACTGCCAGTAATACAGCCTCAAGTAATGCATTTTTAGTGAATCAAAGTTGGATGCAGAGCGGTATTAATACTAGCTGGAATTTATTTAATATTCTTAAAGCTCCTAAGAAATTAAAAACAGTTGAGCTTAAAAAATTGGTCGAATCTTATGAAGCGCAAGTCTTGGCTAGAGCTGTAAGCGCCCAAGTGCATATTAGTTTAGCTCGTGCTTTGCATGCTGAAGAATCATTAGGTATTGTGCTCGATTACAGCTCTAATCAAGACAAGCTTTATAAACAAGCAAACGCCGAGTTTGTCGGTGGCAAAATTAACAAACAAGAACTACTCAAAGAAAAACTAGATTTGCTAATCGCGAATTTAGAAAAAAATCAAAGTTATGCTGATTTTCAAAAAACTGAAGCGGTTTTACTAGAAACAGTTGGCCATGATTTGTTTCCAGAAAAAGACATAGTTGACGATTATAGTGTGCCAGAATTAGCTGACTTATTAAAAGTAAGTTGGAAGCACAAATTTAAAATACTGAATAATTCAACAAAATTATAAGTATCATCTAGCTTTATAAGTGCGGTTATAAATAAAACTACACTGTAAATATTGTAGACTCATCTAGAAATAGTTTGACGAGTCAGATTGTTTAGACTAGTTTGCGGACTCATTTAGTAAATATGAAACTTTTTGCAGTTAAAGAACAAGAATCAAGAGCCGCTCTCACACCTGTATCCGCTAAGAAATTTATTGATAAAGGTATCGAGGTAGCTATAGAATCAGGCTTGGGAGAACAGAGTAGTTTTCCTGATACAGCCTACACTCAGGTGGGTGCAACTATTCAGTCTAGAGAGGAAGGCATCAAAATTGCTGATATAGTGATCAGAGTTTTAGCACCAAGTGTGGATGAAGTATCCTTAATGAAAAAAGGTGCCTGGCATGTAAGTCTCCTCAACCCTTGGGCGAATGCAGATGTCTTAGCAGCTTTGGCACAACAAGGGATAAATGCTGTTAGTTTGGAGATGATGCCACGTACGACGTTGGCTCAGAAAATGGATGTGATTAGCTCACAAGCTAATTTAGCTGGTTATATGTCAGTAGTAAAAGCCACTGATTATTTTTCAGGAATTTTACCAATGATGATGACCCCAGCAGGAACGCTGTCTCCAGCTAAAGTTTTTGTCTTAGGTATTGGGGTTGCTGGTTTGCAAGCGATTGCTACAGCTAAACGACTCGGAGCTAGAGTCACTGCTTTTGATGTGCGTGAAGAAGCCTTGGAACAAGCTGAGTCACTCGGAGCTAAAGCTCTACGTATTGATTTAGGGGAAACAGGATCTACTGACCAAGGTTACGCTAAGCAACTCACTCCAGAGCAAATTGCTAAGCAACAAGAGGCTCAAGCCGCTGTTTGTATAGATTCAGATATTGTGATTACCACAGCCAAAGTCTTTGGCCGCAAACCACCTATTCTTATTAAAAAAGAAGTGGTGGCTCAAATGAAAGCTGGCTCAGTCATTGCTGATTTAGCAGCAGAAGGAGGCGGTAATGTCGAAGGTGTCGTGGCTGATGAGGTTGTCACGACAGAAAATGGTGTGACCTTACTGGGTTACCATAAATTTGAAAACTTTGTCTCTCGAGATGCAAGCTCTATGTTTGCTAGTAATATCGAGCATTTCTTCAACCATTTTTGGGACAAAGAAACGAGCACATGGTTGGCAAACACACAAATTCAATTACAGTCTGAAGAGCAGGATGATATCCTCAAGGGCTGTCTTATAACAACTGGTGGTGCTATTGTACACGAGCAGTTTAAAGCTTAATTCATCATTCTTTTTATTTATTAGTTATGTCTATTTATTTATTACTTGTTTTTACTTTGGCTGCATTTTTGGGTTTCGAACTCATTGCTAAAGTTCCTTCTCAATTACACACGCCACTCATGTCAGGCTCTAATGCCATTAGTGGGATTACACTTGTTGGAGCTCTGTTTGCTACAGGCTCAATAGAGGGCTGGGGCGGATCTTATGCGACTTGGTTAGGTCTTGCGGCTGTTATTTTGGCCACTATTAATGTGGTTGGCGGCTATTTAGTCACTGATAGAATGTTGGGGATGTTCAAAAAGAAGGACAGCTAAGTGAGTCAGCATTTTTAATTTTAATTATATCATTTATTATGAATCAGTGGATTGAGATAGTGTATGTTGTGGCTTCGGTCATGTTCATTTTGGGTATCAAAATGATGGGTAATGCTGATACAGCTAGAAAAGGTAACCTATTGTCAGCATGGGCAATGTTATTAGCTGTAGTAGTCACCTTGTGGAATCAGGAAGTGATTTCCTTTGGTTGGATAGCTGTAGGTATCTTTATAGGTGCAGTGATCGGTGTTGTGGCTGCTAAGCGTGTCGCATTAACCGAAATGCCAGAGCTAGTAGCTCTATTTAACGGATTTGGAGGTCTTGCCAGTTTACTTGTAGGTTGGGCAGAGGTCAAAAGCACAGGTAATTTAACTAGCCTTGCTTCCATCTCTATTTTGCTCACTGTCTGGATTGGCTCAGTAACCTTCATTGGTTCAAAAGTAGCCTATTTAAAGCTTTCAGGTAAAATGCCAGGCCGTTCTATAGCTTTTCCTGGGATGAAGTGGCTCAATATATTTATCGCATTGGCTATTATTGCAAGTGGTGTTATTTGGATGACAATGGGTATTGGAATCGCTTTTTATATCACTCTTGGTCTAGCGCTTATTTTAGGTTTCTTGGCTGTTATCCCTATTGGTGGTGGAGACATGCCAGTTGTGATTTCCTTGCTTAATAGTTGCTCAGGTCTTGCCGCTTGTGCTGCTGGTTTTGTGATTGTGAATAACGTGCTTATTGTGGCAGGTTGTTTAGTTGGAACGAGCGGACTTATCCTTACCGTAATTATGTGTAAGGCAATGAACCGTACGTTATCCAATGTATTATTCGGTGGATTTAGCGTAGCTTCAAGTAAAACAGGAGCTATTGTAGAAGGTGAAATGAAAGGTATCACACCTGAAGACGCTTATTATGTTTTAGAAGCAGCTCAGCAGGTGGTGGTTGTTCCAGGTTATGGCATGGCAGTAGCACAAGCTCAGCATGCCGCTAAAGAGTTAGGAGAAATTTTGGAAGCCAATGGTACCGAAGTTAGGTACTGTATTCATCCTGTAGCAGGTAGAATGCCAGGCCACATGAACGTCTTGCTTGCAGAAGCCGATGTGCCGTATGAACAACTCCATGAAATGGACGATGTCAACCCAACTATGGAAATGGTAGATGTGGCGATTGTGATTGGAGCTAATGATGTGGTTAACCCATCAGCTGCTGATGATGAAACAAGCCCTATTTATGGTATGCCTATTATCAATACTCACGAAGCCAAAACTGTGTTTGTCTTAAAACGTGGTAAAGGAGCTGGTTTCTCAGGTCTTGAAAATTCACTTTTTTTCAGAGAAAACACTCGTATGATTTACGGTGATGCTAAAGCTACATTGACAGCACTCATTGCTGCTTTTAAAGGTTAATTAGTATCCTTTACATCATAAAAAAGCCCTCTAGCTAATCAACTAGAGGGCTTTTTTCTTTTTAATAGTATCTTTAAACTAGGTTTATAAATATTTTTTTGCTAATAACCTAGACTAGTTTCGTTATCTACATATGTTGAAAACCTTTTTTATTATTTTTTGGGCTATTATTACGGCTGCTTATTCTGTAGTGACAGCTCAAAGTCGTTATGAATGGCACACACAGGGCGACACTGTAGCTGCAGGTACTCAGTATGAGTTGATTTTAGAGATTGAGCATCAACCTACCTTTCATAGTTACTATGTGAACCCAGGAGCTGTAGGTAGACCTCTAGCGGTTAAATGGGAATTACCTCAAGGGGTGACCGTAGAGCCACAGAAATGGCCCACCCCTAAGCGTTGGGAGCAGTTTGGGATGATGAATTATGGTTATGAAGGCCGCCAGTTATTTATCTATACTCTTAATATTCCAGCCGATTATTCAGCAGAGAATTTAGCAATCAAAGGTGGTGCTCGCTGGCAGGTCTGTGATGATCAGAGCTGCGTTTTTGAACCGATGAGCCGTCAGGGATTTATCATTGAGAAAAACCTCAGTATCGTCAACCCTAGTGAAGTGGTGGTTGATGAGAGCTTTCAATCGCTCAAGCAACAAGCTGTCAAAAAGTTACCACTCGAACCAGCAGATATTAAGCTCGATGAAATCAAGGTTGCAGATCAGCAGGCAACACTAGTCATTGCAACTAATCAGAAAATAGCTAAAAATTTAGCATCAGTTGAGTTGTATGAGGCGGCTAATTGGGTAGATGCTCAGCAAGCGATTGAGGTGAGTCAGGCAGAACAAGGCTGGCAAATTATAGCGCCGATCAAAGAGGGGGCTATAGCTCCGTCTCAATTCGAAGCTATCTTGGTGAGTGACGAGTTGAAAGAAGGAGTACTATTGCAATACCAATTATCTTCTGAAGTTGCTGCACCAGCTAACGAAATCAAAGAGGAAAACAATACGGCAGAGAGTGACTCCGTAAATTTTAATGAAATAAAAGCAATCGCTGCTCAAGCTTACGATGCTCAACAGCCGATTAATTTTGTACCGTTACTGGCTTCATCTAATGAAGTAACAGGAGGTATCCAAGCGTGGCTACTTATTTTTGTGGCAGGTTTGATTCTCAATCTTATGCCCTGTGTTTTCCCTATTTTGAGCCTTAAGGTTATGGGATTTGTCGATCAGGCAGGTGAGTCTAAATCTAAGATTCGTGCTCATGGGTTGACATTTACCTTGGGAGTCCTTTTGTCGATGTGGGTATTGGCTATTATTGTGGCTTCTTTAGGAAGTAACTTTAGTTGGGGGCAACAATTATCTGAGCCTATCGTTGTCGCTGTTTTGATTATTTTATTTGCCTTATTAGGACTGAATTTAATGGGTCTATTTGAGATGGGGGTCAAATTAACTAGCTTAGGAGCTAAACAGCAATCTAAGTCTGGTTATGCAGGGTCTTTCTTTTCTGGGGTTCTTATGACCTTGGTGGCGACACCTTGTAGTGGTCCATTCTTGGGGCCATTGATGGCGTATGCCTTAGGTCAGCCTATGTTGTCCTTGCTTGGTTTGTTTGGTATGTTTGCCTTAGGTATTGCGGCTCCTTATCTATGGTTTTCTATTTTCCCAGGGCATCTCAATTTTATGCCTAGACCGGGTAAATGGATGCTACACTTTAAGCACATACTCAGTGTAGGTATGTGGGGGGCGGTGATTTTCTTTGCTTGGACCTTCTGGAAGCTTACAGGTAATAGTGGCTTGATATATCTTGTTATAGCGATAGTAGCACTATCCGTTTTGGCATGGTACTATGGAAAGTCTCAAATAGGTAAATTTAAAATGCCTCAAAGTGCTTTAGTTATAGTTATTTTAGCAAGTATAACGCTAGGTCTTAGTTATTGGGCGAGCTTGCAAGAACCAGCATTAAAAGTAGTAGAGACGCCTCAGCCAGTCAGCCAAGGTGAGCTACAGTGGGAGCCTTGGTACCCGGGTAAAATAGAACAAATACAGCAAGAGAAACCTCAAATTATATGGGTGGATTATACGGCTACTTGGTGTGCGACTTGCCAATTTAATAAACAACGTATCTTTAACGATGAATCTGTTATTCAATGGATTAAGCAAAATGATGTAAGACTAATCAAAGTCGATATGACTGCAGGTGATGAGGCAACAAGCCAAGACTTATACCGTATCGGTGGACGCAAGAGTATCCCTGTCAATTTGGTATACCCACTGGATTCATCAAAGCCTGCTATACTCATGGAAGGGCTTATTTCTCCTGCCAATGCATTGGAGGCATTAAAAAAATCAAAATAAACATATAAAAATCTTTTAAATTGAATTAATATTCTTATATTTGCATCATGAAAAATCACTTTATACTCATCTGTTGTTTGTCATTTTTATCTTTAGCTATGGCTACTCACCCTAATGTGATTTTAGTCATTACGGATGATCAGGGATATGGAGATCTAGCTTGCCATGGTAATGAAATTATCAAAACACCTTCCCTTGATAAACTGCATTCAGAGAGCTTAAGGTTCACAGACTTTCATGTGAGTTCAACCTGTGCACCGACTAGAGGAGCCTTAATGAGTGGGCATTGGACAAATCGTGCTGGACCATGGCATACTATTATGGGGCGCTCAATGTTATTTCAAGGCGAAAAAACGTTAGCTGAAGTGTTTGGTGAAAACGGATATGCTTCAGGGCATTTTGGTAAATGGCATTTGGGTGATAATTATCCTTACCGTCCAGAAGATAGAGGTTTTGATGAGGTAGTTCGTCATGGAGGAGGAGGCGTAGGTCAGACTCCTGATTATTGGAATAACTCCTATTTTGATGATACGTATTTTCATAATGGGGTCCCTCGTAAGTACGAAGGTTACTGTACCGACATTTTTTTCAATGAAGCCAAAAGTTTCATGAAAGCTCAATTAGAATTGGGTAAACCATTCTTTACTTATATCAGTACTAATGCTCCACATAGCCCCATGGTTTGTGATGAGAAATATTGGAAACACTACACCCAAGCTCCCTATAATTTA
>DGJT01000001.1 GCA_002387565.1 Akkermansiaceae bacterium UBA4589 | reverse complement strand
TCAGTACCCAGGTGTCGCTCAGAGTCTCAACAGTGATTTAGCCATCGTCAAACCGATTGCCATGCGCCTGTTTAAGCTCAATTCAAAAACCATTGAGCCCTACCTCAAGGAAGTCAAAGCCAGACTCAGCGAGGAAACCGACTATGAATTTGAGCTCAACAGCTCAATGGAGCTGGTAGAAAAATCCAAAGACCTACCTAACACCAAATTCCCGCAGTATTACCCTGAGCTTTCCACCAAACGCATTCTAACCATGCAATGGGTAGATGGACTCCTATTTGATCAATACATCGAATCTGACGCCACTAAGGCAGAACGCAATCATATAGGACAAACCCTATGGGACTTCTACGCACATCAAATCCATGAATTACTCGTATTTCATGCTGATCCACACCCTGGTAACTTCAAAGTCCTCAATGACGAACTATGGGTGCTTGATTTTGGTTGTGTAAAAACCATCACGCCTCAATTCTACCAAGAATACTTCAAGCTCATGGATCCAGAGGTCTACCTAGATGACGCTATATTTACCCAAGCTCTCTATGACATCCAAATCCTCTTACCTAGCGATAAGCCGGAGGAAGTCAACCGTCTCGTCAGCCTCATGCGCGAAGCCAGCGAACTCCTCGCCCGTCCCTTTGCCTCAAAAACCTTTAATTTTGGTGATGAAAGCTATTTTGAGGAACTAGCCGCCTTTGGCGAGCGTAACCGCCTAGACCAAGAGCTCAAGCAACTCAGCACCGCTAGAGGCAACGCAGACGCCCTCTACCTCAACAAAACCTTCTTTAGCCTCTACAACCTCCTCGGCTCACTCAACGCCACGGTAGACACCAGCAAAGGAATTGAGGGTTAGACTGTATTTATTGAGTTGAGAGAAAGTCGTCAATATCACAGTCAACTTTATCCTGCTGCAGTGTCTATACTAAAAAGAAAGTTAATCAATAAATAATGATAAAATAACAAGTAAATGATAAGGAAAGTGAGCATACCCTTGCCTAGCGAGGTGATACTAGAATCATTGAGTTCTTGCCATTCCCTTTTAATCAGAAACTTTATAAATGAAATAGTGTTTGATAATGTATTATTCATTATGAGGCTAGGGCTGCCCATTGACTCATATTTATCAGGGTGTCTTAAGCGAAGAGCTTTAAACATTTTATGACACAAGTAAAACCACACAAAAATTGAGCAAAAAAGTATGCCCAATTCTATAATAAAATTTTCGTTCATTTTTATATTTATAATATTTTCAGGATTTAAAGGGAGCTAAGTCATTGAGTAAAAAACTCAATGACGGTTTTTGATGAGAATAGATTACCTCTAATTAAGACTGAGATTAATATAGTTAGATTCTATCAAAATTTAATCTGTAGCTCAGAAAATGAGTTATTTTTGATGAGAAAAGGCAGCGCAGGAATATTCCCTCTAATTAAGACCTAGGTAGTTTAGATGTTAATTTGATGAGCCCAGCTCTATTCGAGCTGTCGCTCAAGGGGGCTTTTGATGGCTATTCGCCATTTGCTACGCAAACTAAGGTCTAAAATTACTCGTTATTCACTCGTAATTGTTCGTCCCGTTTCTATTTTCATAATTTAAAGGGAGCTAAGTCATTGAGTAAAAAACTCAATGACGGTTTTTGATGAGAATAGCTGATGAATAAAAACGTGGCGCGCAGTGTAGAAAAATGCTACTCGAGCACCACGGCAGTTTTAAGAAGCAGTTATTCTCGCAAAAAGAGCTCCTTTAAATCTGAAAATCCTGGTTTCCTGAGTCCAAATGCAACCCACATTCATACTTCTCTCCACCAAATCGGGTGGATTCTTTGTCCCCTTCTTTTTTGGGTTTTTCGGTTGAGTGCCAGTCACCCATGGTGACGTAGCCCTCGGCTTTGAGTGGGTGTTCAGGGAGGTCGTTGATGGCAAAGAAGGCGTCTACTTGGGCATCTGACCAGTCTAAGATAGGATAGGCTTTGACGGTGTTACGCTGTTGTTCGATGATGCTGCGTGTGGCTCTAGTGCTAGAATGTTCACGGCGTAGTCCACTGATCCATACTTGGGCGTTGAGCTCGCTTAGAGCTCGGTTCATGGGCTCAATCTTGTTGATGAGCGCGTATTGCTGATTACCATCCTCTCCTTGCTCCCAGAGTTTGCCGTATTTGGCTTCTTGTGCTGCAGGGGCTATAGCTGGGTAATAAGTATGATAATCCAGAGGGTAAGCGGCCTTGAGCTGTTTGGCGTATTTGTAGGTTTCTTTGAATAAGTAGCCAGTATCGATAAAGATGACAGGCACTTTAGGTGCGTAATCATGCAAAAGTTGGAGCATGACAGCTGCCTGCAAGCCAAAACTAGTAGACGCAACGAGGTTCTCTCCATAGACTTCATAGAGGCGAGCAATGCGCTCACCTGCTTTAATGTCCTGCAAGGAGAGGTTGAGGTCTACTAAGTTGGTCTGGGTTTGAGTACTCATAAAAGAGTTGAAAGAGCTAGGAATAGCTGTAGCTAGGCTAGAGGCTTTTATTTAGCAAAGGCTTCTGGAGCGATATTGTCATGGAAGTCAGCACCTCTAAGTGTGGCAGCGATGTAGTTCTTACGAATCACAAAGTCACCAAAGTGCTCACCTTCTTCTTTCTCTGCGGCATAATCCTCGAGTAATGGCTCGATGAGAGGGATAATGTCATCACCAGGAACTGCCTCACGGTAGAGTTTGTTCAAGCGTTGACCATCATGTCCTGCACCAAGGTAGACGTTGTACTTGTCTGGTCCACGTCCGACAAAGGCGATTTCACCTAAGAATGGACGACCACAACCGTTAGGGCAACCTGTCATTCTAATCGTGATAGATTCATCTTCTAAGCCAAGACGCTTGAGAATAGGATCAAACTTGTCAATAAGACCTGGTAAGTAACGCTCACTCTCAGCAAGGGCTAAGGCACAAGTTGGCAGAGCCACACAAGCAATAGCTGAACGGCGTAATGCTGTGTGTGTACTACCATCTTCGAGTTTGTATTGATCGATAAGGGTTTGAATCTGAGCTTTTTTAGCTTCGTCGATATTAGAAATAAGCACGTTTTGGTTAGCTGTAAGTCTAAATTCAATATCTGCATGGGCCTTGGCGATTTCTAAAAGACCAGTTTTAAGCTGATAATTAGGAGTGTCGATAACACGTCCACCTTCGATGAAGAAACAGAAATGGTAATTACCGCTGTCATCTTTCATCCAACCGTAAGTATCACCGTTACTGGTAAATTCGTAAGGTTTTTCGTCTTCAAGCTTGTAGCCGAGGTATTCCTCCGTCTTGGCTCTGAACCAATCAGCACCGTAATCCTCTACTGTGTACTTGAGACGAGCGTGCTTACGCTCTGTACGACAACCAAAGTCACGTTGGACGAGCACTACTTTTTCAGCGACGTCTACCGCTTGTTCTACTGTACAAAAACCAATGATGTCAGCAGCACGTGGGAATGTTTTAACATCACCATGAGTCGTACCCATACCACCACCTACAGCGACATTGAAGCCGATGCACTTGCCGTCTTTTTCAATAGCGATAAATGAAAGGTCGTTGGCGTAGATGTCTACGTCATTATGCGGAGGCACAGCCACGGCGATTTTGAATTTACGTGGTAGGTAAGTTTTGCCGTAGATAGGCTCTACTTCTTCTTTTGAGCTCTCTACTTTTTCACCATCAAGCCAGATTTCGTGATAAGCCCCAGTTTGTGGCGTCAAATGATCACTGATATCTTGAGAAATTTTCAATGATGTAGCGTGTACCTCAGATAAATAAGGGTTAGGCGTACACATCACGTTACGGTTCACATCACCACAGGCAGCAATGGTGTCCATCGCTACTGAGTTAATATCCTTAATCGTTTGTTTAAGGTTAGATTTGATGATGCCGTGGAGCTGATAAGCCTGACGGGTTGTGAGTTTAAAGTCTTGATTACCGTAAGTATCAGCCAATCTGTCCATTTCAATCCACTGTGCAGATGTAGATACACCACCTGGAACACGGATACGAATCATGAAGCTGTAAGCCTTGTCTAACTTGTGCTTACGGCGAGTAGGACGCATATCACGGTCGTCTTGCATGTAAGAACCATGGAATTTAATCAATTGTTGACTGTCTTCAGTGATAGCGCCTGTGCTCAAGTCGCTGAGCTCTTCTGCTAGAGTACCACGTAGATAATCACTACGAGTTTTAATATACTCATTAGCAGCTAATTTAATTTCTTCTGACATAATAGAAATAAAGTAAAGGTTTTAGGAATTTAGGTTGTTATTTTTGAAAGGATTAATAGACGTCACGTTGGTAACGCTTGTCTTTTTTGAGTTGAGAGAGGTATTCGGCTGCTTGCTCTGCGCTGAGTTTGCCCTCTTGCTCTACAATTTGTAAGAGTGCGTTATGCACATCGTCGGCCATGCGTGAAGCATCACCACAGACGTAGAAATAACCACCCTCTTGCAAGTAAGCATAAATATCAGCTGCCTGCTCAAGCATCACGTGTTGCACATAACGCTTATTAGGTTGATCACGAGAGAAAGCCACATCAAGTCTGCTCAAGCTACCTGATTTAAGGGCATCTTGCCACTCAAGCTGATAGAGGAAGTCATGCAAGTAGCGTTGATCTCCAAAAATAAGCCAGTTCTTGCCTTCTGCACCGATTTCAGCACGCTCTTCGACAAAAGCTCTGAATGGAGCCACACCTGTACCAGGTCCAACCATGATCATAGGAGCATTATTGTCTGTAGGTAGTCTAAAGTTCTTGTTGGTATGCACATAGACAGAAACCTTGTCACCGACGTTTAAATCGTCAGCAAGGAAGGTAGAGGCTACACCCTTACGCTCTTTGCCTTGGGTTTCGTAACGTACTGAGGCTACAGTAAGATGAACTTCATCTGGATGAGCCTTGATACTAGAAGCAATAGAATACAAGCGAGGAGGAAGACCACGGAACACATCTACTAAGCCTTGGGCTGTGATAGCGTCAGATGGGTAGAGCTCTAATAAATCAATGATTTCTCTACCATCCACAAATTCACGGTACTTATCCTTGCTGGCATCACTGAGTAAAACCTCTAATTCAGCAGAACCAGTAAGCGCTTGATACTTTTTAACCACATTTTTAGAAAGGGCTGTGATGTCTAAATGCTGAGTGAGTGCGACTTCCAAAGTGCAATCACCTGCTTTCTTAAGGGTAACTGGCTCATCAAACTTAAGCCCTGTTGCCGCGAGTACAGCATCAACCATGGCTTTGTCATTGTGAGGAATCACAGCCAATGCATCACCTACTTCGTAAGTGAGGCCTGAACCTTCGAGTGAAATTTCGTAATGCCACGTCTCTTTTTCTGATTGAGGAGAGTTTAAGAGCACTTTGTCTGTAAGCTCAGCAGGGAAAGGATTCTTCTTGTCATAGACAGTAGCTGCACCAAAGCCTGTAGGCAGGCTAAATTCAGCCGCAGGAGCTACCGCTGTAGCTTGTGAGGCGAGCACATCCCATACCTTGGTAGACCAAGCTTCATATTCTTCTTCAAAATCAACATCACAAGTCGCACAATCACTAAGGCGTGTGCCACCAAGTTCTTCAAGACGTTTATCTACGCCTAATCCTGTGGCACAAAAGAGTTCGTAAGAAGTGTCACCTAATGCACAAACACTGAAATTGAGCTTAGAGTAATCAAAACTATCTTTAAATAAGCTAGCGCAAAATTCCTCAGCAGCCTCAGGTGGATCACCATCACCCCAAGTACTTACAAGCACTAATAGGTTCTTAGATTTTTCAAGCTCTTTAGGGCTGATATCAGACATATTCACTACAGTTGGCTTGAAACCTTTTTGTTTAGCTGTTTTTGCCGCTCTGTCAGCGAGACTTTCTGCGTTACCTGATTCTGTGCCATAAAGCACAGTGATTGGTGTTTTTTCAGTAGACGCAGCAGGAGTTGCAGCACCTGAACCAGCAGGCATGCTTGCTAGAAAGCCGCTCAACCAAAACTTCTGTTCAGTTGATAGTTGGCTAATTAGCGCCTCTATATGAGACTTAATCTCAGGACTAAAAGGAGATGTAGGAGGTAAACTAGACATAATAGTAGTAAAATCGAGCCATATTAATAGCCGTTTTAGCGTTTTTGTCAAGCACTTAAATACTACTAACATTACAAACTAAGTAATGATTAAGCAATAAAGTGAAAGACTTATTTTTATTGGAAAGGAAAATTCCATATAAATAATTCTAATAAAAACATAAAGAAATTATCAATTTCAACCTAAATTACAAATTCTATTAAATTTTATTAATTAGAATTTTATGCGAAATAAACACCTATTTATTAGAATTTAATATATGGAATATACATTTAAATATTCCATTAAAATAATCAAATAATCATTACTTTATATAGTTTTAATTGTTTTTATTTTATTAGAAAGTAATTTTAATAGAAAGCTTTTAGCTTTAATAGAAAAAATGTGATAAATATGGACATGTTCCCCCTACTCTGCTAGATTAAAAGCATGAGTGGCTTTAATCCTTATTTCCAAGAAAGTAACAGCATCAAATCACAATTAGATTTGATTGATGCGAGTTTGGATTGGCTCAAAGAACTGCAATTACCAGAAACAGCTGCACAAGATTTATTCAAAAAAAAGGCCGTATTAAGTACCTATTACGAGGCTCAATTGCGTGACACCCCTCTTTCTCTTGCTAATATCGAGCGTTTAACGAGTGGAAATATCGAGCTCGATGACTCGCATAGTCAATATAAACGCTTGCAAGCCTACCATTGGAGTATTGAACAAATCTATTATCAGCCTTTAGAAAAGCTAGTCACTATCGAAGAGTTAAAGGAGCTCCATAGCTGGAGCCAGTACGCTCAGCAAGCGACAGTGCCTTATCGTAATGGGGCTAGCACCATTGTAAATCCACTATCTAAAGAGTTAGATTATTTCCCTGCTGAACATAGTAGAATCAACTCTTATCTAATGGATTGGGTTGAATGGATGAATGAGCAGATCAGCAAGCAGAAGCTACACCCTGTTGTTATCATGGCTATAGCTCATTACCAATGGGTACATATACAACCTTATTTTGATGATTTTGGCTGTGCAGAATCAGTGGCGCGCCTTATGCCTTATTACCTGTTCAAAAAAATAGGCGTTAATTCTGCGTTTTTCTGCTGCTTTAACGAATATTGGCACACACATTACCAAGAAAGCCTAAAGCCGCTTAAAATAGGTAGTTATGGCTCTTATGAGTTAGATTTAAACCAAATTAACCTCACTGCTTGGATTGAGTACTACACACGAGCCATCAGTTCTACTCTAGCTTTGAGCGCAATTGAGGTATTACAATTAAGCAAATCAACGGGAGAGCACAAAAAAGTCGTCCTCAAAGCTCTAGACAGCAAGCAACGCAAAGTATTGGGCCTATTTGCTAAAAGCCGCTTTGTGACGACTAAAGAAATGGCTGATTTATTGGGTGTACACCGTCGTACGGCGCTGAATTATTGCCAAGAATGGCTCAAACAAGGATTTATCATATCCCATGGTGAAGCGCTTAAATCGAAAAAGTATGAATTAGGGTCCAATTATCAAGACTTAATCTAGGTTGAGTAACGTTTGTTATTTAACTACTTATTTATCTATTTATCATGAAAAAATACCTAATTATTGGCGGTTCAACAGGCATGGGCAGAGCTATAACAGAGCAATTAGCCTCATCAGGCCACCAAGTCATAGCTACTTATAATCAAACGTCATCAGAGAATAACGATAATATCACCTACTTACCTCTAGATGTCACCAGTGATTTTGAGACTGATTTCATCCCTGATGACTTAGATGGCTTGGTTTATTGCCCTGGTAGTATTAATTTAGCTCCTTTTAACCGCATCAAGCCTGAGGACTTTACCGCTGATTATAACTTACAAGTGGTTGGAGCCGTCAAAATCATCCAAGCCGCCTTACCGGCACTTAAAAAATCATCTAACGCTTCTGTAGTCTTGTTTTCTACGGTGGCTATGCAATCTGGCTTTAACTTTCATTCACAAGTTTCAGCTTCAAAAGGCGCTATTGAGGGTTTAACTAGAGCTCTAGCTGCTGAATTTGCTCCTACTGTGAGATTTAACGCTATTGCTCCTGCACTTACAGATACCCCATTAGCAGCTAAATTCCTCGATAATGATGCCAAACGCGAGGCTATGGGCTCTAAATACCCGCTTAAGCGTTTAGGTACAGCCCAAGATATGGCTAATGCTGCGCTATTCTTGCTATCTGAGCAATCTTCTTGGATGACAGGTGAAATCTTGCACGTTGATGGCGGTATGACAGCTATCAAAGGTTAGAATAATAAGAATCTAGCCTTCAACACATAAGATGCGTCGCCCTTGGAATATTGTAAATAGCCCAGTCTACAGCCTAGCTACTTACGCTAAAGGTAGGCTAAACATGAATATCTGTACCTATGTGACAGCGATTAGCATGCAACCTAAGCAGTACGCGGTAGCTGTTTATTACGACACTCAAACATTGGTTAATCTAGAGGTACAACCGACCTGTGTCTTGCAATTACTCCACCAAGATCAAATGAGCTTAGTTCGCAAGCTAGGTAAGCAATCTGGATTAAAAATTGATAAGCAAGCATGGTTAGAAAAGCACCTACACTTAGATTATTGGAAGGACTACGCTGTATTAGCCAATGCCTGCGCTTATTTAAAGCTAGAGCTGATAGATAGAGTTAATACAGGTGGTGATCATGAGCTTTTCTATTTTACAACTACTCAGTACCAAACCTTGTCTGAGCAGAATATCCTCATGTTCCAAGATTTAATAGATGCCAAGATTATTTTATGAAGTTCCCCACTCAGTACAGTGCTATTTTAGATAGGATTGCAGCCATTAAGCCTGTTGCTTACGGCAAAAACCGTAATTTTATAGATGGTGATGTGACTTACCTCTCACCTTATATCTCGCGAGGTGTTATTTCTACACGTCAAGTGTATCAAGCGGTTGTTAAAATGGGTTATGCGGACTCTAGCGTTGAGAAATTTGTCCAAGAACTGGCATGGAGAGACTACTGGCAACAAATTTGGATAGCGAAAGGCTCTCTAATTAACCAAGATTTAAAGCGCCCACAGCCCAGAGTCACGCATCAAGAGCTCAGTGAGTCTATTATCACGGCTAAAACAGGGATTGATGCTATAGATTCAGCTATACAAGAGCTTTATACTACGGGTTACATGCATAACCATCTACGTATGTATACGGCTATGCTCAGTTGTCACGTGAGCGGTAGCCATTGGTACAAGCCTGCACAATGGATGTATTACCACTTGCTCGATGGCGATTGGGCGAGTAATGCCCTGAGTTGGCAGTGGGTCGCTGGGAGTAATAGTCATAAAACCTACATAGCCAATCAACAAAACATCAATAAATACACCCATTCATCTCAAACGGCACAAACAGGCTCATACCTTGATATCAGTTATGAAAAATTAGCTACTATTAGCTGCCCTAATGAGTTAGAGCTCACCACAATCCCTGAATTAGAGACCCCATTACCTCCAATGACTCAGCCTTTGGTCATCGATAATCTCAAACCAAGCTTAATTTACAACTATTACAACCTTGACCCTATGTGGCACAGTGAATTGAGCGCTAATCGAATCTTACTTATTGAACCAGAGCATTTTGCCCAATACCCAGTTAGCCAACAGTGTATCGACTTTATGCTGAGTTTAGCAGAAAATATTCCTGATATTCAGGTTTATGTAGGCAATTTTGCCGATTTAGTGAGTAAACACCACCTAGAAACTGAGCTTATTAAATACAAAGAGCACCCTCTCAATCAACATTACCTAGGGCAACAAGAGCGCAGAGACTGGATGTCAAGTGTGACGGGGTACTACCCTTCGTTTTTTGCTTTTTGGAAAAAGGTCAAAAAAGAGCTCAAACAAACAGCTTCTTAATAGAAAATCAATTTAGCCATATGCCTTCTAGCCCTGACTCTATAACAAAAACTGCTAAACCAGCCATTAATATTGTCTGGCTTAAGCGTGACTTGAGGGTACAGGACCACGCTGCACTGGCGGCGGCAGAACAGGCCGGCCTCCCCTACTTAATCCTTTTTTTATTTGAGCCAAGCTTAATTGAGCATCCTGATACCTCTCTTAGGCATTTACAGTTTTGCTATCATAGTGTGCTCGACATGAACAAGAGTTTGCAGAATTGCCAGCGACGAGTAGATATGTGTCATGCCGATGCTGTTGAGGTTTTTGACTACTGTTTGAAGCATTATGAGGTACAACAAGTCTTCTCCTACCAAGAAAGCGGCATCCAACTCACCTGGAATAGAGATAAAGCCATAGCTCAATTACTCAGAAAACACCGAGTTCATTGGCACGAGTTCAAAAGAGACGGCATCGTCAGAGGTATTTCACACCGTGAAGGCTGGGATAAGCAATGGTATCAAACCATGGCAGAGCCCATCATACATAATACCTACGACATGCAGTTAGCTACTGTAGATTTTGCACATCCTTTTACCTTATCAACTCAATTCATCAATGAGCTTGAGGATTACCCTGAATTGTTTCAGCCAGCTGGAGAATCGAGAGCATGGCAGTACCTGCGCTCATTCACCAAAGAAAGAGGCAAAAACTACCATAGACACATCTCTAAGCCTACTCAGAGCAGAACTTCTTGCGGTCGATTGTCCCCTTACCTTGCTTGGGGCAATATCAGTATCAAGCAATCTGTGTCTCATATTGCTAATCACCCTAATTTTGCGACCAATAAACGCGCTTTTTCTGGTATTATCACTCGTCTTAAGTGGCATTGTCACTTT
The DNA here is from genome assembly GCA_002387565.1 of Akkermansiaceae bacterium UBA4589. Classification (GTDB taxonomy): domain Bacteria; phylum Verrucomicrobiota; class Verrucomicrobiia; order Verrucomicrobiales; family Akkermansiaceae; genus UBA4581. The sequence goes on along the minus strand of DGJT01000001.1, from coordinate 6,290 downwards.
ATTCAGAAGTTTGAGGTCGAGTGCCGCTATGAAACAGAATGTATCAACCGAGGCTATGAACTCCTAGAGCGTTCACTAAACCCTGAACTGGTTAAGGCTTGGAAAACAGGCATGACAGGTATTCCTCTATTGGATGCTTGTATGCGCTGTTTAGCGGCTACAGGTTGGATTAACTTTAGAATGCGGGCTATGGTGGTTTCTATGCTTTGTCACCATTTTGATCAAGATTGGCGCTCTGGAGTCTATCATTTAGCTAATTTATTTTTAGATTATGAGCCTGGCATACATTACCCTCAATTTCAGATGCAAGCTGGCACAACAGGGATTAACACCATTAGGATGTACAACCCTATTAAACAATCCCAAGAGCATGACCCAGAAGGCTTGTTTATTAAAAAATGGGTGCCTGAACTCGCGGATATCCCTGCTGAATTCATACATGAACCTTGGAAAATCAGTCCTTTTGACGAAGTCTTCTTTAATATCAAGCTAGGTGAGGATTACCCTAAGCCCATTGTAGATATCGAAACTAGTGGTCGTATAGCCCGTGATAAAATATGGGCACACCGCAAACATCCTTTGGTGCAACAAGAGTCAAAAAGAATCGTTTACACCCATGCTCGCCCTAGCAAAAAACCAACTAAATCAAGTAGTAGCCGTAAATCTATCAATAAATAACAGCCTATATGTCCAGTATTAGCCTACTTTTTCCACATCAGCTCTTGAATCAGCATGAGCTCTACGAGCTTGGTAATCCCATTTATCTAGTTGAAGAGCATTTGTTCTTTAAGCAATTTAACTTTCATAAAACCAAATTAGCTTACCACCGAGCTTCCATGCGTCATCATGCTGACCAGCTCAGGGCTCAAGGACTGACTGTTCATTACATTGAGAGCCCACAGCCTACAAGTGATATTAAGGCGCTCATTGAGGAACTAGTAGGACAAGACATCACCCATATTAACTATATCAACCCCACAGATAACTGGTTAGAAAAACACCTCACCCAGAGCCTCAAACATCATAAAATAGAGTTTAAAGAGTATGAAAATCCTTTATTTATCAATACTCGCAGTGATTTAGAGAGTTTCTTTAAACCTGATAAGAAGTCATTTTTTCAGACTACTTTTTACAAGCAACAGCGCGTTAAGCTTGATTTACTCATGGATCCAGATGGTGACCCTGCAGGTGGCAAGTGGACTTATGATGTAGCTAATCGCAAGAAATACCCTAAAAACAATCAGCCTCCAGCAGTTAATCGTCCGCAAACCGACGATTATTGGGAAGAAGCCGTGAATTATGTGGAGCAGAACTTCAGCTCTAATTTGGGAGAAATCAGCTTACAACCACCCTACGCCTACCACCGCAAACAAGCTCTAGCATGGTTGGAACAGTTTTTGGATTACCGTTTTCATGACTTTGGAGATTACGAAGACGCTATTGTCTCTGAGGAATCTATCTTACATCACAGCGTCCTCACTCCTATGCTCAATGTGGGAATCCTAAGCCCTATGGAGGTCATAGATGCCGCTCTAGCACACGCAGAGGCCAATGATACGCCGATTAACTCAACAGAGGGATTTGTCAGGCAAATTATAGGCTGGCGTGAATTCATTCGAGGCATGTACGAATGCAAAGGCACTCAATCACGCCTTAGCAACTATTGGGGCTTTAGTCGTCCTATACCTTCTAGCTTCTATGATGGCACTACAGGTATAACCCCTATTGATACCACGATTAAAAAAGTGCTACGTGATGGTTACGCTCATCATATAGAGCGTCTTATGGTACTTGGTAATTTTATGTTGTTGTGTGAGTTTGACCCTGATGAAATCTACCGTTGGTTTATGGAGCTATTCATCGACGCCTATGATTGGGTCATGGTTCCTAATGTCTACGGCATGAGTCAATTTGCCGATGGCGGTTTATTTGCCACCAAGCCTTATATTTCAGGCTCTAACTACTTAATGAAAATGAGTAATTACAAAAAAGGAGACTGGCAAAAGACGTGGGATGGTTTGTTTTGGCGCTTTATGCACACCCATCGTGATTTCTTTCTCTCTAACCCTCGCCTTGGGATGCTAGTACACACCTTTGACAAAATGGATGAAAGCAAACAAGAGCTCCACCTGAAAAATGCAGAACAATTCCTTGAAAAGCTCTATGATTAAACAGAGTACTTTCGCTATTTATTACGTAAAGATCTACGCGAGAAATAACTCGTATGCCTAAACACATTCATCAGTAAACCTACAGCAGCTAAGGTCAGAACCAGGTTGGTACCACCATAACTAATGAGCGGTAACGGTAGACCTGTGTTAGGTAGACTCGCAGTCACTACGCCAATATTGATAAAAGCTGGCACCACAATCACCGCAGTAAGCCCTACAGCTAAAGAGCGGTTGAATATATCCTTAGCGCCGAGCGCAATAAATATACCAACGACGGCAATTACAGCATAAGCCAGCAAGATACTTAGACTCATCACCATACCCATTTCTTCGGCAATGGCTGAATAGATGAAATCCGTGTGCGCAAATGGAACTTGGTGCTTTTCTGTGCCCTGACCTAAGCCTGTGCCAAAAATACGCCCACTTTGAAAGGCTTCCAGAGCTTTGTACTGCTGATAACCACTACCTTGTCTATGAGCTTCTAAATCTAAAAAAGCCATAATCCTGTTAAAACGACCAGGATCGAGCCTAATTCCCACAGCCAAGCCAGTTACCCCAAAAATCACCGAAATCATAATATGCCACAACCTGACGCCAGCCACATTGAGCATAATCAAGCTCGCAATACCTAATGACATGGCTGTACCCATATCGGTTTCAAAAAAGATAAGTAATACAATAATCCCCATAATAATATGAGTGCCTATATAGCCTGTTTTAAACTCTTTGAGCCTATCTTGATAGAGGAACGCATAATTAGCTAACACCAACATCAGTACAGACTTAGCAATCTCAGACGGCTGGAAACTACCTATACCAGGGATTTGCACCCATCTACGCTCACCATTAATAGGATCAAAGGTAAAACACCACACTAGCAACGCCACCACACCAATATAGGCAAACCAGAGTAATAACCCTCTTTTAAAAAAGAACAACCCCTGTGGTAACCGTGAGAAAATCCAAGCAATAACAACCCCAATACCAATACCGCAACTTTGTTTAATCAAGTCTTTGTAACTCCCTGCTTCTGACCAATAAGTGGTACTAGCAAGAGCAATGAGGCCCACAGCGAGCAAAAACGCCACTGCTAACAGCAGAGGAATCCAGAGTAATCGCCCGTGTTTATCATTTAACATCATTAAGAATAGACTTAATCAGCATCGGCCAACCTTGACAGAATATACCATAGAGCAACAGCCACAAATGGTACAGCCATAAGCCAATAATAGCCACTAACTAGCGCTACACTCACAGCCACACCCAAATCAAAGACAGGCATCCATGCTAAACTTAATTTAATAAACTTGCCCTGTGGTTTACCGATAGCTCGATGAATCCATACCGCAAGCCCTGTTAAGGCAATCACAATCAGCCAATGGCTGACATTAGCCCATGCGTGGTTTGATAAGTACAAGTACGCAATAAATATTTGTAAAATCACACACAAAGCGAGCAAAAATCTAGAAAACTTAGGCTTTGAAGACAGCATGAAACTCAAAATATAACAAAATAAGCTCAAGCTAGCCACACCAGCCACAGTCACCCAAAACGCATCCAATTCTACTTGAGTAAACACACTCACAGGGATAATCAACGCTCGACATGCCGCCATCAGAACTACCCTAGCAGCAAAATTACGCTTATGAAACAAGGTGTAGAGGGAAATAACTAGTGCCAGTGCAGTCACCCAGACAAACACTCTATCTGGCAAATAAGTCGCTAAATAACCAGCCCCAGACAAGCATATTAAAGCTAACAAGCCTATATGATGACGTGGTATACGCCCACTAGGAATAGGTCTGCTAGGCTGATGCTGCTTGTCCCACTTAACATCATACCAATCACCACTCAAGCAACCGTACAAATACAGTAAACTCATCACAGCTCCTGTAATGAGGAGCATGTTTAAATCAGGTCTATAGGTCGTAGCAAATTGAAAATCCTTATCATTAAAGAAAAAGACAAGACAAGACGCCAAGATAACCTGACTCCACACAGAGGCCAAGTTAGGCAAGCGACAAGAGCTCAAATAATCTCTCAAAAGCTGCCTCATCATGATTAGTAGCTTAAACTACAGGTGAGCCTGAGCTCTGAGTGAGCTTATGAAACGCTTCAATGAGTTGCTTAGTTATTTCACCCGCCTCTCCTGTGCCAATCTTACGCTGGTCGAGTTTAGTAGCAGGGATGACCTCTGCGGCACTACCAGTGAGGAAACACTCGTCTGCAGTATAGATGTCGTATCTAGTGAGACTCTGCTCCTTGACTTCGTAACCTAAATCAGCAGCTAGTTCAAAAATAACCTGACGGGTAATCCCATCAAGAGCGCCATTAGAAATAAGTGGCGTATAAAGCACGCCTGATTTTATAATAAAAATATTATCTCCAGTACATTCAGCCACATAACCTTGCTCATTAAGCATCAGACCTTCTTGGCCACCTGCTTGCATAGATTCCACACGGGCGAGTACATTGCTCAAGTAGTTGAGTGATTTAATCTGTGGACTAATTGATGTCGGTGTTGGTCTACGGGTAGAACAAGTAACTACTTCTAAACCTTTGGTGTAATACTCTTCTGGATAGAGACTGATTTTAGAAGTGATGATGAAAATACTCGGCTTTTTACAGAGGTAAGGATTAAGCCCTAAATCACCTGTTCCTCTTGTAGCTACGAGGCGGATATAGCCATCACTAAGGCCATTAGCCTTGATCGTATCAAAGATAGCTTGTTTAAGCTCTTTCTCATCAAGCTCGATATTAAGCAAGATAGCTTGAGCTGAATCATAGAGGCGCTGAATGTGCTCATCTAATCTAAACACACGGTTAGAGTAGAAGCGAATACCTTCAAAAACGCCATCACCATAGAGCAATCCATGGTCAAAAACAGATATTTTTGCATCTGCTTCATCTACTAACTTACCGTCTAACCAAATTTTAAGAGCCATCATATTTTATTAATGTTAGGTATTAAATAGCTGAGTTAGATGAAAAATCAAGCAAAGAACAACGCCTAAGTTGATTATTCATTATCTATACAGAATTAAACTTGGGCAACCTGCTGTAAGAATAACTCAGGCAACTCCAAATAGTCCTGTCCATGAATCACTTCACTGAGCAATTCAACCCCTGCCCAATCGCCTATTTCGGCACGATTACTAATACATACCGAGCTCCATTCTTCCTTGGTATAATTGAGGATGAGGTACTGACAGACCAAGCCTCTAGCTCTAATTGCCATAGTCGTAAGCTTGGTATGATTGAGCATGCCGAGCTTATTATCTGCTACTAGTAAAATCTCTAAAGGATGTGTGCAACGCTGTGACAACTCAAACACCCAATCAGCCATGCTCATATCCTTCATAAGAGGAACCTCCCAGCCTCCAACACCCTCAACTAGGACCACATCAAAGTTTTCTTGCAAGTAAGTCAGACTCTCATTCATCTCTTGTACGAGTTGAGACGCTTGATCCTCATGTCCACTCACTTTCATTGCGGTATAAGGCGAGGCAGGTAACTGAAAATACACAGGACAAATATCCGCAATCTCTAAATCAAGCACAGGCACACCCTCAATAGGATTCTCAGTATAAGCCGCAAACAACTGCTGAGCATCCTCAGTAGAGCCACAAGCCACAGGTTTGTAAGCCACAGCATTGATACCCTGCTGACGCAGAGCTTTGGTTAAAAGCGCGGTGATATAAGTCTTGCCGACATCCGTATCTGTACCCGCAATAAAGTAAGTTTTAGCCTTCATATCTAATTACTCAGCTAAAATTTTAGCCTCAGCACTGCTTTTCACAGCAGGCTTAGCCTCCTCAAACAAAGGAGATTGAATCGTCACCTTGATAGTGAACCAAATAATAATAGCTATGATTAAGATGAGTACCTTAATGATTTGCTCCTCTTTGATATTAAGTTTTTTCATGCCTTTTCTTGTTTTTGAGTCACTACTTGTTCTGAACTACCTTCTGAATCTTCATCTTCTAAAGACTCATTGTCATCATCCGTGGCATCGTCAGTATCGTCATCTGCATCATCGTCAGTATCACCATCGCTTGAATCCTGTTGAGTAACCTCATCAGCATCTTTTTGCTCATCTTCGTGCCCAAGTAACAATGA
>DGJT01000059.1 GCA_002387565.1 Akkermansiaceae bacterium UBA4589 | reverse complement strand
GTCTTAAATAAACGCTATCATCAGTAATTTCAGGCAATTCAAAATTATTGGATTCAAATACAGCTAAAGTTGCTTTATCGATATTATCTGCTATTTTTTTTATAGTTTGTAAATCAACCCTACTTTCTAGATGAAGAGCTTGCGCATAGCAAGAAATCAATAAATAGAGAATAAAAGTTCTAAACACCATTAAATCATTTTGAGTCTAATACAAAAAATGTCAAGATACATTTTTTAATGAGTTTAAGAATATAAAAAAACTGCTGACAATTTCAAATGAAACTATCAGGAGTTTTTAAGTAGATACTTCTACAATTAAAATCTAATTATAGATTTCTTGGTTCGACTCTTTAAAGGCCTTGGCTTTTTCTTCCATACCTTTTTCAAAAGCTGCTTTTTCATCTAATTCGTGTGTTTTTGCATACTCTCTGATTTCATCTGTAATTTTCATTGAGCAGAAAGTAGGTCCACACATGGAGCAAAAGTGAGCCGTTTTAGCTCCTTCTTGAGGTAATGTTTCATCATGATAAGCGCGAGCTTTGGCAGGATCTAAAGATAGATTGAATTGATCTTGCCAACGGAATTCAAAGCGAGCTTTGGATAGAGCATTGTCACGTTCTTGTGCCGCAGGGTGGCCTTTGGCTAAATCAGCAGCATGAGCAGCAATTTTATAAGTCACCACACCTTCTCTTACATCATTTTTATTAGGTAAACCTAGATGCTCTTTAGGGGTTACGTAACAGAGCATAGCGCAGCCATACCAACCAATTTGAGCCGCACCTATTCCTGAAGTAATATGATCATAACCAGGTGCAATATCTGTAGTGAGTGGTCCTAATGTATAGAAAGGAGCTTCATGACACCATTCAATTTGCTTTTCCATATTCTCTTGAATGAGTTGCATAGGCACGTGACCAGGACCTTCGTTCATGACTTGCACAGAGTAATCCCAAGCGCGTTTAGTGAGCTCGCCTTGAACTTCGAGCTCGGCAAATTGAGCGTAATCATTAGCATCAGCAATAGAGCCAGGTCTCAAACCATCTCCAATAGAAAATGAGATATCATAATCAGCCATAATTTCACAAATATCATCCCAATGAGTGTAGAGGAAGTTCTCTTTGTGATGTGAGAGACACCATTTAGCCATAATAGAACCACCACGAGAGACAATACCTGTCATACGCTTAGCAGTATGCGGAATAAAAGGTAGAAGCACGCCAGCATGGATAGTGAAGTAATCCACCCCTTGTTCAGCTTGCTCAATAAGTGTGTCACGGTAAATATCCCAATTGAGCTCTTCTACTTTACCATTTACTTTTTCAAGCGCTTGGTAAATAGGGACAGTACCAATAGGGACTGGTGAATTACGAATAATCCATTCGCGTGTGGCATGGATATTTTTGCCTGTGGATAAATCCATGACAGTATCTGCACCCCACTCTACAGACCAGCGCATTTTTTCGACTTCTTCATCAATAGAAGAGGCTACGGCTGAGTTGCCGATATTAGCATTAATTTTCACCAAGAAGTTGCGCCCAATTGCCATAGGTTCACACTCTGGGTGATTGATATTAAGCGGAATAATAGCTCTACCACGTGCGAGTTCATCACGTACAAATTCAGGAGTGATAATACTTGGTACACTAGCGCCAAATGATTGACCAGGATGCTGATGATTTAAATTCGTTCTATCAACCTGCTTAAAAGGATCAATATCTGAAGGCAAGGGCATGTGATTAGCGAATCCATGCAATTGATCTTGAGCTGCTTGTGGGCGAGTTTTTGGATTAGGGTATTGATCGTGAACAGCTTTGAAAGCGGCTTCTCTACCTAAGTTTTCACGTAGCGCAACAAACTCCATTTCAGCTGTAATGATACCTTGTTGGGCGTACCATTTTTGCGTTACTGGGTGACCCTTTGAGGCTTTGAGCGGTTGGCGTTGTAGGCCAGGGTAGATCTTGAGACGATTTTTCTGCTGCTTATTTTCATTAAATCTTTGAGCATGAGCTTCACTGAGATAACCATCATCTTCTGGTTTTGTATCACGTGGGGTGTAAGCTTCGACATCACCACGTTTTAAAATCCAATCCTGTCGAACAGGTGTGATACCTTGTGTAACTTCTCCTGCAAAATCAGGATCACCCCAAGGTCCGGCAGTATCATAAACACGAATAGGCTTATTTTCTGTTTCAGTACCATCTACATGATTGGTAGGGCTTAAATGGATTTCTCTGAGCGGCACTTTAATTTCTGGATGCAGCTGACCTGGAATATAAATTCTCTTAGAGTTTGATGATTCTGCAGGAGTTTGAGATTCTGTTGAGCTGGAGGCTGTATCGTTAGCTTTGGACATGCTCATAGCATGAACTAAAACACTCATATAGGTCAAGCGTAGAGATACTTTAAGAGCGCTTTAATTAGTCATAGTTTTTAGTCGTAAAATATGCCATTATCAGCTAATAAAAAACTAGATGAGTCGTCTGCAAACTTTTTTTAAACGTGGTATATCAACGCTAATTCTTTGGGCGATTGTGATTGCTATTATAGCATCATTTAATCCTGCTCTTTATTTAGGTGTGATCACAGTGGTTGTATTACTGGCTGTGTACGAGTACGGCATGCTCATGAAAAAAGCCAAAGTTTTTTGCCATACAAAGTTTTTGTGGATTCTAGCTGGCGCCTACAGTGTTGCTATTAGTGGCTTCTATTTATACCACATGAAGCAGGGTGATGCCGTAGGTCTTCATTTGCCGACTTATATTGAATGGGGATTTTGGATGTTACTTATGATAGGAGCTCCATTGTTTTCTCTGCGCTACCCAGTTAAAGGGGTGCAATCATTATTAGCTATTTCGACAACTGTTTTAGGTTTTGCTTACTTGCCGTTTCTGTTTCACTTCCTTACACGCATTATCTTTGTGGTGCCTGCGCAAGAGAGTGTAGCAATCCCAGGTATTTGGTACTTAGTTTGGTTAATAGTGGTTACTAAATTTACAGATGTTGGGGCTTATGTCATTGGTAGTTTATGTGGTAAAGATAAAATGATTCCGCATATCAGCCCAGGTAAAACATGGCAAGGGTGTGTAGGAGGAGTAATCATTGCGGTTCTTTTAGGTGTAGGGTTGAAATTAGCTTTGGGAGATAAACTTGACTATTTGGGAGCATGGCCTTGGGTGGTAGGCCTTAGTGTGATATTGGCTATTTTAGCTATTATTGGAGATCTTATGGAAAGTATTCTTAAGCGCAGTTTGGAAATCAAAGATTCAGGTAAAATCATTCCTGGAATTGGTGGAGTACTCGACCTTATTGATAGTCTCTGTTTTACAGCTCCTATCATGTATGCTTATTTATTGTGGCAAATTCATTCATAAAATGGGGCTTAGTCAAAAAAAAATAAACGAACTAACACTCTTAGCCGCCGCACCAAAATGCGAAGTAAGAGGTTCAATTATTCATGGCAGAGGAGTGTATACTACTCAAAACATCAAAGAAGATGAGCTTATTTGCTACTATGTAGGAGAGCTGATTAATAAGGAAGAAAGTACGAAGCGAGGTCAAGATCAGATGCAAAAGTCTGAAGAAACAGGGGGCGCTGCTGTTTATATATTTACTTTGAATGATGAATGGGATTTGGATGGTGATTTTGAATGGAATATAGCGCGCTTAATCAATCATTCTTGTTCACCAAACACCATTGCTTATTTAGAAGAAGATGAAAAGAAAGTAGGTATATATGCCTTAAAAGATATAAAAAAAGATGTAGAACTAACTTTCAATTATGGGTTTGATGTTGAGCAATATAAAGAGCATATTTGTCTATGTGGTGCAAAAAATTGCGTAGGCCACATAGTAGCAGAAAGTCAGTGGAAAGAATTAGAAAAACTCAAACAAGAGCCTTCATGTTAAAAAAGAAAAAAATAGTTATATTAGGTTCCACAGGCTCTGTAGGTCAAAGCGCCTTAGAAGTGGTCAAGCAGCACCAAGATAAGCTAGAGGTATTAGCACTTGCCGCCAATAGCAATGTTGATTTGTTAGCTCAGCAGGCACAAGAGTTTAAGGCTCGTTATTTAAGCTTAAGTGATACAACTAAGTTAGAAGGCCTTAATGCAAAAGTTGCTAATTTTAACCAAGAGCTACAATTACGAAGTGGTGAGCAAGGACTCATTGAGTTAGCTACTCTAGAGGAAGCCGATATTATTTTAATTGCTATTGTAGGCATAGCAGGCTTAGAGCCAACATTAGCCGCTATCGAGCAGGACAAGAGAGTGGCTCTAGCTAGTAAAGAGGTCTTAGTGGTGGGTGGAGAACTGGTCATGTCTGCGCTCAAAGACTCTCAAGCCGAACTGATTCCTGTTGATTCTGAACATTCAGCTATTTTCCAGTGTTTGCAACTAGAGTCAGAACTAGAATCAGATAACTTATCTCGACAAGTATCGAGTCTCACACTCACTGCTTCTGGAGGTCCATTTTTTGGATGGAATTCGGCACAGTTAGAAAATGTGACCTTGGCTCAAGCACTCAAGCATCCAACATGGGATATGGGACAAAAAATCACTATTGATTCTGCCACTATGTTTAATAAAGGGTTAGAAATGATAGAAGCTAAGTGGCTCTTTGATATTGATATAGCTAATATCAATGTGGTGGTGCACCCTCAGAGTATTATTCATTCTATGGTCGAATATTGTGATGGGAGTAGCCTTGCTCAATTGTCTATGCCCTCAATGACATTACCGATTTTATATGCTTTTAGTTACCCGCAACGTTGGGAAAATTGTCAAAATACGCCTCTAAATTTAGTGCAACTTCAACAACTCACTTTTGAAGATGTTGATGAACAGACCTTTCCGGCTATAAGCTTAGCTAGAAAATCCATAGAGCAAGGAGGAACACTGCCAGTTGTCTACAATGCAGCCAACGAAGTGGCAGTCGAACTATTTATCCAAAAAGAAATAGGGTTCAATCAAATCACAGCATTAGTGCAGCAGGTCATGAATCAGCACCAAGTGCAACCAGTAGATTCAATAGACTCTATTCTACAAGCCGACCAATGGGCGAGAGAGCAGAGTGCAATAGAAGCTCAGTTGTTGCTTACGCCTACTGACTAAAGCAGTCCCAACCTCCAGCTAAATTAGGTAAGCAAGGCTGGTTTAAATCATAAATTTCACCGATTTGAGTGAGCTTTAAATTGGGGAATTGTTGTGCCCAGTCTACTTTAATTTGAGCTATTTTAGCTTTAGGCACGGCAAATAACAGCTCGTAGTCCTCGCCTAAGCTAAGAGCTTGCTGTGTATTGCTTCCTGCAACACAAGGTATAGAGTCTATGTCTAACTGGTAGTGGCATTCACTTTGCTTACAAAGCCTAGGTAAATCCATAGCAAGACCATCAGACAAGTCCATCATAGCAGAAGCGTAGCTATGATTAGCTATCCATTGAGCCTGTGCGAGCCTAGGTTCAAAATCGAGATGATGACCAGATTCCAAAGTGTATCCCAACTCTCCAGTTACAAAAATACCGTCACCACTATTCGCACCTTGGCGATTAATAACACGGTCACTATTAATACTAGCAAGACCTGTAACACTAATATTAAGTGGGAGTATAGAGCTGTCGCTATTTGGTAATTCTTTATAATGACTGGTTTCTCCACCTACTAATTTTCCTCCAAATTCATCTAAGGTTTGAGAAATTCCTGTATAAATAGAGCTAACAAGCTCCTCATTATGTCGTGAGGCCAGAGTAATACTCACGAGAAAAGCCACTGGAGCAGCACCACCCATGGCGGCAAAATCGCTCATGACTCTACAAATAGCTTTGCGCCCTATGAACTCTCCAGGAGTCGCTAAGGTAAAATGCACGTGCTCAATAACTGAATCTACTTTTAACACATAATCATAAGCATGATTAATAATTGTAGCACAATCATCACCTATACCTACTGGTGCAGGGGGGCTTGGGCACGCCTGCGCAATAATATGTAGTAGTTCTGTTTCAGTCATTTAGCGTGAATAATGTTATTCAACAAAGTTTAATTGATATACAATCGTCATACTATTAAAAATCATATGAGTGATAATAGGTATTTTGAGGTTCTTCGTGTAGTAAAAAGATAAATTAAGAATAATAGCGAATAAAAATAATGGCACAAAGGCGATAAGATGAGCGTGAATTAGGGCAAAGAACACAGCACTCATAAGACAACCAATCACGAGGCCAAAGTGATTTTCCAACTGCTTAAAAAAGATACCACGAAAAATAATTTCCTCAGTAATAGGTGCAATCAAGCAGACTTGAATAATTAACAAAATAAGAGTGGCTAAGGATAACTCATTATTTTGCAACCATTCTATCGTAGTTTGATTGAGGGGTGCATTAAAAGTCTGCTCTAACCAGAAGAACAAACCTGCTTGCTCCAAGGTTCCTTGGATAGCTAGAATTAAGGCAATGGAGGCTATAGGAATAGCTACAAATAACCATTTAGGTAGGGCTATTTCTTGGCGAGGAAAGAAGGCGTCAATTACAGGTATTTTATGCGCCGTCACAAAAGCAAACACACAAACAGCTGTCATAAATAGTTGGGTGATGCTTGAACTAATAAGTGTCGAGTTAGTAATGGTAAAAGTTTCGGAATCTACTTTGCTAGAGCCAGACATGGCAAATACCAGGTTTGCACCATAGACCAGTACAGGCAACATCAGACTCAAGCTCATGAGCAAATGAGCGTGGACCTCCACCAGTTGAGGTGTAGATAAAAGCTCCTTGGTTTGGTACCTTTTGGCCTGTGAGATACTTATTTTTATTAAATAAGCGACAATTAATAGAACGAGCCAACCTTTAAAAATTAAGAGGAGTAAAGATTGATGATCCATATAGCTAAAACTAGAATTAGAAGAGTTTAAATGACTTCCTAGGGTTAATCTCTTGATTAGGATCCGTGGTGTTAACCAGCCCATCAGCTACAAAGGTAAAGAATGCCATGAGTTGCTCGGAGCAGTCAGCAGGTGTTTGACACTCATCTAGCGCTTTTTGCATGAGCTCTAACCAACGAGTTCTTGCGGCTACAGTAATGGGGAAAGCAGCATGCCTCATGCGCAGTCTTGGGTGACCACGCTCCTGCATATAGGTTTCGTCACGACCAATGCGAAAACACATGAAATCAGCCAGTCTTTTTTCTGCTCCGTCCCAATCATTAGGGGGGTACATAGGACTGATGATATCATCTGTGCGCAGGTATTGGTAAAATTGATGAATAATCTTGCGGATCCCTGATTCTTCTAAGGTCTCCCAAATATAGGCTTCATCAATCATAATTTTTGAACAAGTGATATTAGTTGTCTAATTATCTAAGACACCATTGACAAATTGATAAGACTTAGAGTCTCCAAATTTTTTAGCAAGTTTAACGGCTTCAGCGATACTTATCTTACGGTCAGCTTTGAGCTCTTGAGTCTCGTAATAGAATAAGTAGCAAATCATTTTCTCAATTAGATGGATACGTGACATGTCATAATTAGTGACAATCGCAGATAATTGGCTGCTATAATCCTCTTCTTTAGCGACAATAGCTTGGATATGAGTGCTAATTTTTTCTTGGAAATTGGCTAGATTTTCTTGCACTTTGGCTAGTTGTTGAACTTCAGGGTAAGGAGAAGACAAACTAGGGTAGGCGATAGATGTAATTTTTTGTTGATACGCTCCCACGAGTTTAAGCAGTTTAAACCATCCATCTAAGAGAGGTTTAGGTAGTTCAACAATACGCTCAGAAAGCGTCTCTAGTTTTACCAGTAATTCAGCCAACTCGGCACCACCTGCCATCAGTTCAAGAAAATAAGTATTGGCTTGATCAAGCTCGGCATAAGTATCTAATTTCTTTGCGTAGGGTTTGAGTAGTGTTTGCTTGTTATGAATCAGTTCTAAGCAGGCTACCATTTTTTTGCTGGCATTGAATACTTGGCGGGCGTATTTATTTTCGATAAGGATTTGCAAGTTCTTTTCAGACTTAGTCATTAAGGCTTCTCTAAGGCTTAGGTTGCTTTGCAAAATTTGTTGCAAACACTGATACTGACGCAGCTTGAATGGATAAAAGTCTGAATAGTCTGCCAACTCAAAAAAATCTTCAGTAGGCAACTCATGCTTACTATCGTTTTTAAGAGCATAGAGCCCTTGAAGAATGAGTGTGCGCTCTTCAGTAGAAATAGCGAGTGAAGTAGACATAAAATTAAGACTGAAGGGTAGCTAGGGTTTGATGAATCATGAGACCTGCTGCAGCAGCTTCTTCGCCACGATTGAGAGAGCCCAAACAGCGTTCATGTGCCTGTTGAACATCGTTGACCAATAAAACTTCATGAATAACAGGAATCATAGTGTCTAACGATAGTTGGTGCAATTGTTGAGTGACAGATTGAGCGATTAAGTCTGCATGTGCCGTAGCACCTTGAATAATAACCCCAAAAGTAAGGATGAAATCAGGGTTTGATAAAGTGGCTTTCTTGGTAGCAATAGGAATTTCAAAAGCTCCAGGAACAGGCAGGGTAGCAACCTTGGCCGTTGGACAGTACTTATTTAAATAAGCCACAGCATGGTCACACAGAGCCCCTGTATACTCATCATTATAAGTAGAGACTACAATAGTAATGTTTTTAGGCTCAATGGCGAGATTTGAAGGGTCAAACTTAGCACTAGCTTGAAAAGAAGTCTTTTGGGAGGTTTTGCGTTGAGGAAGCTTATCAGCCATGAAAAATAAGAGGAATAAAAGATTGAATTGAAGCTATACAAAGATGATTGATAAATCAAGCGATGATACACCTACAATGTGAACTAAACTATTAAACAAGATTGTTTAGGGTACTAGACTATGTTTTTTAGGGTCATAGCGCTCGTCAGGATGAAATAACCAACCTGCATTTTTCTTGAGCAAGGTAAATTTAGTAGGCTTAAACTCGCGAACTTTGATTCCTATTTTTGAATCATAGATATACCTACCTGTGTAAGACCCCTCAACGAGGTATTCATAATTATTGTCATAACCGTATTTCTTACCATTAACCGTTTGCCCAAAGGGAATTCGGTCAGGTGTTTTTAAGCTGGTTTCATCCATAGCAACGAGGAATGAACGCTCCCATGGTTGAGTAGGCCTTCTTAAATAACCCCAAAAACAAGCATTCTCAATGACATAGCGACGACCAATGAAGGTATCTGTAGGGTAAGCCTCAGTTGCGATAATTTTATTACGAGCTTTTACCTGTGGGTGCTTATAACTCAGCTCATTATTCATAGCGCATTGGCTAAGCAAGCTTGTGACGATTAAAAGGCTAAGAATAAAAAGAGGTTTTAAGGCAGGCACGTTCATAGATAGAGGAATAGAGAAAGACTAAGGAATCATTACGTATAAATAATAAAAATGCCAGTGGAAAATCCACTGGCATTTTACAGAATAATAGTAACTCTTGTTTATTTGTCGTCACTAGGTGCCCACTCTTCCACTGCATCAGATGCAATTTGGAAAGCGTGCTCAAGTCCAACAAGGTTATCAACGTTGCCGATTGATTCGAGAGATTTGTTCTCTTTCTCGAGGTCTTTAGCATCGTATTCAAGAGCTTTGATAGATAAACCAATGCGGCGCTCAGTTTTATCCACACGAATAACGCGTGCTTCGACTTCGTCACCTGCTTTAAGCACATCTTTAACTTTCTCAACATGCTCTTCACTAAGTTGTGAGATATGAATAAGTCCGTCAATTTGATCCTTAAGGTTAATGAATGCACCAAAGTTAGCAATCTTAGCTACAGAACCTTTTACAATATCACCCACTTTAAAGCGTGTATCGATATTGTCCCAAGGATCTTCTTCAAGCTGCTTCATGCCAAGAGAGATTTTCTCATTTTCACGATCGATGTTAAGTACGATAGCTTCGACTTCATCACCTTTTTTGAACACTTCACTAGGGAAGTTAATCTTGCGTGTCCAAGAGATATCAGAAACGTGAACCATGCCGTCAATACCGTCTTCGAGACCAACAAAAGCACCGTAAGCAGTAAGATTACGTACTTGACCTTTGATCTTAGTGCCAATTGGGTAGCGAACAGCAATTTCATCCCAAGGATTAGGATCAAGCTGGCGAACACTAAGAGAGATTTTCTGCTCTTCGATGCTAACAGCAAGCACAACAGCTTCGACTTTTTGGTCGATTTCAAGCACATCACTAGGACGGTTGATACGTTTGAGCCATGAAAGCTCAGAAACGTGTACAAGACCTTCAACACCATCTTCGAGTTCGATAAACGCACCGTAAGCAAGAAGCTTAGTAACTTTACCAGCAACACGTAAGCCTGTAGGGTATTTCTCAAGGATATTTTCCCATGGGTTTTCAGTCATTTGTTTCAAGCCAAGTGAGATACGTTGCTTGTCATTGTCGATATCTAAAATAAGAACCTCAAGCTCTTGACCAATGTGAAGCATTTCACTTGGGTGATTAATACGTCTCCAGCTCATGTCAGTAATGTGGAGTAAACCATCAATACCAGCAAGGTCTACGAAAGCACCAAAGTCTGTAAGGTTTTTAACTGTACCAGTGATCTTGTCACCAATAGTAGCAGAGAGGAGGAATTGCTCTCTAAGTTCTGCGCGTTCGTCTTCGATGACTTCACGACGTGAAAGCACGATATTTTGACGTTCGTCATTGATTTTAACAATTTTGAAGTCATGTACTTGACCTACATAAGTGCTAAGCTCCTTAGGAGGAATGATGTCAATTTGTGAGCCAGGTAAGAAAGCTTCAACACCCACATTAACCACAAGGCCACCGCGAATAACTTCCTTGATTTTACCTTTAACTAGGCCGCCTTCAGCATGCACTTGGAGGATTTTATCCCAGTTTTGTTTGTAGAGAGCTTTTTCTTTAGAAAGGAGGATTGAACCTTCTGATGTTTCTAATTTTTCTAAAAGAATTTCGATTTCGTCGCCTTCGTTGATTTCTTCACCTTCGAATTCAGCAACAGGGATAACACCTTCTGATTTGTAACCGATGTCTACTAGGACAACTTGTGGGCGGATTTCGATGATTTTGCCCAAAACGATTTCGCCTTCTTGAAAAGAGCGAAAGTTATCATCAATCAATTGATTGAGTGTACTCATAATATATAATAATTAAGTTAATAAATTTATTTTTAATCGGCACCATGCCAACTAAAAAACTCAAAATCTCTAAATTAAATAACGCAAAACCTATTCTTTGTTATTTAAGCTCCCAGGTAGTGTAGAGGGAAACAAAAACACTACTTTTAGAAAAAAATGAGGTGCCTTATACATGATAAATCTGATAAAAACAAGAAAATTATAATAGTTTAAAAATAAGTAAAATAATAATAAAAACTACTTGAACCGATGACGCACTCATGTTTAGATGTTAAATGAATAATATGCACGGTGTATAATATTCATCACTATTAAACTATTAAAACTAAACTATTATGAAACTAAATAAATTAACTAAAAAAGGCTTCTCACTTATCGAGTTAGTCATCGTTGTAACTATCATTGGTATCTTAGCTGCTATTGCTATTCCAAAATTTAGTAACATTTCTGCAACAGCCACAGAAAACTCTATTAAGCAGAGTGGCCAAGCTCTAGGTAAGGCTCTTGCCCAAATTGAATCATTGGTTGTGCCAACACCTGCAAGTGTTGATGTTTCTAGAACTGATGGATTGTTTACAGATAGCAACCTTACTTCGTACTTAGATGCGCTTGATGACAGTTTAAATATCTATGTTAATTCTGCAACTCAAAGAGATACAATACTTGCAACAGATGCTTATTTTGCTCTTAGTGCAGATGGTTCTACATTCTACTACTTCACACGTTCAGGTAATTCCCTAGGAACTACAGCTCCAACATCAAATTGGGTTGGTACAGCAGTTGGTGTAGCAAGTAAAACTACTACATAAATTAATAAGTATTTAAATTAAAAGCCAGCACTTTTAACAGTGCTGGCTTTTTTTGTGCCTTTAAAATGCTAGATGGTTTATAGGCTTATAATCAGGTATAGCTATAAGAGGTTTTGACGGCATCTGTCGCTTATAGTTTAGCCATACACTTTGCAGAGAAAGCTATTGTATTTACGAAGCGACAATATCTATAATAGCATCAATAATGGAGCTGTCTTCAAGAGTGGTTGTATTACCCGTAACCGCACCTGTTTTAACTAGCTCCTTGAGTAGACGGCGCATGATTTTGCCAGAGCGCGTCTTAGGCAAACCTGGGACAATATATACCTCGTCAGGCCTCGCTAGAGCCCCAATAGATTGGACAACTTGAGCTTTTAATTCTGTGCTTAGAGCTGCAGACCCCTCAAATCCATCTTTTAGAATGACAAAGGCGATAATGCTCTCACCCTTAATATCATGCGGTTTGCCAATAACTGCGGCTTCACTAACTGAATCGTGCTCAACTAAAGCACTTTCGACCTCAGCTGTACCTAATCGATGCCCAGAAATATTAAGCACATCATCTAAACGTCCAGTAATCCAAATACAGCCGTCTTCATCTCGCATAGCTCCATCACCTACAGTGTAGTAATCAGGGTAGTCCGACCAGTACTGCTCTTTGAACCTTTGAGGATCACCATAAATGCCTCTGAGCATGGACGGCCATGGTTGCTTAATCACAAGTTTGCCTACTTCTCCTACTGGGCAAGTGTTGCCATTTTCATCTAAGATGTCAGCATCAATACCAAAAAACGGTAGGGTAGCAGAGCCAGGTTTAGTATCCATACAACCAGGCAGAGGAGTAATCATGATAGCTCCAGTTTCAGTTTGCCACCAGGTATCGACAATGGGGCAGCGACCTTGACCAATTTTATGGTAATACCAATCCCAAGCTTCAGGATTAATAGGCTCTCCGACTGTACCTAATAAGCGTAATGATGAGATATCGCTCCTATCAACAAGTTCATCTCCAGCTTTGATAAAGGCTCTAATAGCTGTCGGGGCTGTGTAGAAAATGCTGACTTTGTAACGCTCTATAATCTCCCAAAAACGTCCAAAATCAGGATAATTAGGAGCTCCTTCATACATCACCTGTGTAGCTCCATTAGCTAATGGCCCATAAATAATATAAGAATGACCAGTAATCCAACCTATATCAGC
The DNA here is from genome assembly GCA_002387565.1 of Akkermansiaceae bacterium UBA4589. Lineage (GTDB taxonomy): Bacteria > Verrucomicrobiota > Verrucomicrobiia > Verrucomicrobiales > Akkermansiaceae > UBA4581. Next base: position 18,708 of record DGJT01000059.1, on the reverse strand, counting down.
AGTGCACCAATACACATCATCATCCCTAAGGTCAAAAATATACTTACTAGTGACATAAGTACCGACTAAATAACCTCCTGATGTATGTAGAATACCCTTAGGTTTGCCTGTAGATCCTGAAGTGTAGAGAATAAACAGAGGATGCTCACTATCAAAGCCCTGAGCAGGGCAAATGTCATCCACTGTAGGCGCCAAATCATGATACCAATCATCACGACCTACAAGCATATCAACACCTTGTTTGGTGCGTTCAAATACGAGTACGGAATCTACACAGTTTGGTTGCTCGAGAGCCTTATCAACTACAGATTTTAATTCAATCACTTTGCCTCTACGGTAACCGCCGTCTGCGGTCATAATAAGCTTAGCTTGAGAGTCTGCGAGACGATCACTAATAGCATCAGCCGCAAACCCACCAAAAACAACTGTGTGCACAGCCCCAATTCTAGCGCAAGCCAGCATCGCAAACGCTGCCTCTGGAATCATAGGCATATAGATGAGCACCCTATCACCTGCTACGATATGCTTAGACTTGAGTACATTGGCAACACGAGAGACTTCTAACTGTAATTCGTTATAGCTAATTTGACGTTTTTCACCTAATTCACCCTCCCAAAGAATAGCTATTTTATCACCCTTGCCAGCTGCAATATGTCTATCAATACAGTTTTCACTGACATTGACCTTAGCATTGGTAAACCATTTAGCATCAGGGGCATCCCATTGCAAAACCTCATCCCAAGGTTCCTGCCAAGTTAATTCCTCAGCCTCTCTAGCCCAAAAAGTATCGGGCTGCGTAATAGATTCTTGATAGAGTGCTTGGTATTGCTCAAAACTAGAAATACGAGCCTGTTTTTGAAAATGAGTCGAAGGAGATTTGCTAGAATAATCCATAAATAAAGTAATAATAAATTAGATTTTTCACACTAGCAAAACTAACTAAGGTTATTCAAACTTTAAATTAGGAAAATATACTAAAGACTTTAATAATAGCCTCTGCCATAAGCCAAAATAACAAGTATGAATAAATGATGCCAAACAATAAACCAATCACAATCATTATACCGTCTTTTTCTAAAATACCGATACTTATCAGGAAAATAGCCAAAGCAGGGCCAATAATGCTAAAAGGAATAGGTAGCAGCATCACGAGGCAAAGAACAGCAATCACCCAACCAATAAACTGTAGAGATAAAGGATGACTGATAATGAGCCAACGAGGTTTGATATAGGGCTCTATTTTGATTAAAAAAGGCTTAACAATTTGCAAAGACTTGAGCAGTATTTTTTTATTAAGCTCTTTTTTTGCAATAAATTTAGGTAGCCACGGGGTTTTCATTTCAACTGCCATCTGAATCGAAAAGATTAAAATGAACAAAGCAGTAATGGCTGAAATACCAATAAAACCAGCGATAGGAATAGCATTAGGTAAAATCAATAAAAGAAATAAAACACCATAAGAGCGCAAACCTAAGCTATCAATCAAACTTTTAAAAGACACATAATCACCTTCTATAGAAGTAATAGAGTCATCTAATATTTGAGAAAGCTTACTTGAACGTGTATGAGGCATTTATCCTATATTGGTCATGAAGATTTTATAAAAGAAAGATAAAAAATACGAAAAAAATTGTGTTTTAAATAGATAGAGTTTATATCAAAAACTCAATTTAGGAGAGATGGCTGAGCGGTTTAAGGTACTCGCTTGGAAAGCGAGCGTGGGGCAACTCACCGGGGGGTCACTGCTACATCGAGCTTAGCTCGATTATAAAATATCATGTCGCAGACATGGATATCTGCAGAGCGTCGCGGTCGTTGTAACGACTGCGAGGATAAATCCCCACTCGATTAAGTTTATAACTATAACGTCACTTATTTTACAGAGACAATCGTAAAATAAAGACAAATAAAAACGAAAAAAAATTGTGTTTTAAATAGATAGAGTTTATATCAAAAACTCAATTTAGGAGAGATGGCTGAGCGGTTTAAGGTACTCGCTTGGAAAGCGAGCGTGGGGCAACTCACCGGGGGTTCAAATCCCCCTCTCTCCGCCATTAGAAAAATAGGGGGCGACCTGTATCGCCATCAATTACTGCCCCTAATTACTCAAGTTATCAAAAATCATTGATGATCTAATTTCTTGGAAAGAGGAATAATTCTGCCTTTGCCAAATGATTTTTCGCTGACTTTGAGGATGATGGCTGATTGGTTGCGTTTCCATTCGCTGATGTGGATTTGGCGCTGAGCCCATTGGATATCAGTTGCTTTAAATCCGAGCTCTTGGATAGTTTTAATAGAGCTACGCTCAACAATGAGGTGATGGAGTAGTGCGTCTAAGTAGCTGTAATCAGGTAGAGAGTCTTGGTCAGTTTGGTTGGGCTTGAGCTCTGCGCTAGGAGCTTTGGTGAGGGTGTTTGTTGGGATGATAATCTCATCGCGGTTGATCCATTCACAGAGGGCATAGACTTCGGTTTTGAATAGGTCTCCAATGGGGTTGAGTCCTCCGCACATATCTCCATAGAGGGTGCAATAACCTATGCTGACCTCACTTTTGTTGCCTGTAGTGAGGAGTAGGTGATTGTTTTGGTTGGAGTAGGCCATGAGGAGTAGTCCTCGAATACGAGCTTGGAGATTCTGCTCGGTTAAATCGAGGGTTTGGCTATTATCTTGGTTAAAGAGTTGTGTATTTAGGGTGTCTAAGCCTGAGTCTACTATGTTTTGGATGCCAACCTCTCGGCAATTAATACCTAAATTATTTGCAAGAGCTTGCGCGTCATCTAAACTGCCTTGTGAGGAGTATTGACTAGGAAGCATGACCGTATAGACGTTTTGTGCGCCTAGTGCTTGGGTGGCTAGGGTAGCGACGAGCGCTGAATCAACACCTCCACTAAGACCTAAGCAAACGGATGTGAACCCACATTTTTTGACATAATTGCGAATACCAGTGAGTAGGGCTTGGTGAATCGCTTGTGCATCAAAATGGGTTAAATCATAATTTACGCTAGTTTGAGTGATGATAGGGATTTCAGAAATAGGGGGAGACTCCTGTATTGGTTGTGCTGATAAGTCTACATCAAACAGATAACTATCCTCTGTGAAGTGAGGTGCTTGAGCGAGCAATTTCCCTTGTTTAGATACAATTTGTGAGCCACCGTCAAAAATCAGTTCATCTTGTGCTCCAGCTGTATTGACATAAATTAAACTAGCCTGACTGAACGTAGCTTGTTGGGCAATAAGAGCGCTGCGTAGTTGGGGCTTGTGATGATAGAAAGGGGAGGCACTTATATTGAGAATAAGCTCTGCTCCTTGTTGTTTTAAACTGTGGAGAGGGTTTTGGCTGTAATGAATAGGATTGAAGTCGGCATGGTGCCAGATATCTTCACAGATGGTTAAACCAATAGTGAGGTTATTCCAAATAAAGGCTTGCTGCTCGGTGGCGGCTTTGAAATAGCGTTTTTCGTTAAAGACGTCGTAGGTAGCTAGGAGGCTTTTGTCTTGGTAATGTTGAATCTCTGTATCTGCTAGCCAGAAAGCACTGTTAAAAGGTCTAGGATCACTGTGGTCACTATCATCTAGTCTTAAGCTGCCAATAACTAACGGGATGGATGTCGTGGATTTAGCTAGATTTTGGAGAGCTATGTAAGACTCTTGGATAAAATTAGGTTCAAAAATGAGATCTAGTGGTGGGTAGCCAACTAGGCTTAGTTCAGGGCTAATTACTATGTCTGCTCCATCGTTACTTAATTGCTGATAAGCATTGAGCAAATAATCAGCATTGGCTGCAAAATCACCAATTAGGGGATTGTTTTGAATAATGCCAATTTTCATAAGATAGGGTAAAATGGTTTTAAAAGACTTGATAGAGTCTATTAGTGAGAGTGCTGAGCATCAGCTCCGCAATGGCAGGCGACCCAGTCAGTAGAACCGTCAACATAGTGCTCATGTTTCCAAATAGGTACGCGACCTTTGATCTGTTCAATCACATAGCGACATCCTTCAAATGCGGCTTCTCTATGAGCAGAAGATACTCCAATACCCACAGCCATTTCCCCAATGGCTAAATCGCCCACACGGTGTACTGCATGTGCGTGTTGGATGTCAAATTTCTCTAGAGCTTCTTGAATGATGAGGTTGCCTTCTTTTTCTGCGAGTTCGGTATAGGCTTCGTAACTGAGAGCTTTGACTGCTTTGCCTTGGTGGTGGTTGCGTACCCAACCTTCGAAACTGCAGTAGCCACCACATTCTGAGGCAAGGCAAGCGTCGTGAATAGCTTGTTGGTTGATAGGCTTTGAACTGATACTAAACATGATGGGTTTATCTAATGAAAACTGGATTCAATGAATCTATAGTATGTTCAGGGCTATAACTGTAAGAATCAAGGTTAAATTTTTGAATGTCTTCAATGGTGTTTGCCTCGCTTTCGATGAGGTAGCGAGCCATAACTCCACGTGCTTTTTTTGCATAAAAACTGATGATTTTTAATTTATCATTTTTCCAATCTTTAAAGATAGGATTTACCACAGAATGGGTAGATGCTAGAGCTTTTAAATCAAGTGCCTTGGAGTATTCTTGACTAGCGAGATTGACGATTATTTCATCTTGGGTCAGCTCACTTTCTAGAGATTGAGTCAGGGACTCTGACCAAAACTCATAAAGATTTTTGTTCTTTTGAATAGAAATAGAAGTCCCCATTTCTAAGCGGTAAGCTTGCATGAGATCGAGTGGCTTTAAGATACCATAGAGCCCAGAGAGTATTCGGACACTATCTTGAAGCTTGTCAATTTTCTCAACAGGAAAACTCTGTATATCAAAGCCGCTGTAAACATCGCCACTAAACGTATAAATAGCAGGGCGAGCGTTGTCACGGTTAAATGGAGTTTGCCACTCTTGGTTGCGCTCCCAGTTAAGATGAGCGAGTTTATCGCTAAGCCCCATGAGCTTGGCTATTTGTTCAGGTCCTAATGGTTTAAGCTCTTCTTGAATAATAGTTGATTGCTCTAAAAATTCAGATTGAGTAGATTTTTCGATTACAACACTCGGTAATTCAGAGCTTAGGTCTAAAAATTTTGCAGGGGAGAGTAAGATTTTCATTTAACTTGTTTCTTTTGGGTAAATTGGAAGCTTTATCTAAATGATTAGGAAGTCGAGTAGCTTTTCTACACTCCTGCCTAACATTAATTCTGACAGCTCCCAATTTCCTCCAAAATAAACGGCGTTAAACATGATAGCAAGCTTTTGAGTAAATTGGACGCTTTATCTAAATGATTACGCAGTCGAGTAGGCTCTCTACACTCCTGCCTAACATTAATTCTGTCAGCTCCCAATTTTCTCCAAAATAAACGGCGTTAAACATGATAGCAAGCTTTTGAGTAAATTGAGCGCTTTATCTACATGGTTAAGCTGTTGAGCGGCTGTTTTATCTAGCACTTAACCTCCTGTTACTGGTGGCATAAAGACAATCTTGTCATGGTCACTTAGGTGTGTATCCCAAGGGCTAAAGGCGTCGTTAATCGCGACTTTTAGTTGGGAAGTTTTGAATTTAAATCCATATTTCATTTTTAACTCATCATAAAGCCCTGCTGGTGTGGTACTAAAGGTTTCGTAGGTTTCTTCAGTTTTCTCTGCAGCAGTTTTGAGCTGGGCAAAATAATGAATATGAACGGTTTTTTTCATGGGGGGGCTACTAAGAAAAGTTTGAGTTTCAGTTAAATCTTGAGGTGTATTTGCGTTATTTAGAGCGTAGCTTTCATTTAGATTTAACCCTAAATAGTTAGAGGCTTCAACTACTTTTCGAGCGCAGTAGTTATTTTGGCTTAACTGGTTAAGTAAAATGGGCAGAGCAGAAGGCTCATAAATAGCACAAAGCGGCTCAGGCCTCTTATCATGAGCATTTAGATAGCAAGTGACATCGCAACTCTCATCACGCTGTTCAATAAGAGAGGTGAGTGTATCTTTATTGAGCAAAGGTAAGTCGCAAGCAATGACCAGAAAAGCCGCTTGAGGGTGTTGAGTGAGGGCTGAGCTAATGCCACCTAAAGGCCCTTGATCAGGGGTTAAATCATTAATGCTAGGGTAACTAGCATGATACTGGGCATCATGAGCTACTGATACCCAACATGAATCAACAAGTGGCTCAACTAAGCTACATAAATAATCGAGTTGGCTTAAGCCGTCGTGTATCTCTAATTGAGATTTATCTTGCCCCATACGGCGACTTTTACCACCCGTGAGGATAAGTCCATGTAGAGGGGTAGTCATAAGTTTTAAATTTTGAGTGCCTGAGCCAAGTTTTGTAAATTGACAGGGGTTTCTACGGTGAGTTTTTCGATAGAAATACAAGCTTCATCAATAAGTTTATTGAGCTCTAATGTTGCTTGCTCTAAACCTAAAATAGAGACATAGGTTGATTTATTAGCTTGCTTGTCTTTGCCTGCAGTTTTGCCTAAATTAGCTGAGGTTTCAGTAGCATCTAGGATATCATCTCTAATTTGAAAAGCTAAACCGATATGCTCTCCATATTCAGTGAGGGCTTCTAATTCTTGGAGGTTTGCCTCGGCGACCATACCCCCTAAGCGCAGAGAGGCTTTAATCAGTGCGCCTGTTTTTGCGCAATGGATAGCTTTGAGTTGCTCTAGAGTGATCTTAGGATTGTTCTCTGCAATCATATCAAAGACCTGCCCTTGGATAAGTTGCGTGCTTCCAGAAGCGTAAGAAAGTTCGAGTAAATAACGCTTAAGGTCATAAAAATTATTAATAGGGCTAACCGCGATGACTTCAAATGCTTTAGTGAGCAGAGCATCCCCAGCGAGAACGGCCATAGCCTCTCCATACACTTTATGACAAGTCGGTTTACCTCTACGTAAATCATCATCATCCATGCATGGTAAATCATCATGGATTAAGGAGTAGGTATGCACCATTTCAATAGCACAAGCTACAGGTAAACCTAGAGCAGGGTCAAAACCAAGAGCCTTGATAGCTTCAAAGCATAGACGTGGACGTAGGCGTTTACCTCCATCAAGGAGGCTATAATTAATAGCCTCATGTAAAGGGGTCTCCTCAACAAATAATTGAGAGAGAGCTTTTTCAAATAGCTCTGATTCCTCCCATGTAGTTAGGTTAAGACTCATTCTGATTAACGAAGTTCAGGTAAGGATTAACCTGAGATAAGTTTTTGGGCAATCTGTACGGCATTAAGCGCCGCCCCTTTGAGGACTTGATCACCGACTACCCAGAGAGCTAAACTGTTATCCAAAACTAGGTCCTCACGTATGCGACCTACTAAACAGTCTTGTTTTAGCGTTGTTTGGTAAGGCATAGGGTAAATTAAGTTATCAATATCATCACAAAGTTGGATACCTGGGTATTTAGCAAATACTCCTTGAGCTTCGCTGACTGTAGGCTTATTTTCAAAGGTTGCTGTGATTGAGACACTATGAGAGCGAGTCACAGGTACACGCACGCAAGTGCAGGTGACTTTGAGCTCAGGTAAACCTAGGATTTTGCGTGATTCATGGAGCATTTTAAGCTCTTCTTTTGTATAACCACCTTCCTTAAATACGTCAACATGGGGAATGACGTTACAGGCGATAGGGTGTAGGTAGACACTTTTTTCTAAATCTTCGAGTGCTGTACCGTTAGCGACGGCTTTGGTCTGTTGCTCTAATTCTGCGATACCCTCAGCACCACTGCCTGAAACGGCTTGGTAGCTAGACGCGATGATGGATTTTAAACCATATTTCTCATGTAGTGGAAATAGCGCCATCAAAGATATAATAGTCGTGCAGTTAGGATTGGCTATGATACCTTTAGGGATGTTCTTGAGTGCTTCAGGATTAATCTCTGGCACGACTAGTGGTACTTCGTCATCCATTCTAAAGGCGGATGAATTATCAATCACAATAGCACCTGCTGCAGCTGCAATAGGTGCGAATTTCTCAGAGAGGCCACCACCTGCACTAAAGAAGGCAATATCTACACCAGCGAAACTATGTTCAGTGAGTTCTTCAATGGTATAAATTTTGTCTTTAAAAGCAATTGTTTTGCCAGCAGAACGAGCTGAAGCGAGTAGTTTTAAGTCGCCTACAGGTATCTCTAGATCGATAAGGCATTTTAAAATTTCTTCACCAACAGCGCCTGTTGCGCCTGCAATCGCAATAGTAGGATTAGCATTCATGATGCTGGTTTATAAGCTTTGCAGATAGTTATCAAGAGATTTTTCAATGATTTCTTGAACTTGATCATTATTTATTCTCTCGATGACTTCCATGCTAAAACCACGAGCAATGAGGAATTGAGCCGTTTCTTTTTTAATGCCACGAGCTAAAAGGTAGTAAATTTCGTCGGCATGAATGGTAGAGCTAGTACTACCATGTGAGCATTTAACTTGGTCAGCATTAATTTCTAAGCCCGGCATTGAGTGAGCCAGAGCTGTGTCATCCATAAGTAGGTTTCGACAAGTTTGATACGCATCAGTAAAGTGAGCGCCCTCATCAACCTTAATAAGACCTGAGAAAGTACTCAAAGCTTTATTGTAGAGTGTGTTTTTAAATAGTAAGTTACTCACAGAGTGAGGCTGAGCGTGGTGCTGAAAAGTTCTAATATCAGAGCTGTGCTCGTTATTGATAATATTAATCGCAAATAAATCAAGAGCCGCTTCCTTGCCTAAGAGTTTAGCATACCAATCTTGTCTCGTATAATCTCCACCAAAATGGAAATAAGACTGCTGCAACTCTGCAAAATCATAAGCATAAGTCGTTACAGCTCTCCATAAAAGGGCTTCAGAGTGAAGCACTTGTAAGAGCGAGCTTGAGATTTTGGCATTTTTCTTAGCCTCTGTATGAGCCATAGAGAAAATAGCACCATGTGCGTCAAGTGATTCAAATTGCTCAATAATAGCAGCTGAACTATTTTCCTCGGCTATAATTAGAGTGTAAGGAGCAAAGAAACCAGCGCCTGAAAATTGATAGCTGACAGTGATTGGAGCTTCTACAACGACATCTTTTGGGATGTAGATACAAGCACCACCTTTGCGGTAAGATTCATTGAGGGCTGCCCATTTGTCTGAACCTAAAGTTTCGCGTGTTGCGGTAGAAAAATCGCCAATAAGGTTACTAATTTCAGTAGCATCAGATGCAAAGTTTAAGCAACGTACACCTGCATTAATAGCTTCGTCAGTGAGTCCTGTGACTTCAATTTTAACTGAGTTGGCTTCTGCTTTGTCAGTAGTCTCAATGTATTCGTTCCAAAATGCATTAAGTTTCTTAGGTGCTCCAAAGCGCCAATGTTCGTTTTTCTTGCTTGGAAATTCAATAGCCTCAAATTTTTGTGAGGGAGCTAGAGTAGTTGCGGTAGTCATTTAAAGGTGAGTTTAAAGTAATAATATTAAAATCTTAATCTTGGTAGTTAGCTGAGTTTTTTAACTAACCTACGCTGCCTTCCATTTCTAATTCAATAAGACGTTTGAGTTCAACGCTGTATTCCATAGGGAATTCTTTAGCGAGGTCATTGATGAAACCGTTCACTGCAAGTGACATCGCTTCAGCTTCACTTAGTCCACGTTGTTGCAGATAGAAGAGCATGTCTTCACCTACTTGGCTGACTGAGGCTTCGTGTTGAGTCACATGATCATTACCATTAACCGTGATAGCAGGGTAAGTGTCAGTTTGGCTGTTACTATTAATTAACAAGGCGTCACACTCAGTATTATTTTTACAACCTTTGAGGTGTTTAGGAATATGTACTTGGCCACGATAAGTTGAGCGACCAGTACCGACAGAAATAGATTTAGAAACCACGTTAGAAGTGGTGTTATTGGCGGCGTGAATCATTTTTGCACCTGTATCTTGGTGTTGCCCATCATTAGCAAGAGCAATTGAAATAACTTCACCACGAGCACGCTCTCCTTTGAGAACAACACCTGGGTACTTCATAGTAATACGACTACCAATATTACAATCAATCCAGCGTATTTCTGCGTCTTCGTGAGCGATACCACGCTTAGTTACAAGGTTAAACACATTAGATGACCAGTTTTGTACGGTGATATATTGAATTTTTGCACCTTTCATAGCTACTAGCTCAACTACTGCTGAGTGTAGAGTGGCTGTTTCAAACTTAGGAGCAGTACAACCTTCCATGTAGGTGACTTCGGCGCCTTCATCAACGATAATGAGAGTACGTTCAAATTGACCAAAATTCTCTGAGTTAATACGGAAGTAAGCCTGCAGAGGGTGTGAGACTTTAACACCTTTAGGTACATAGATAAACGAACCACCAGAGAAACAGGCGCTGTTAAGTGCAGAAAATTTATTGTCACCAGTTGGAATAACTTTGCCAAACCAAGGACGGAAAATTTCTTCGTGTTCTTTGAGTCCTTCTGTTGAGTTGACAAAGATAACACCTTCTTTGCCTAAAGCTTCTTTAACATTGGAATAAGCTGCTTCTGAATCGTATTGAGCTTCTACACCAGCAAGGAATTTACGCTCCTGTTCAGGTATGCCTAGACGTTCGAAAGTTTCTTTAACATCATCAGGTACATCATCCCAACTACGTTTCGGTGCTTGACCATCAGAGAGGTAATAGCGGATTTTATCAAAATCAATATTATTAAGATCTTCGCTAGCCCAATGTGTAGGCATTGGCTTGCTTTCAAATGTTTTTAGACCATGATGTCTAAAGGCACGCACCCAATCTGGATCAGATTTAACATCAGAAATATAATCAACAGTGTCTGAGTTTAATCCGTAGCCTGCATCAAATTTATGACGTTCAGGGAAAGTAAAGTCGCCCTTAGATTGATCGACTCCGATAGCTGATTGTGTAGTTGCGTCCATATAATGAGTAATTGTAGTTAACTTACTTGATTAGTAAGCGTTGAGTTGTGCTAGCTTAGTTTAATAACAAGCTATTAACCTGCTAAATTTCCGTCGTAACCTTTTTCTTCAAGTTCAAGAGCAAGTGAGGCATCACCACTCTTAACAATCTGACCATCTGCCATAATGTGAACCACATTAGGTTGCACATAGTTAAGTAAGCGTTGGTAATGAGTAATTAGAAGAAAACCTCTCTCTGTAGTACGCATTACGTTAATACCCTTAGACACTACTTTAAGTGCATCAATATCTAAACCTGAATCAGTTTCATCAAGTATAGCATATTTAGGCTCAAGCATCAACATTTGTAAGATTTCGTTACGTTTCTTTTCACCACCTGAAAAACCTTCATTAACTGAGCGCGATGAAAACTCTTTTTTCATATCGAGAAACGCCATTTTTTCGTAGAGATCTTTGTAGAATGCGACAGCATCAATTTCTTGGCCTTCTTCTAAGCGTGCAGCTTTAGCAGCTCTAAGGAAGTTGGCATTAGACACACCAGGAACCTCCATAGGGTATTGGAAGGCAAGGAAAACACCTTCGCGTGATCGTTCATCTACCTCCATATCGAGAATATTGACTCCGTCTAATAAAATTTCTCCGCTAGTGACTTCATAGTCTTCATGACCAGCAATAATTTTTGAAAGGGTGGATTTACCTGAACCGTTAGGCCCCATGATGGCATGTACTTCGCCTTTAGGGATTTCTAAATTAACGCCCTTGAGGATTTCTGTGCCGTCAATGGATGCTCTAAGATCTGAAATAATTAAACTCATAATATAAAGTATAGTAGGGTATGAAAAATGTTAAGGGTTTTCTACGCAGTAAATAACGCCAAGTCAACCTTGTATTGTCTATAATAAAAAAACCACTATGTTAAAAACATAGTGGTTTATCAATAAGTAAGAAAAACTTAGTTTAAAAGGCTCTTATCGTTATGTTTATGCCTTAGTAAAAGTGGTATTATAACCAGTAGCTACGGTACCTGAACCTATATAATTACCTTTTCTGTCAAACTTTAAATAAACTTGATTGCCTGCTATATCTTGATCGTGATCTACAAGGTCTGTATGAATGATAATAAAATCATCGCCACCTGAGCCAAGAGTTAGTGTAGCAGGTGACTCAGATGCGCCTTCAACCCAAAGTTCTAAATCATTACCTAGAGAAGTGGTAAGGTATTGAGCACTTGCAGAGTCTGTAAAGTTACCATAAGTAGCATTACGAGTCACATTAAGGCTAGTGACCCCATTTATTTCTGCTTGCCTTATACCTGCCGCTAGAGTTTTAGCTGTGATGTGTAGCGCATCAATTTTACTACCAGTACTTGCGTTAGATATTTTAGAGATAGCCAAACTAGCAATAACGCTAATGATAACTACAACAACAATTAACTCTATTAGAGTGATGCCTTTTGAGGAGTTGAATTGATACATAGTTATTTAAATATTTTGCAGATTTGTTGATTATACCAAACTTTAGTTAGTAGTATTTTACAAAATAAGGCATGTGTTTCTATTTAATCCATCAAAGTTGAAGTCAAAGTGTTAGCAAAATTATTTGGTCCATGAATAGTCAATTCTCCATAGATATCCACTTGTAACCATACGTTATTTATGTCTTCATCTCTTAAAACCACCACTTCATCTGAGGTAGTAAAATCCCATATCTGATCATCATTACCGGTTCCTGCATTTGGATAGCTGATATAAACTTTGATATCTGCATCCAGAGAAGTCATGTAAGCTCCTATTTCAGCACTGTTATTAAACCAATTTCCTGTAGTCATTCTATTTAAACCTATGTTAGTGCGACCGCCTATATCTCGTGCCTCACGCGCTGATGCTGCTATTTTTTTTGCGTAATCGTTTAATCGCGCTTCGCGAGCCTGACTCATATAATCACCTTGAGTAAATTTAGTGATAGCCAAACTAGAAATCACGCCAATGATTACAACAACAATAATAAGCTCAACAAGAGTGACACCTGGTTTATGTGAATAGTTTAATTTCATAATAATATTAATAGTTTAGATTCTCTTATATTAAATAGGCTTGTTATGAAAGGCAAGTTAATTTTACTAATTAAGCTACTTAAATCACTATTTAGTAGCTTTGGATAGTAATATTTTGTATTAAATCAGGGTTGATTTCTTCTACAAATCGTGAGGGTTCTAGATTGAAGTCTCCAGAGTAGTTTTTAGGGTTATATTGGCAATAGCAGAGGTGTAGGTATTTTTTGGCTCGTGTGATGGCCACATAGAATAATCTGCGCTCTTCCTCTAGTGCGTTCTGTGATTCAGATTCAACAATATGACGACTAGGGAAAGCCCCTTCGTTAAGCCCAATTAAGAATACTTGCTCCCATTCTAACCCCTTGGCTTGGTGAATACTGGATAAAGTCACTAAAGAGCTATTACTAGTCTGCTGAGCTTTGTTTGAATCATCGAGTTCACTGAGTAATGAGAGTTCGGATAGCCATTCTGCTGTGTCTTGAGCATTTTCTGCGTAATTGCCTAATGCTGTGAGGTCTTGCTGGCGTTGTGAGGCGTTATCAAATGTATTATTGAGGTAGTCAGCATAAAAACCTTCGCTCATACTGAAAATCATCTGACTAGGAGAGGCTAGACCTGTGCTCAGAATAAGTTCATCTAATGTGTGGCATAAGTCTTCCCACATTTGTTGCGATTTTTTAGGTGCAGGGAAATTAAGTAACGAGTTTTTAAAATGTTGATTGAGTTGAGACCAGTCTCCTAGGTAGAGAGGTAGCATATTAGTTTTCCATGTTTGCCAGAGTTTCTGAGCTGATTTCTCACCAATGCCGGGTAGTAATGAAACTAAGCGTTTAAAGCTAAGCTCATCACGTGGATTTATCATGAGTTTAAGGCCTGCAAGTACGTCTTTGACATGCGCCTGTTCAAAAAATCGAATCCCAGAGGTAATTACAAATGGTATATCGGCTTTGACTAAATTGAGCTGGATTTCCAAGCTGTGATGATGAGAGCGGTATAAAACAGCTATTTGGGATAAATCAGTACCATTAGTCGTAGCATCCTGTATTTTTTGTAAAACAAACTGAGCTTGTTGAGACGGGTGAGCTAGAGAAATCACCTCAGGTAGGTGGTTAATGCTTGTGCAAGTGGCTTCTAAATTCTTTTTGAAATTAGACGGGTTAAGGTTAATCACATGATTAGCCAGTGCGAGTATTTCTGGTGAGCTACGGTAGTTTTGCTCGATGCGAAAGGTTTTGGCTTGGCTATAATTTTTCTCAAAATTAAGAATATGTTCAATATCAGCCCCTCGCCACGAATAAATAGATTGAGCATCATCACCCACCACCATGAGTGATTGCCCATCACCTACGATACTTTTAATCCAAGCACTTTGTAATTGGTTAGTATCTTGGTACTCATCAATGAGTACAAATCTAAATCTTTGCTGATACTGTTGTTGCAACTCAGGCTGCTTATTAAATAGTTCAATACATTTAAGAAGTAGGTCATCAAAGTCTAAGTTTTGTTGGTCTTGTTTATAGTTTAAGTAATTACGATAGATATCCTTGAGATGTTCGTGGTAAGATTCAAATTGAGGGTAATTATCCTCTAGCAAGCTATCAAACTCAACTTGCTGATTGGTGCTTAAGTTAATCATACTCAAAAGCACTTTTGGAGAGGGGAAATAACTCTCTTTTTTAATGATTGCTGCTTCAGGGTGCTGGCTAATGAGGTCTTTGATGAGTTTTTTTTGGTCATCTCCATCTAGGATAGTGAAATTACGAGACAGACCAATGAGCTCGCCATGGCGACGTAGTAATCGGTGGCAAATAGAGTGAAAAGTCCCACCCCACAAAGGTGAAATATCATAACCCAATAAACCTTCCACACGGCTGAGCATTTCTTTGGCTGCCTTATTGGTAAAGGTCAGTAATAAAATCTGCTGAGCCGCAACGCCTTGCTCCATGAGGTAGGCGACACGATGAGTTAGCGTATGTGTCTTACCGCTACCTGCCCCAGAAATAACCAGCGCATGCCCAGGGTTAGAGGTTACGACTTCTAATTGCTGAGGATTAAGCACACTGGCATAATCAATAGCAGGAGCCGTGGCTGTGTTACTATTTAACGTATAGGTTTGAGGTGTTTGAGACATAGAGCAAAAAAATAGACAAAAACTTAGAGAAATCTGCGTAGAATAGGCTCTAATTTTTTAACAGTTGTTTTAGGCCATATATCTTTGGCGGTAATGATAGCAAATTCCAAACTCTTATGTTCAGGGTAATCAGCCTCGCTAGGAATCATAGGAATAATAGCTTGTAAAAGTTCCTGTGACTTAGCGGCATTAGCCATGAGGTGTCCAATAATCATTTCGACTTCGACATTATCATGCTCTGGGTGCCAGCAATCGTAATCAGTAACCATAGATAAGGTGGCAAAAGCTATTTCAGCTTCACGTGCTAATTTGGCTTCTGTAGCATTAGTCATACCAATAATGTCACAGCCCCATTGACGGTAGAGTTGACTCTCGGCTTGCGTGGAAAAAGCAGGGCCATCCATATTAATATAAATACCTTGTGCGTGGTGAGTGGTAGAGGTTTGCTCACAAGCTTTAATCAGAATTTGTCTTAAGTCTTCTGCATAAGGGTGCGCTAAAGAAGGATGTGCGACAATCCCACCGCCAAAAAATGTGGCATGCTCACGTCTAGATGTATGATCGATGAGTTGATGAGGAATCACCATGTCTCTTGGAGCATAATCATCACGCAAACTACCAACGGCTGTCACTGAAATAATCCAATCAACCCCAACAGACTTTAACGCCCAGATATTAGCCTTATGATTCAACTCAGTGGGTAAAATAGTATGACCTTTGCCATGGCGTGCGAGAAACCAGACCTGACGCCCAGCTAAAGTACCTCCTACCAAAGGTGCCGAAGGTTTGCCAAAAGGAGTCTCAATATCTAAAGTTTGATTAATTTCTAAAGCTTCAAACTCATAAAGTCCACTGCCTCCAATAATTCCAATATGACTACCAGATACTTGCATGCCTTATTTATAAACAGCTAAGCCTAAAATTAAAGCCTTAATTCTGATTTGTATGCCTTAAGTGACGTGATAAATGATGCCTACCGATAATAGAAAGAGCAATACCTCCTAGAATCATCATTGAAGAAATAATGAGGCGCAACGAAATACTCTCTCCAATAAAAACTACACCGCCTAGAGCCGCTATACTAGGTACTAATAAATGCAAAATAGCAGCTTGAGGAATAGATAAATAACTCAACGCTCGATACCATGCAGCATAACCTAAGGCAGAGGTGATGGCTCCAGAAATAATAGCTAACCAAACACCAGTTAGGGGTAGAGAAAAGACAAGAGAGTTATTCCAGTAAGAGTAACTATAATAAACAATGATAAGCAAGATGACGAGTGGTAGTGTACGAATAAAATTATACGCCGTATCATGCAGAGGATCTTGAGATTTTTTGCCTTGATAGGTGTAAACTGCCCAAGACATACCTGCCAAAACCATGAGTAAAAACCCGAAACTATTTGAGTTCTCGGTATTTAAATTGATACTCGGTATAGTTAAATATAAGAATCCTGCAAATGCGATAGTGCCACCAAGCCACTCACAGCGATAGAGCCTGTGCCCAGTCACTAAATTAATCGTTAGTAGAGTTAATTGTAAGGCACCAATAGAGACTAAGGCTCCAGTTCCGGTATCTAGAGATATATAAGCCCATGAAAAACACAAAGCATAACTAAATAGCATCAAGGCAGACAACCAGCTGCCTTTGCTTTTATTGTAAGGTTTAGATTCCATAGCAGGCTTTGCAATAGCTGAAAGTGAAACTTGTTTTTTGTTTTTAGCGAGGACTAGCACAATAATAGTTAGCACAACAGTTGCAGATAATAGCCTAATAGTGATAAAGCTCACAACATCTATAGGTTCTTCTGCTTTAGGTGTTAGAGAGGTCGATGATGATGCTAAAGCGAGACGTGAAAATATAGCATTAGCCGCAAATGCGAGTAAGGCAAATACTGTACACAAGATAATATCTACACGCAGCTTTTTTAGTGTTTGGAAGCTCACGCCAGTTTATAAAACAAAATCCCCTAACTAGCTAGGCTAATTAGGGGTAAGGTTGATTTTGTTATTCCCTTGCTCAAAGGTTACTCATGGCTATTTTCTGTTCCGGGAGTGTTTTCAAAGGTTTTTTCTGCAATATCAGGAATGTTCTGCGTGATTGTCTTTTCACCGCTTGTAAAATCTTTGGTGATTATTGCGCTATCATAAAGCTCACCTGTGGAAGTGTAGGCATCATAAGTAATCTTGTTGCCATCTACACTAATCACCTGAAAGAACTGAGTTTGCTCGCCAAGACGAATGGCTTGGTGTCCAAATTCTTCGTATTCTTCGATTTCCTCATCTCTTGCCTTGTATTGCTTTGGCCCACTGACACTGGTCACGTACATGGTTTGAAAGGAATCTTTCTTATGCCCGCTTCCTGAGCGCACAGGAACCTGACCACGCATGTAAGCATGGTCGTGACCTTGTAACACTAAATCGACATTATACTTATCGAACAGAGGTCTCCACTCCTCGTGCATCTCATCTCTGAGGCCCCTTCTAGGTGCATAAATAGAATGGTGGTAGGTGACGACTTTCCAGTTGAACCCTTTTTTCTTGAGCTCTTTTTCTAAATAGGGAGTCTGTTCATCGAGGTCTTCATTAGAATTAAGTATGATAATGTGCATACCTTGATATTCGACAGTATAAACAGTTTCATGTAGTTTTTCAGGGAGTTCAGATACAATAGGCAGAGTGAATTGTGGGCGCCATTGCATAGCAAGTCCTACTAAGTCTTTGTGTCTCTTACCTGAGTATTCGTGATTGCCTGCTACAGGGATGCCACTCCATTGTGCATGTAAAAACCCTCCAGCTTTAAACCAGCCAGCCCATTCTTGGTCAACATGAGCTTGATTTATTAAATCACCTGCATGTAGGGCAAAACTAGCATCAGGTGCCGTTTGGTAAGCCATACGAATCGTACGTGACCAGTGTGATAAAACCTCATTTTGGGCATCACCAAAATAAACAAATTTAAAGGGTTTAGACTCTTTAGAAGCAGTGCGGAACTGAATCCACTCTGACCAATGCTCGTCCCCATCACCCACACGGTAAGCATAGAGAGTTTCAGGCTTTAAATCTTCAAAAATAACAGAATGATAATTGACTCGACCTTGCTCGTTTCGTTTTGAATCATTGAGATCTATAGTCTCTGTGTCAGCTTTAATACTTGTAATGTTATTAATAAATCCGGGGCCGCCTTGAGCGACAGCAATTTCTGCATAAGCTTTCTTTTTGCTACGACCTCCTGTTCTCCAAGTTACCGCGCGCGAAGTGGCTGGATCGCCATAAAAAGTAAGGAAAATACGATCAGGATCAGCACTAGCAATCTCCCAGTGACGTAAATCTTCATGATCCTTGTTTATATGAGCTTGAGAAATGTTGAAACTTAATAAGATTAAAAATAAGAGCCTAAATAAGATTTTTTTCATAATTTCATAGATTTATTACTAACATAATTTTTATATTCCAAGTTTTAATTATCTAAACTTAGTTTTTGATAATTAAAATGTGAGTTCAAAACAAAAAAAGCCCAACTCAATCAATGAGTTAGGCTTTGATAAATTGGTTACGGGGGTAGGATTTGATGAATACAGCCAAACCTTGGCTGTATATCACCCGCAAGGGGCTCTGCGCTTACAAGTAAGCTTGACTCTTATCAGCCACGCTATTCACTAGCTGATTTGAACCTACGATCCCGCACC
>DGJT01000016.1 GCA_002387565.1 Akkermansiaceae bacterium UBA4589 | reverse complement strand
CTTTTTTCACCGTCGCCTACTCTGTAAGCATACAATGTATCAGGCTCAAGGTCAGTAAGAATAGCAGAATGATAGTGAACCTTGTTTAAATTAGGTTTATCATTTCTGATTAAAGTTCCTAAATCAACCTCTTCAGTTTTTGCCTCTACTCGCTTAGCATGCAAATAAAAACCAGGCTCAGCCAAGGCAGGCGCGATTTCTACCCATGCTTGCTTAACACTAGTATCGGTACGCCAGGTCACTGCCCGACGGGTAGATGCATCACCATGAAAAGTAAGAAACATGCGATCTGGATCTGGGCTAGCTATCTCCCAATGACGAAAATCATGACTATGGTCATGCTCATGTACCGGCCCTGCAAATAAGGCTTGGTAACTCGTGAATAAAATAAACAGTATAAAAGTATATTTCGATAGCATGCTTCGTTCTTAAATAAACGCGACTTAAGTTACAAGCCTATTAAATCTTCGTTTATCTTTTAGGTTCACACTTTCATGCTAACCTTGCAAATGATAATCAAAATGGCTCAACCTTTGATCTAAGATTAAAATATTTTAGTAACCCTGTAGTATAGTTTTAATGCGTATGAGGGTACAGCTGAAAAGGTGCAGTAGTATAAGTCACACCATTAACGACAAAAGATATATTAACTTTAGCTACGAAATCTTTACCCATGAGAAACGAGGCATCAACTCCTGTATCACCAGGAAAGATAAAGTAATTCGTCTTGCTCTTACGGATATTACCCTGACCATCTTCGTCCTCATTTTGAGTACTATTACGAACTTGGAGCTGAGCTGGTTCATTTTTTAAATCTAAAAATGACACTTTAATCACTGAATCGAGAGGCAAGTCAAACGGTTGAGCCCCTGCTTGGTCTTTAGTTAACCATAACTCCAAGTCGCCCTTATCATCATGTAGCTTAAGCTCAGCAAAACCTCCTTTGGATTTATCTGTTGCAACAAAAGGCACCATAATACCCACATGAGGTGTATGATCATGGTGTATAATAGGTTTAGCTTTAGCTTCCGAACTACTGGAGCTGATTGAAGAGCATCCAGAACATACAACAAACAAAGCCACTAAAGATAAAATAATTAAACGCATTATATTATGAAATTAAATAGTTTTTTTTCGTTAGGTCAAGGTTACAGATATAAATGATAGACCTAAAAAGGTTCTCAATTGGAGAAAGCAAATAGAATTTGAATTAACCACCTAAACTAGCTCTATTCTCATTAAGGCTTTTGTTACATTAGTAATGTTGAATCCACCGCCTAATAAAAAACACGTAAAGGTATCTTTTTCTCTAACATTTCTCTAACTAGCTCTTTACTCGTATTCGTATTAGCCAAATAGAGGCTATTTAATGTCTCAATTGACAGTATTTTACGTACTGATTTATCAGTAATCTCTGTTCCATATAGATTTAAAGATTCTAATTGCTTTAAAGATAATAATTCATCTGTAACTTGATCTCCAATAGCACAATTATTTAAAGATAAAGCTTTAATATGAGGTGCTACTTTTAACAAATCAATCAATCCTTGATTAGTAATTTTGGATTGAGATAACGAAACATCTTGTAATTGAGGTCCAAACACACTTAAAGCTTTGAGGGTGTTATCGTTGATATCTTGAGGGTCAGAAAAGGACGTATAAATTAAAGCGTCTGAATTTTTACTCATAATAGCTAATTGTCCAGGATGATTCTGATTGAAATTTTGAACTAGTTCATTAAGCTTTATGATATCTACTTCTTGTTTCTTTTCCTTAGGTTCTTCAACTATTTGAACGACTTCATCTCCTGATCCTTTTATAAAAGAGAGTATCTGAGCTGGAGGTTGATGACTTTGTAGTGAGCCATCAACAGGAGCACCAATAGATATCCACCATTCAAGAATGGCTATTTCTTGGCTAGTGTTTTGAGGCTTACCTTCAGGTGGCATGTGTTCATCATCTTCTAACGGCAGGTTGATACGTTGAATAATCAAACTATCTTCTATTGAGTGAGGAACCAAAGAAGGCCCTTCATTACCACCTACTAAAAGTAGTTCATAAGCGTCCATTCTAAGTTTTCCTTTAGATTTAGACTCTTTATGACATTCCATACAGGTACGCTCAAATATAGGTTCAATCACATTTGTATAAATATTTTTATCTTCTATTGGCACGTCAACATCTACTTCACTTTCTTCTTCCTCTTCATAGCCAGGTTCTAAAATTGGCTTTAAAAAATTGGGAGCATATTGCGAAAGATATTTCTCTCCATGAGTTAAAGAAGCACCATCATGTGAAGCAATAGAAAGAGTAATAAAGGCTATAAATGTGGTTATTAAACCTAAAAAATTCTTACTTTCTACCCATGAAACTAATAACATCAAAATAGCTGTAATACCTATAATAGAAGTAAAAACACAGGCACCTATCAAATGTTTTTCAGCTAAAGCTGATCCATCATACCCACCACTAATAAAAAGTAAAATACCGTGAATAACGGCTAAAGTAGCAGTCAAAGTTGTTAAAACATGTAACCATGTAGACTTTGGAAGTATTAATCCCCATGATTTAGGTAATACTCTTAGTATGTCTAATATAATAGCTAAAGCCATTAAACCTATAGGCAAATGAAGTATCAGTGGATGAAAGCGACCTAAAAAGCTAATAATTTGAGGTGCTTCATAATTGTCCAAACTCAAAGACCATATAGCCATAACCCAGATGGTTATAAGCGAAAAGAAAATAGCTATGGCAGCGACAATCTTAGTAAATCGTAAATATTTAACGAAAATCATAGTTTATGAGATAATATTAAACAAAGAGCTCATTAATAATTTTTACATCTTGTCCCACACCAGTAAGTTTTTGATTTAATCCTTGGAAGTTATAAGTAAGATGACGATGATCAAATCCCATAGCATCCAAAATAGTAGCATTTAAATCATGCACATGAACAGGATCTTTTTGAACGCCAAAACCAATTTCATCTGTTTCTCCATGTACATATCCAGGCTTAACTCCTGCTCCCGCCATCCATATAGTAAACGCATCTGGGTGATGGTCACGACCCACTTTCTCTGGAGCTAATTCTATACCTCCTCTATTTTCTGCCATAGGGGTACGACCAAACTCTCCTCCCCAAATCACGAGAGTATCTTCAAGCAGACCTCTTTGCTTAAGATCTTTTAAAAGAGCTGTCATTGGCTTGTCTATTTCCTTACATTTCCTTTTCATGCTATTTAATAAATTGGAGTGGTGATCCCATCCCCAATCAAAAAGCTGAATAAAGCGTACTCCGCGCTCAGCTAAACGTCTTGCCATCAAACAATTATTAGCAAACGACTCTTTTCCTGGCTGAACGCCATACATCTCACGTGTGGCTTCTGATTCTGAATTTATATCAAAAGCATCTGTAGCAGAGACTTGCATTCTAAACGCCATTTCATATTGTTTTGTACGAGCTATGATTTCTGGATCGCCCACCTCTTGATACATTTGTTCATTGAGTTTATTTATCGCATTAATAGATAATTGTCTTTGTGAGCGATGTATCCCTTCAGGGTTAGAGAGATAGAGTACAGGATCTCCTTTTGATCGGCATTGAACTCCTTGATATACAGAAGGTAAAAAACCTGAACCCCAAGCTGACTTGCCAGCATCAGGATTACCATTAGATGTAAGACAGATAAATCCAGGTAGATTCTCATTTTCAGTGCCTAAACCATACGAAGCCCAAGCACCAATAGAAGGGTAGCCTAAATTTTGATTACCTGTGTACAGCTTTAGTTGAGCAGGAGCATGATTAATCTCTTGAGTATACATTGATTTAATAAAAGTGACTTCATCTATGACCTCCTCAAAGTGAGGCAATAGATTAGATACCATCATACCTGTTTTTTTGTTTTCATGAAACTTCACTGCAGGCTGCATCACTTTAGGAGTGCCTACGATAAAGGCAAAGTCTTTACCTTCAATATAAGATTGAGGGATAGGTTTACCCCCAAGTTCATATAAATCTGGTTTATAATCAAACAGCTCTAGTTGACTTGGTGCTCCAATCATACTTAAGTAGATAACACGTTTGGCCTTAGGGGCGTGATGCCTTAAATTAGGAACTGGATGATCACTGCCTGCAGCAAATGACCTACCCGTAACACTATTAAACCACATAGCTCCAAGGCCTACACTACATTGTTTGAGAAAATGACGTCTAGTCTGATAAGCTATTTTTTCATTTTGAAATTCAGTAAATGGATTCATAATATTATTTGGTTAAAGATGCGTCTAGATTTAGAATGGTATTAGCCACAAGAACAGGTAATTTTTGAGAGTCTTCTTTTATGGTCTCGCTATACAAAGAGCTTAAAATTTCTAGCTCTTTCTGAGTTGGAAAGCGAGAAGTTGAACGTAAAAAACCATATTTAAGTTGCTCTAATTTGTCTGCAGAGTGCTGAACCATCAATTTAGCTAAATTCTCAGATGCCTCATAATACACAGGATCATTTAACGTCACAAGAGCTTGAAGTGGAGTATTGGTTGGTATTCTGCTAGGGCTACATACTTTACGCTCAGGAGTATCAAAAACTTCGAATGATGGATAAGGACTAGATCTCCTCCAGTATACATACAAAGCTCTACGATAAGCGTCTTCACCTGGAGAAGTTTCCCATTTTTTGGCTTTTTTATCATTATAAGGAGCTTGCCATATACCTTCTGGTTGCGGAGGCATTACAGGCTCACCGTACATTTTGCGGGATAAAATCCCTGCACTAGCTAGAGCTGAATCGCGCACCATTTCTGAACTAAGACGATTACGAGGACCTCTAGCAAGCCACACATTATTAGGATCTTTTTGATAAACTTCCTCTGTTATTTTATTGCTTTGTCTGTAGGTAGAGCTAAGTACAACCTCTTTCAAAAAAGGCTTTAATTTCCAGTTAAACTTTTGTTCCATATCTAAAGCAAGATTGTCGAGGAGCTTAGGATGACTAGGCGGTATGCCAGTAGACCCAAAATCACCCAAAGTAGGCACAATACCTCTACCAAAAAGAGTGGCCCAAATACGGTTCACCCATACCCTAGAAGCCAATGGATTCTTATCACTAGTTATCCAATTAGCCATTTCTAGTCTAGTAGGTGCTTCTATACTTTCAGATTTTTCAAAGAGAACTTTTGGAAGCTGAGCTTCAACGACTTCTTTTTTATCTGTCCAGACTCCACGAGCAAAACGCCTTTGCTCACGCAGGTGCGATTTTCTTTCGTGTATAAATGGCACATCAACTCCTTTAGTTTTGCGTAATATTGCTTTAGAAGCATTGTAGTTATTAATATTAGCTACAACTTGTTTATACAAGTTTGTTTGAGTGTTGTCATTTGAAGAAATTTGTAGCGAAAAAAGTCGCAAAACAGGAGGGTCTGATCCACTTCTACCTTTATTTTGCTTAATTTTTACATGTAGCACCTCACCTTCTTTTAGCTCAATTGGCTCACTAACTTGCAACATTACTGATGTCTCTTTAAATTGATTAGGGAAAGCTCCCCATTGTAATGTTTGCATGTAAGGGTCTATATAATCTACAATCAAACGAACATTAGGTAACTTTCTAATCTCTTTTCCCTTATGAATTTCCAAATTAAAGGCATTTACAAAAAATGCCGGAGATGGATCTGCAGCGTTAGTTTCTGGCAACATGTGAGAAGTGAATTTTAAAGCATGAATTGTTTTTTCAGTTGCAATATCAAAGGAATACTCAGCTCTCATAACCGCATTTCCTTGCAAAGAAAACAAACTGCCTTGTTCATGATTTTTAATATCAAAATCCACTCCTGGCTTGTTAGACTTAAAGTTACTGGCTTGCGCCTTTTCCCAAGTATGACTATTTATATACTCCGCCCCTGCTTCACCTAAAGATTCCTGTATGTTAATTAAGTTCTTCTGAGTTTGAGCTATTTTAGTTCTTAGTGATTCGTCGTGTGGAACCCTAAGATGAGGCGTATCTGCCATTGTATCAGCATCTGCATTATTATTAAAGTAATCCATAAACCCATAATATTCTTCATGTGTTACTGGATCATAAGGGTGATCATGACATTGTGTACACATCATGGTAAAACCATTCCATGCAGTCCAAGTCGTACTTGTTCTATCCATAGTTGATAACACTCTAAATTCTTCATCATTAGTTCCTCCTTCGTCATTGTTTTGAGTTAAACGATGAAACGTCGTAGCTAAATAATCATCAAATTCTGGCTTTTCTAATAAATCTCCTGCTAATTGTTTAACCGTAAAATCAGAATAAGACATGTCGCTATTAAAGGCTTTAATAACCCAATCGCGGTAAGGATATACTATCCTTTCTTTATCTTTCTCATAGCCTTTAGTATCACTATAGCGAGCTAAATCTAACCAAACTGAAGCCCATCTCTCACCGTAAGCACTATCACTTAACAGCCTATCAACTACTTTTTCATAAGCTTTATCTGACTCATCATTTAAAAAGTCTTTAATTTCATTAGGGGTTGGAGGCAAACCAATAAGATCAAAACTCACACGACGCAACCACTCTTCTTTAGATGCATCCGCATTTGGCAACATCTTTTTCTGAGATAATTTTTTTAATATAAATTTATCAATATCGTTTCTCGACCATTGATCTGATTCAATCTTAGGTACTTCTGATTTAACAGGACGACTAAATGCCCAGTGCTCTTGCCACTTAGCTCCCTGAGATATCCACTGTTCTAATAATTCGATTTCATGCTTTTTAAGTGGTGCACCATGACTTCTGTGAGGCATGCGCTCAATGTCATTTGCAGGCAAATTAATACGACGAACCATTTCAGAAGCCTCAGGTGAACCTGGCACAATAACAAAAGCACCTGAATCTCCCTGACCTAAAGCTTGATCCCTATAGATAAATGAGAAACCTCCTTCGGCCTTCACTCCGCCATGACAGCCAGTACAATTCTTGCTTAAAATAGGTCTAATTTGCTCGTTGAATTGTATTTCAGCAAAAAGGAATCCAGTAAAAAGAAATCCACTGATTAATATTTTAATAATAATGTTATGAAAATTAATACTCATATATCTTAAAAGCGTAGGTCAAATAAATTATTGTTTACAATTTATTTGCTTATTTTTTGACTAAAAAAGTCAAAAAATAAAACAAATCATCATAAAAACAACAAGAATATATATACATTTATTATAAAAATAATCAATTTTTATTTCTAATTTTTTTCACACTATACGACAGAAAATAGATTCATAAAAATGATACTTTACCTAATCACTCTTCGTTTTTAGTTATTCACTTATCACTCTTCACTTTGTTGAATGAACTACTTTATCACCAAGCTAAAGCTTGGCGCTCTGCAAGTAAGTATGCCTTTGGCATAGGACGGTTATCGTCAAAACGCCTTTATGAGGCTTATTTGACTTCTTGCAGTCCCAAGACCTTTGTTTGTAGGTTGGATTTAGGATGGTAGTAGTTAAGCTTGTTGTATTGAGTTGCTTAATAGCTCTACTTGAAACAAGTAGAGTCTTGTTGTGATAAGTCCTAAGAAATTTAGTTAACGCTGTTAACTAAAAAAGCTCTCCATAGTAAACTATGAAGAGCTTTAAAAAATAAACTGGCAGTGACCTACTTTATGCTTGAGGCGTTGCCTCAACCCTCTACTGATGAGTATGCCTAACGGCATAAGGAGGTTATCGTAAGCTTTTATGGGTAAAAGCTTACTAGCAGCAGTCCCGTACTTGAGGTGTGAAAATAGAGTGCTAAGCTAGTGGTTGATGGATTATCGCTCTTCTTTTAGCTATGTAAAAGAAAAGTACTTGGAGATAGGTTTACGAGCTAGGAGATAATCGCAAGCATAAAAAAGCCTCTACTAAAGTTGCAATAATGCAAACTTAGCAGAGGCTTTTAAACTGGCAATGACCTACTTT
>DGJT01000025.1:3235-3839 GCA_002387565.1 Akkermansiaceae bacterium UBA4589 | reverse complement strand
CTGATGGTCCTATGCCTCAAACTCGTGAGCATATCTTGCTTGCACGTCAGGTTGGTGTTCCAGCACTTGTTGTTTTCTTGAATAAAGTTGACCAAGTTGATGATGAAGAGCTTCTTGAACTTGTTGAAATGGAAATCCGTGAATTGCTTGACGCATACGAATTCCCTGGTGATGAAATCCCAGTAATTAAAGGTTCTGCTCTTGGCGCTGTTAATGGTGATGCTGAGCAAAAAGAAAACATTCTTAAGCTTATGGCTGCTGTTGATGAGTATATCCCTGAGCCAGAGCGCCCAGTTGATCAGGACTTCTTGATGCCAATTGAAGACGTATTCTCAATTGAGGGTCGTGGTACTGTTGCTACAGGTCGTGTTGAGCGTGGTATAGTTCACAAAATGGAAGAAGTTGAAATCGTAGGTATCCGTGACACACAAGTTACAACTGTTACTGACATTGAAATGTTCCGTAAGCTTCTTGATGAAGGTCGTGCAGGTGATAACGTAGGTCTCCTTATGCGTGGTCTTAAAAAAGACGACTTAGAGCGTGGTCAGGTTATCGTTAAAAAAGGCTCTGTAACAGCTCATACTAAGTTTAAAGCAGAAGTTTA
>DGJT01000025.1:0-3198 GCA_002387565.1 Akkermansiaceae bacterium UBA4589 | reverse complement strand
GGTGGTCGTCATACACCATTCTTCAACAACTACCGCCCACAATTCTACTTCAGAACTACAGATGTTACTGGTTCAGTAACTCTTCCTGATGGTGTTGAAATGGTGATGCCTGGTGATAACGTAGAGATTACTGTTGAGCTTATTGCTCCAATCGCTATGGAAAAAACAATGCGTTTCGCTATCCGCGAGGGTGGTCGTACTGTAGGTGCAGGACGTGTTGCTGAAATCCTTGATTAAGTTGAACGCTTTTTAAAGCGAGCTTTTAGAGGGCTTACCCAGTAGTTTTTACGGGTATGCCCTCTTTGCTCCTTTAGAAGTTAAGAGCTTAATAAACGAAAAGACAAAGTTGTCTCTTCGTCTTTTTCGTCTAAAACCCCAATTTCTAGGATAGTGGCTCAATTGGTAGAGCAGTGGTTTCCAAAACCGAAGGTTGGGGGTTCGAGTCCCTCCTATCCTGCCAGTTTTTCATTTGTATTTTAATCTTATTTTATGTTTCGTAAATTTTCTATTTTTATTGCTGAAGTTAAGTCTGAGTTAAGAAAGACTAACTGGCCCTGGGATGAAGCTAAATCTAAGAGTGTATCTAAATACAAAGAGTTAGTTGATTCTACTATCGTTGTATTGATCGCTATGATTTTATTGGGAGGTTTTGTAGCAGCTTCAGATTTTGTAAATAAGGAGGTAGTTGCCTTCATATCTGGACTGTTAATTGGCAAGTAGTAATTAATACTTATAGTTAATATAGAATGAATTCAAAAGGTCAATGGTACGTGGTGCATGTTCTTTCGGGTAAAGAGCAGAAAGTTAAAGCTAGATTAGATTATTTGGTTGAGTTTGAAGGTTATCAAGATGTGCTGCATCAAGTTTTAGTGCCTACTGAGCTAGTTTCAGAAGACCGCAAAGGTGTAAAAGTGGAAAGTAAACGCAAGTTTTTCCCTGGCTACATCATGATTCAGGTTGATTTGAAAGGTGAGGATGGTGAGCTTAATAGTGATGCTTGGCGCTTGGTAACAGGTACTGATGGCGTTATTGGTTTTGCTGGAGACAAACAAAATCCATTGCCTATGCGTAAGAAAGAAGTTGATGTGATGTTGCATCAGATTAAGGAGAGAGAGGCTACAGCCCGTCCTTTGATTTCTTTCGAATTAGGAGATTCTGTTAAAATTAATGATGGTGCCTTTGCTGACCAAGTAGGCATTATTGAAGAGTTAGATCAGGAAAAAGGTAAATTGCAAGTTTCTGTATCTATGTTTGGTCGCTCTATGCCAGTTGAGCTTGATTTCTGGCAAGTTGAGAAGGGTTAAGCTCTTCTAAAATATTTAAAATACACATATAAAATTATGGCAAAGGAAGTAAAAAGAAAGTTGAAGTTGCAGATCCAAGCAGGTCAAGCAAGTCCGTCTCCACCCGTAGGTCCAGCTCTTGGTCAAGCAGGTGTTAACATCATGGAGTTTTGTAAGGCGTTTAATGCTAAGACTCAAGGTCAAGCAGGCGATTTATTGCCAGTAGAAATTACAGTTTATGCGGATGCTACTTTTGATTTTATTACAAAACAACCACCGGCATCTGTTTTGCTTAAAAAGGCAGCGGGTATCGCTTCGGGTTCTGCTGAGCCTAACAAAGTAAAAGTGGCTAAAATCACTAAAGAGCAACTCATGGAAGTCGTGAATGCTAAAATCTCTGATTTAAATACTAATGATCCAGAGAAAGCAGCACTCATTCTTGCTGGTTCAGCTCGTCAAATGGGTCTCGAAA
This sequence comes from Akkermansiaceae bacterium UBA4589, assembly GCA_002387565.1. GTDB lineage: Bacteria > Verrucomicrobiota > Verrucomicrobiia > Verrucomicrobiales > Akkermansiaceae > UBA4581. The sequence continues at coordinate 1,443 of DGJT01000025.1, read as the reverse complement.
TCGAGGGCATGTAACAATTTTTGCAGGAGGAAAGTATAAGGCTCATGGTGGGCCTAAGTTTCCGCCACTTAATTAAACTAATTAAATACTGCTAATATGATGGCTAAAAATAAAAGTAAGCGTTTTGAGAAAAACGCAGCATTGATAAGCGCTGATGCGCGTTACAGTTTGGAAGATGCGGTTAAATTGATTAAACAATTTACCCCACCTGCCTTTGACCCTACGGTTACCTTGTCATTTTCTTTGGGCATTGACCCAAGAAAGAGTGATCAGATGGTACGTAGTAGTGTTTCTCTTCCTCACGGTACAGGTAAAAATGTGCGTGTATTAGTATTTGCTAAGGGCGAAGCAGCTGATGCTGCAACAGCTGCTGGAGCAGAGCATGTAGGAATGGAAGATTTGATTGCTAAGGTTCTTGGTGGCTTTGTTGACTTTGATGTAGCGATTGCTACTCCAGACGCCATGACTGAAGTGCGTAAAGTAGCTCGTGTTTTAGGACCACGTGGTTTAATGCCTAACCCTAAAACAGGTACAGTTACTGATGATGTAACTAAAGCTATCGCTGAGGTGAAAGCTGGTCGTGTTGACTTTAAAGTTGATAAGAACAGTAATGTAGCTGCAGGTGTTGGTAAACTTTCATTTGATGAGTCAGCTCTTCTTGAGAACTTAACTGCTTTTATTGACAGCGTGAAAAAGGAAAAGCCTTCTTCACTTAAAGGTGCTTATATCCGTTCTATCACGGTTTCTGCAACAATGTGCCCAGGCGTGAAGCTTGAGGAGCAAACATGGATTAACGCTTAATTAACTAGAAACATGAATCCAGATAAAAAATATATTATTGATGAATTGCTCGAAAGAGTAAATCAAGCTAGCTACATCATTGCGATCAATTATGACCGTATGAGTGTGGTTGAGTTTGCTCAACTTAGAGAGAAACTTGCAGAGGCTGGTGGCGAATGTCACGTAGCCAAGAACACTTACATGAGAAAAGCATTTGCTGCTGCTGAACTTCCTGAAATTGAAGGTGTAGCTGGTCAAACAGCTTATATCACTGGTGATCAAGATGTCTGCGCAGTTGCTAAAGCGGTTTCTAAATTTACGAAAGAAACAGAAAAAGGTAATTTTGTTGCTGGTATTTTAGATGGTGCAGCAGTGAGTGCTGAGCAATTAGTAGAACTTAGTAAGCTTCCAGCTCGCGAAGTGCTTCTTGCAACATTGCTTGGTCTTATCAATCAACCTGCTGGTACATTGGTACGTACAATCAACGAACCCGCTTCTTCATTGGCGCGCGTTCTTGCTCAAAAATCTTAAGGTATATCATTATACTTATTAACCCCTTTTTTACTTTTAATTTTTTAAGCAATTAAGAACTCAAGAGTAAAAATATTAACGGTTCCTCGTCGGATAGCTAGTCAAGCTATCTTAAATAACTTAAAGCTTTAA
>DGJT01000028.1:40202-71247 GCA_002387565.1 Akkermansiaceae bacterium UBA4589 | reverse complement strand
GATGCCAATGGTTTAACAGATGGTTCTTACTTTACTATTGGGACGGCTTCTTCTGATGGTGTTGCAACTATTGATTCCACTACAGGAGTTTGGAGTTTTGTTCCAACGAATACTAACTTTAGTGGAATAACAAGTTTTGTTGTCACGATTACAGATGATGCTGGAGGGACAACAGATCAGTTGATTACTATTAATTTAGCACCACTAGACACACCAGCTGTTGTTGCAGGTGATACTAGTTATACAGGTTTACAAGGAGACACAGTTTCCGGGGTGATTAATGCTGTGGATGCCAATGGTTTAACAGATGGTAGTTACTTTAGTATTAGTAGTCCTTCGTTAGACGGTGTTGCTAGTATAAATGCAGCTACAGGAGCTTGGAGCTTTATCCCTAATACTAGTGATTGGGCTGGTTCAACTAATTTCACTGTTATGGTTACAGATGATTTAGGAGGAACAACTACAACTGTAGTGACAGTTGAATTGACTATACCTGAGGTTGTGCCTGTGGACACCACTGAAGATGATGCTGGTAATACAAATGAAGTAAATATTCAAGGAAGTCAAAATACGGAAACTATTTTGGATATAGGAAACAGTTCTTTGATTGAGGCTATTAATGAAATAGAGAAAGAGTTCAATGCTCCTACGTTTATCGATGGAAATATAACTGTTATTACTGAAACAGAAGAAATATTAGCTAATCAATCTAATGTTCAAAAAGTTGCTGCTGAGAGAGTAGATTCTGAATTAGGAGTTTTTGAATACAGGGTAGTTATGAATAGCTACAATTTCTTAGGCCTGGAAACTGATACTATGCAAACTAATTTATTAGTGAGCTCGACTACTGACACACAATTTATCTATGTGAACTTTAATTTAGTAGAACAAAGCCTAAGTAAGAGCATGGAAGATATGTTTGTCAGAGTTACTCAAATTAATGGGCTAGATTTACCTGCTGGTTGGCGCTTTAATGCTGAAGATATAGTATTGGTAGGTGAAATTGAAAAGATGACTAAAAAGTTAGCTATTAGAGTAACTATAGAGTTACAGGATGGCTCATTCTTAGATGTGGCTATGGAATTAAGCTTTGGTGATAATGGTGATCTAGTAGAAGTCATTCAAAACTCCAATACAGGTGAAGAAGTTAACCTTAATTCTGCTGGTTCAGAACTAGAAGAAAAAATTAAGGAGTTAGAAAAGTCTAAAGATTTGGTTTCTTTAGATGATTTATAAACTATTCATTTAAAGTTATCTAAAGTGTTTGTAAGTAGTGATACTTATTAAAGATAGCTTGAGCTTGTTCAGAGAAAATATAGATATAGAATTCTTCTCTTAGAAAATTATTATTTTTATAACTGTAGTTAACCTGAATAATGCTCTGCTGTATAGGGTTATGCTCAGTATAAGGTATAAAATACAGACTATGCTTGTCTTTCATTATAGAACTGAAATTAGAGTTTAATAAAGCTGAGCGGTGTATAAAAGCAGCTTGAACTTGGTGGCTTTTTAGATAATGTAACGTTTGTTGAGTATTATTAGTATAGATAAGTTTGTGTTGAATTTTTTCATAGAGTTTAGGAGTTAATGACTCTATAGCCGCTTTCCCATAAGGTGCAATTTTAGGTAGTGGTAAAGCTATGCTCTTTATATTGGGGTGAGTTAAATCTATAGGTTTAAAATTTAGGATTTCAATAAAGCTAAAAAGAGCTAATTGACCTAGAGCGTAAACTTTTGGTTTACTTGCTTGGTGAGGTAGTTTCTGATAAACATGTTGAGCATGCTCTAGGTTAGCAGATAAGAATATATCATAAGGAGCTCCTTGAATAATCTGCTGTGCAAGAGTCCCTGAAGAAGCTATAGATACTTGAATCTCGCATGAGTGTTGCGCTTGAAATTGTTCAATTATTTCTAGGAGAGGTTGCTGTATATTACTCGAGGCAGCGATAATGAGTAAATTTTCTGAGCCTTCTTTTTGTTTACAACCTACAGAGTGTAATAAAGTAAATGTAATTACAAAAATGATTAAAACAACTCTCATTATATTAGTGATTAACCTAGTTCAAAATAAATATTTTTAACTTGGATATCTTTGAGCTGTAATTTGATTCGCTTAAGTAATTCAGCTTTATGTTCGCGCTCTAGGACGTCACGAAAAGTGGTATCACTCACTTTGATATAAAGTATGTGGCGCTTAAACTTGTAAGCTTCTGTTTGCTTTAAAATAAAGGAATCATTGACGCTATTCTTCCAAGCTTTTTGAATAGCTTCTAATTCGACACCGGTATCAACCTGGCTAAGGATTTGATTGAGAAAATCTTTTGCTGACTTGGTGTTTTTATTAGGAGAAGAGTGGTCTCCACCATACCAAGAATTAAGGACCTTATCTAAAGGTGTTATTTTTTGTTTTCTAGGTTTTGGTGTGTTGGGCTTAGCCATCATCACCAATTGCTTCAACAGGGCAGCCCTCCATGGCTTCTATGCAAAGCTCAGTTTCTTCAGCTGTTTCTGGTTGTTTGAAAACATAAGAATAGCCCTCTTCGTCATCCCTTTCAAAGTTTGCAGGAGCTGTTTCGCGGCATAAATCGCAATCAATACACTGACTGTCCACATAGAACTTGCCATCAATGTTTTCTGGGTTTTTGTCTTCTACTTCTGCCATAATAAGAGTAATCGTAAGCCACAAGATACTTAGTTTATTTAAAATTGCCAAATCTTTTTTTAAGAAAGATAAAAATAGAGTTTGCAGATATGAATCTTTTTAATTTTTAGATGTATTTTTTGTCTTTTTAGACTTAGATTGTGTGCAGAGATGACTATCAGTACAAATCTTCAATCTTATTTATTAAGAGGATCCATGAATCGTTCTATTGTTATAGTTTTGTCAATTTTGGGCTTAGCTTGGTATTTATGGGTTTTTAGTTATAGCCCCAAAAAAGAAGTTAAAAACTCAATTGAAGGTATAGTGAGCTCTGTAGAGACTCGATGGACTCAGGTAGATAAGTTGTCAGGTTCTGTCTATGTGCCTGAAGCGACAGTGGTATTTACTAAGCCTGAGAAAAAAGTAGAGCTTAGAGCTATTTTTGTCACAGATTTTGGAGATTACTGGGGTGATGCTCATGGTTTAACTATGGATGTGAACCAATGGGAAAAAGAATCAAGTCTTACTATACAAGGAAGTCGAGGACTTAAGCGCCAAGGAGATTTGGTAGCTTTTCAAGAGCAGAGAGTGCCGCCTATTCAATTATGGATTTTTGATAAATCTAATCAAACATCAGAACCTTTAATTAAAATCCCAATTCTTAATTAATTATTATGCAAAAAGAACCAGAAGAAATACAAGAGAGCTTTAAATTGCCAGAAGGTTGGCATGTCATGCACCTGTTTTATCATGTTAATCATGGTGTTTTGAGTGAGTTAGATGAAGGTGAAAGAGAAGAATTAAAGTTAGACTTTGAAGAGCTTATTGATGAAATTAAATTGCAAGAGGGTATGCAAGTACAAGTCTACGCAATGGCCACGCCTAAAGCTGATTTAGGTGTCATGCTTGTAGGTGAGGATCTTGAGCAAATGATTTATTTTGAAAAGCGTATTACTTTGGGCTTAGGCGTTGAAGTGTTAGTGCCAGCTTATTCTTATTATTCGCATACTGAGCGTTCTGAGTACACCACGACCTCAGAGCAGTATGCGCAAGATACACTCATAGGCGAAAAAGGGCTCACTCCAGATAGCGATGAATGGAATAAAGAAATGGAGATATTTGAAGAGCGTATCAAGCATTATACTAAATATCGCATTTATCCAAAACTACCTAAATGGGGTACAGTATGCTTTTACCCAATGTCTAAAAAACGTGAAGGCGATGACAATTGGTTCTCTCTTACTTACGAGCAACGCAAAGATTTAATGAAAGGTCATGCTAAAGTTGGACGTACCTATAGTGGTCGTGTTTTACAGCTTATTACCGGCTCTTGTGGTTTAGATGAGTATGAGTGGGGTGTGACTCTCTGGGGTAAAAGTACTTATGATATCAAGGCTATTGTTTATGAAATGCGCTTTGATGAGGTTTCTGCTAAATATGCTGACTTTGGCGATTTTTACATAGGGATTCAGATACCGATTAAAGATATATTTAGGCAGTTAAGTATCTAGAACCCGCTCTATCTCTATGAATATATTTGACCAAGCTGTAGCTGAATCAGGAGAGGTGTTAAAACGCCTAAGCCCTGAAATACTACAAATTAATGTAGGCAAGCTATGTAACTTAACTTGCTTACATTGCCACGTGAACGCTGGACCCAAGCGCAAAGAAATCATCACACGAGAAACTATAGATAAAATATTAGATTGGTTGGAGACTACAGATATTAAAACTATTGATTTAACAGGTGGTACTCCAGAAATGGTGCCTGATTTCCAATATATGATAGAGCGAATTCGTGGATTTGAGCAATGGCGCGATATCATCACTCGCCTTAATGCGACTATCATTAATGAGCCTGGCTATGAATGGATTCCTGAATTCCACAAGAAGCATAAGATTATCATTATAGCATCTATGCCTTGTTACAGCCCAGATAATGTAAACGAGCAACGAGGGGAAGGTGTTTTTGACTCATCTATTAAGGCTTTTCAGCAACTCAATAGTTTAGGCTACGCTCAAGAGCCTGATTTAAAAATGCACTTTGTCTATAATCCTAATGGCGCATTTTTACCTCCCTCACAAGAAACTCTAACTATCGATTATAAGCAAGCTATGAAAGAGCATTTTGGTATACTCTTTAATGATTTATATTGTATTACTAATATGCCAATCGCGCGATTTGCCTCCTATCTTAAACGTAATGGTGAGCTGGAGAAATACTATGATTTACTCGTTCAATCATTTAATTCAAAAACAGTTAGTGGCCTCATGTGCACCAACACTATCAATGTATCTTGGTTGGGGGAGGTGTTTGACTGTGACTTTAATCAAATGCTCAAACTAGGCTTAGAAAACCCAGATGAATTAGAGAGTAAAGCTGAGGATAAATCACTCTATCTTTGGGATATCAATCTTCAAAAATGGACTGATATAGCTATTCGCACTGCTAAGCATTGTTTTGGTTGCACAGCAGGCAGCGGCTCTAGTTGTGGAGGAGAAGTGGCTTAGTGGATTAGTAAACTAGCCTTAGTCGATTCATGTTTAAGAAGCTCTAATATTAAAAAATCAATAACTATGCTTCCCGTTAATCAAGCTTACTTCTTAGCGATTGATTTTGAGTATAGACAACAGGGTAGAGAGTTAGAGTCTCAAGTGTCTGAAATAGGTTTAGCTCAATGGCAGATCAATGGGGCTGTTGAAATTATTGACGATCATCAATTTGAGCAAGGAGACACGCTAGAAAACTACTGGCCTCAATTTGCCCATCAAATTCATAAAAAAACAGTGTTAGTCGCTCACGCAAGAGGTACTGAAAAAAAGTTCCTACAGAAAGCTTATCCACATCTAACAGAGTTACTGTGGGTGGACACCTTAGTTCTTAGTAAAGCTTTGTATCCAGACTTAGGTAATTATGAATTAAGCGCTGTATGTAGCAGTTTAGGTTTAATGCCAGCTATCCAAAACAGCACACAGACACAGAAGCTTAAAAAAGCGCAATGGCATAGTGCCGGTTACGATGCGGTTGCCTGTTTGGAGCTGTGGAAATATTTAGTCCAACAAGCGGGGTGGCAAGAGTATGACTTACTCCGAATCTTGGCTCACTTTAAGTTGAGCTAAGTCATGGACGAGTTGTGGTCCATGGTAGATGAAGCTACTGTAAATCTGAATGAGCTTGGCTCCGCTAGCTAGAGTTTGCTCTGCTTTAGCGACACAGTCAATACCTCCTACACCAATAATAGGTATGTAATCAGCGAGCTCTTGTTTAAAAGCGCTAATCACTGAGCACGATTTTTCATGTAGGATAGCTCCCGATAATCCGCCTGCTTCTTGTTCATGGCGATGGCCATTAACTGAGCTCCTATCTAAAGTGGTGTTGGTCGCAATAAGCCCGTCTAATTCTTCGTCGAGAAAGACTTCGCTGAGAGATTTAATCTCCTCACTGGCTAAATCAGGAGCTATTTTGAAACAAATAGGGGTATAGATACCCGTTTCTTGTGCGAGTTTGTTTTGCTCTTCTTTTAAAGTTTGAATGAGGTCTTGGGTCGCACTGGCTGCCTGTAAATCTCTGAGTCCAGGAGTGTTAGGAGACGAGAGATTGACTACCAAGTAATCAGCTGTGGTGTAAGCGGCTCGCATGCCAATGAGGTAATCCTCGGCGGCTTGCTCGTTAGGTGTGATTTTGTTTTTGCCTAGATTGATGCCTATCTTGACTCTTTGTAATGAAGCATTGGCTCGGAGTTTAGAGGCTTGGATATTCTGGATGCCCTGCTCAATACCTGGGTTATTAAAGCCCATACGATTGATGAGAGCTTTATGCTCAGGTAATCTGAATAGACGCGGCTTAGGGTTGCCGTCTTGGGCTACGGGGGTGAATGTGCCTACTTCTACAAATCCAAAACCTAATTGGGCAAAAGCATCGATACAGCTACCTGTCTTATCTAAACCCGCAGCAAGTCCAACAGGATTAGGGAAGTGTAACCCCATAATGTTCACAGGGTTGCTGTGGATAGGTTTGCTCGTGATTAGTTTAAGTACCTTTGTTTTATCAAAAGCTTTGAGCATGCCGAGGCTCACATCATGGGCTGGTTCAGGCTGCATGAGAAATAGAGCCTGCTTAAGCGCAGGGTAGCTAGCATTAATCAAAGACATAACGTTAGTAAAAAGTAATAAATTGATGAAGCCAGCTTACGCCGGATCTTCATTTTCAGGCAATTGGATGCGAGGAAAGATAGGCTTAGGCTTGTTGACAGTGTGCGGTTGCTGGATAAGTCCCCAGTTAATATCTGCCAGTGTTGTTTGTGCTAATTCGGCGGCGCCTAATTGTTGAAGTATTTTTGCACAAGCTTCTGGTAGTACAGGGCTGAGAAGTAAGGCGATATGAGCTAAAGACTCAATGATATGGTATAGGCAATTATGTAGTTGAGGCGTATTGGCCTTGTCTTTGGCTAGAGCCCATGGCTGGTTGGCTTCTGCGTAACTGTTGCAGAGTTTCACGTGCTTGTTAATGGCTCCGAGAGCGAGAGCTACTTGGTAAGTATCCATGTACTTGATGTACTCCTCTTTAGTTTTAGCTAGGCTCGCTTGGAGTTGCTGATCTAACTCAACTAAAGTATAATCACTTGGAGTGTTGAGGGTTTTATCCTCACAGAATCGCACTGTCATGTTGAGAGTGCGGTTACATAAATTACCTAAGTCATTAGCTAACTCAGTTTGAAAAATACTCACAAATCTATCAGGGATAAAGTCTGAGTCTTTTCCTGTATGAATATCACGAGCTAAATAGTAACGCAGAGCATCGACACCGTAAGTGTCAGCGAGCTCTTTAGGGTCGATGATGTTACCTATGGATTTAGACATTTTTTCGCCTTTGGCATTCCAAAAGCCATGGACTACAAATTGAGGCATGTGCTCATCTTCAAATCCTAAGGCATGGAGCATCGCCATCCAGTAGATAGCGTGAGCAGGAACTAAAATATCCTTTCCAATCACGTGTACCGGGCGTTCCCAAACTTGATTGAAATCAGGTAGGTCTGAATCAGGCTCTGCTAAATAGCCTGCAAAAGAGAGGTAGTTAATCAATGCATCAAACCAGACGTAAGTCACATACTCAGCATCAAAAGGTAGTTCAATGCCCCAGAATAAACGCTCTTTAGGTCGAGATATACATAGATCTGTCTCATGCATTTTCTCTAGAGAGTTGATAACCTCTTGCTGACGAGAGCTAGGGTAGATGCAGTCTGGTGTTTTGGCTAAAAAACCTTGTAACCATTGTGCGTGATCGCTGAGCTTGAAGTACCAGTTCTCTTCAGATAGTTCTACGACTTCGCCCCATTCGGCACCAAATTCACCTTGTTCGTTGCGGTCACGGTCAGTGAGGAATTGCTCTTGGCGGACTGAGTAGAAACCTTGATGTGATTTTTTGTAGAGCTGACCTTCTTCTTTGAGTTTAGTCAGGATTTTTCCTACACAAGCCTTGTGCTTATCATCTGTAGTTTCTGCCCAACCATCGTAATCAAGCCCAACTTGTTCCCATAGTTTTTTAAATTTCTTGGTATTTTTAGAAGCGTAAGTAGCAGGGTGTATACCTTCTTTTTCTGCGCTTTGTTGGACTTTTTGTCCGTGTTGGTCAACCCCGGTTAGAAAGAATGTTTCAGTGCCCTTAAGCTTTTGGTAACGCACGAGGATGTCACTGAGTATTTTCTCGTAGGCGTGCCCAATATGTGGTGAGCCATTGGTATAATCAATCGCTGTGGTTAAATAATACACAAATTTGTAATTAGATGGAGTGAGTAAAGAGTCCTGCTCTATTAGTTAGCAAACGAGTCTAAAATAGGATCTCTTTTCTGAGCTAACCAGTTATTGATAGCTGAAAACTTATACTGAAGCTTAATGAAATCACGGTCGAGTTCAAGCTCACGGGATTGCTCCTCATCAAGGGTGAGTTGACGGTTATAGACAAATATCAGGGCTTTTCCTTCTGGAGTGAAGATAGATTCATCAGCAAAAGATTTGATGTCAGTTTTACCCGCTAAGAGAAAAATCTCACGCGTATCATAAGGCTCAGGTAAAGGATCTTGTACACCAAAGCTAGGAAGTTTGGTCACATTGAAATCAGCTGTAAGCTCGTTGAGGTCTTTGCCATCAGCTAGACCTTGAGTGATTTTGTCTTGGTCAGCTTGGAGAGCTTCCTCGAGTAGGCGCTCAGCTTGAGTGTTTCTCCAGTTTTTAGTTACTGCCTCTTTACATTCTGCAAGAGGGAGTGTGTCAGCAGGCTCCACGCTTAATAATTTAGCGATGAAGAAATTGCCTTCTTTGTCTGCGATTGGATTGCTCAGTGCAGACTGAGGGTCATTGCTATCGAGCTCAATAAGGAAGAGCTCTTGGGCAATAGTGCCAGCTAAAGCAGTAGGTGTTTGTAGTTCTTGAGGAGCTGTATCTACGGTAAATAATTCAGTAGTAGTTAAGCCGTGAGAAGCTACTACATTTTTGAAATTAGCTATATCATCGTAAGCTTGCTGCCATACTTCTTGGGTGAGTTGGCGAAAGGCTTTAGTTTTCTGCTGATTGCTTTCACTATCCTCTTCTTTGTCTGAGAGTTGCGGTGCTTTGAGCTTGATCCATGCAAATTGGCGTTTCTCTGTTGATTGATAGTCGGCTTGATTGGCTTCCCAGTAAGTGGTGAGTTCTTCTTCTGTTGGGTTTAGCTCTTTAGCCGCAGTTAAGTAGTCGCTTGCTTTTTCTTCGATGAGCCATAAGTCAAGTTTTTGGTAGCGATGTTGCTGACCTTTGTTGATAAATGAAGATGTTTCCGTGAGCCCGTAACTGACGATGTTTTGCAATTGTTCAAAAGCAAGCGCATCCGATACAAGTTCATGTAAATCTTGTTCGCTGTAACCATTTGGAATAAGCAAATTGTTAGTGAAATCTGCATAGATTTTTTCATCAAATTCACCGGCGTTAGCAAAGAGCTTGGTTTTGATATAATCAATCACTTGTTCTTGAGGGATTGAAATACCGTATTTTTCAAAACCTTGACGTGCTACTACGCGGTTGACGAAGAAGTAGAAACCTGAGTCATAACCTCTGTCTTCTGCAAAACCTTGACTAAGGCCAGTGGTGAAACTGCGCATGGCAGTCTCATTGTAGCTTAAACGGTAAGCAATTTGTTGGCTAAGTGGTCCGAGTTTTTGGATTTCAGTGTTATTATATTTTTTATCACCAACCTGAGTACCTTGTCCTCCGAGTAAGCCAGCTGATTGACTTGGGTCTAAAGTAAATAGAAACCCTAAAATAAGTAGAATAATTAAAGTGGCTACAATCCACGTATTTTTTTGAAAAAATGAAATCATAATTGGACTAAATTAATGTTTAGGGAGGTTAAGTTGTTTACACCAAAAAGCAAGGGGAAAATCATGGCTAAACTAAGGAGTGATGATTAGAGTGATTTACTTAGAATGAGAAGAGTGTAAATTGGGGATTGATTTTCATAGTTACACTCTTGACCTTGCAAACGTTTTACTATAGAGGGTTTCAGAGATTTGTGCTTTAAAATTAGTATATGTAGCTTTTTTGTAGCCCACTAATCTAGCTTATTATATTTTATTATGTCAGAAAAAATTCGTAACTTAGCCATTATTGCACACGTTGACCATGGCAAAACCACACTCGTTGATAAATTACTCGAAGCAGGTGGTGTTTATCATGAAAACCAGGCAGTTTCAGAAAGAGCCATGGATTCTATGGATCAAGAGAAAGAGCGTGGGATTACGATTAAGGCCAAAAACACCGCTATTCACTGGAATGACTACATTATTAATTTAGTGGATACTCCAGGTCACGCCGACTTCGGTGCAGAAGTTGAACGTGTGATGAAGATGGTAGATAGTGTGTTGCTCGTTGTAGACGCCTATGAAGGTCCTCAAGCACAAACTAGATTTGTATTACGTAAAGCTCTTGCAGAAGGTATTCGCCCAATTATTGTCGTAAACAAAGTTGATCGTGATCATGCTGAGCCAGAAAAAGTTAAAGAACAGGTATTAGAGCTACTCCTAGATTTAGGTGCTTCTGATGAGCAATTTGACGCTCCAGTGATTTACGGTAGTGCCAAAAGCGGATTCTTTGTGCGCAACATGGCTGATGACCAATCAGAGGGAGTGATCCCTCTCCTAGAAGAGATTATCAAAGAAGTGCCCGCTCCTAACGTACAACCTGACGAGCCATTTAAAATGCTCATTAGTAATATTGACTGGGATAACTATGTGGGTCGTGTAGCTATCGGTAGAATTGAATCAGGCTCAATCAGTAAGAGTCAGAATGTTTATCTTTTAAGAAAAGATGGTAGTAAAGTTAGAGCGCAGGTCACTAAAATGTTTGAATACACAGGTTTAGGCGCACAAGAAGCTGATAAATTAGAAGCAGGTAATATCGTAGGTATTGCAGGTATCGAAGAAGTGGATATTGGAGAAACTCTCGCTGAGCAAGAAGATGCCGAAGCATTACCATTCGTATCTATCGATCCTCCAACGGTTCAAATGGGCTTTAGTATTAATGATGGGCCTTTTGGTGGTTTGGACGGTAAGCACGTGACATCACGCGCGATTCGTGACCGCCTGTTCAAAGAAACCAAGACTAATATCTCTATCTCAGTAGAAGACACTGATACGTCAGGTTGTTTTAATGTTTCTGCACGTGGGATTATGCAAATATCAGTATTAGTAGAAACAATGCGTCGCGAAGGGTTTGAAGTCCTCATTTCAAGACCATCAGTAATCACTATCGAAAACGAGAACGGTAAGAAACAAGAACCTTACTCAACGTTATTCATTGAAGTCCCAGAAGAAGCACAAGGAGCTACTATGAAGCTCCTTTCTTCAAGAAAAGGGATTATTCAAGCCATGGAGCCTTCTTCATTAGGTATTAACATGGAAGCTATTATACCTACACGTGGTCTTATCGGTTTTGAAATTGAGTTGATGAATATCACGAGTGGTCATGGTGTTATGAGTAACTTATTCCTGAAGTATGATGATTGGGCAGGAGAGATTGTGACCCGCCATACAGGAGCACTAATCTCTATGGCTAGAGGTAAAGCAATGACTTACTCGATGTTACCACTTGAAGCTAGAGGTCGTCTGTTCATTGAGCCAGGTATGGAAATCTATGAAGGACAAATTGTCGGTGAGAGTTCAAAACTAGAAGACTTATTAGTCAATCCAGTTAAGGAAAAGAATCTCACTAACCACCGTGCTTCAGGCAAGGATAATACTACTCAATTAGCGCCAGCGGTTAAATTCTCACTTGAAAGAGCGATTGAGTATATTGCTGACGATGAATTGGTTGAAATTACACCTAACCATATCCGTTTGCGTAAACGCTATTTAGACCCTAATGAGCGTAAGCGCTTGCTTAAAAAATCAAAATAAAAAATAGTTCATAACTATGTCTAATATATTTACAGAGCCTGTTGATTTTAATCAGCAGGCTCTGTTGCTTTTTGCCAAACAGTACCAAGAAAACCAACTCTACCATAAGTACTGTCAGAACAAAGGCGTCAATCCTCAGAATATTAGCCAATGGCAGCAAATACCTGCCATCCCCACAGAAGCTTTTAAGTTAGAGGAGCCTCTCATTGCATTTGCTGAGCAGGAGATACAAGGTTACTTCCAATCATCAGGGACCACGAGAGCGGTTAAAGGCAAGCACTACCATCGCTCATTAGATGTTTACAGAGAATCTATATGGCAAGGTTGGTGTCATGCTGGCTTAGCGCAAAAGATGAAGGATGTAGATACGGCTATTTTTCTGACACTCAGTTCTCAACGAGACCCCAACTCATCACTCATTGAGATGTTCCAAACATTGGCAGTTCGGCAAGGGTTTGAGCAAGTATACTTCTTGGAACATTTAAAATTATCAGCTTATCAAAAAGTAGTAGAGATGATCCAACAACAAGACGGACCTATAGCCATTTTTGGACCAGCTCTAGCTTACCATGAGTTGCAACAGGCGTTGGAAGGTAAATCAATGCCTCTCAAACAAGGTAGCTGGGCTTTAGAGACCGGAGGTTACAAAGGTCAAACCAAAGACTACCAAAGAGATGATTTGCTCAACTTTATTCAGCAGGATTTAGCTGTGTCTCAATCACACATTATTAATGAATATGGGATGTGTGAGCTCAGCTCACCTGCTTACGACATAGGGCTTACAGGTAAGCATCAGTTGCCCCCATGGTGTAGAGTACAAGTTTGGAATTGGTCTGAGAAACGTGCTTGTAAAATTGGTGAGCAGGGATATCTAAAGCTCTATGATTTAGCCAATCAAGATTCAGTCATGGCAATTGCTACCCAAGATTGGGCTGTTTGTACAGGAGATGAACACAGCTTTCAACTCATAGGTAGAGAAGCTAAAGCTGTAGCCAAAGGTTGCTCATTAAGGGTTTAAATATAGTTGAATATTTAACTTTATTTTTTATTTTTATTATTATTAATTAGAAGTCATGTTTATTTCTTATTTTTTACGTTTGTTAGCAATTATTTTTACGCTTTGTGTATTTAACTTTTTGGTTGGTTGTAAATCGAAGCCTTTGTCAGCTAATTCAGAAAATAATAATATAACTAAAGAAATCTCAAAACTAAGTTTTCCAGATTATTACCCTGAGTTTTCTTGGGATAAAGTTCCTTTGTACTATCATTTTGCAAAACGTGACGGATTATTAAGTGATGAGCAAATTGAAAAAATAGCTAAGCGTTCTAATTTCTTTTGCATGGAAAAAGGTCACGCCGATAGGGTTTATCCAAAACAGACGACTATGGCGACATCATTAGATGCCTTGCGCATCAAAAAGTACAATCCAAATGCTAAAGTGCTCTTTTATTGGAACACTTCTTTAAGGTATGATCTTTATGAAGAAAATAAAGAATTTGATAAGCATCCAGATTGGGTGTTTAGAGATTTAAAAACAGGTGAACCACTTTTAAAAAATAATTATTTAGTACAATTTAATATATTAAAACCAGAGTTTCAAGAGTGGTGGTCAGATGTTGCAGCTAGCGCAGCTAATGAGCCTGGTGTTGATGGTGTATTTATTGACGCTGTTGAACAAGCTATGGCTCCTAGATGGCTCAAACTTGGTTGGGGCGAAGACCAAAAACCTGTTCTAAAAGAAGCAGCAAAGAATATGCTTACACTTGTTCGCCAAAAAATGGGAGATAATAAAATAATGATATTTAATGGGATTTTTAACTCAGATAAACGTGGTTTAGTAGGACCAGAATACTTGCCTTATACCGATGGGGCTATGGTTGAGCATTTTACTATTTTTTCCAGTTCGTCTAAAGAGATGATAGCGGCTGATATTGAGTCTATAAAAATGGCTGCAGAACAGGGAAAAATAACTGCAGTTAAAGGGTGGCCTGATGATAAGATGCTGTGGATTAGAAAAGAAGCCATGAAAAAACCTATGGAGGAAAAATTAGCTTACGCTAGAGAAAAGTTACCTTTTTCACTAGCTTGCTACTTAGTAGCAGCTCAAGAACAAAGTTATTTTTCTTACTCATGGGGATACACGGATGCGCATGGCAATATTGATGACTATGCAGAATTTGATAAGCGTTTGGGGCCACCATTGGGGCCTGCAACTAAAAATGGTTGGGTATATAAACGTTCCTTTAAATACTTAGACGTAGAGGTTAATATTGAAACTAGAGAAACAGTTTTTAACTGGAAATAAACATAACTAAATTCAAAGTTAAAAATGGACATGAATAAATTCAGAAAACTACTAGCTGAATTTATAGGATCTTTTGTTTTAGTTTTTGCAGGCTGTGGAGCCATTATGCTGCATAGCTTGAAGCCTGATGTAATGCCAGCACATATGATAGCTGTCGTTTTTGGGTTAGTGGTCATGGCTCTTATCTACGCTTTAGGGCATGTAAGCGGAGCGCATTTTAATCCCGCAGTTACTCTAGCTTTTGCTGTGGATAAGAGATTCTTATGGTCTGAAGTATTAGGTTACATACTCAGTCAATGTTTAGGTGCTATAGCGGCTGTAGCGGTACTGGCTGTGACGCTGCCTGAGACCTCAACATTTGGTGAAACCTTGCCTAATGCGGATTTAGAAATAGGAGTGTGGCAAGCATTCGTATGGGAATTTATTCTCACTTTTATGCTGATGTTTGTTATTATATCTGTGGCTACAGATAGTAGGGCTGTGGGTATCATGGCAGGAATGGCTATTGGAGCCACCGTGATGCTTGATGCTGCTATTGGAGGAGCTTTCACAGGAGCCTCGATGAATCCAGCTCGCTCATTAGGCCCTGCTCTATTCTCAGGAAAATTCGAGCATTTGTGGCTCTATTGGGCTGCACCTATAGCTGGCGCTATTGTAGCAGTAGTTGTTTACCACTTTATTCGTTGTGAGCCAGAACTTGAAAAAACAGAGGTTAAAGGCTGCTGTTAATTTATTAAGTCAGTTTTAATCAGCTAACCTAAAATCAAGAAAGCGCTTGGGGATATTAACGTGAGCAATGGAGATGCGCACTGTATCCCCTGCTTGAAATTTAGCTGGATAATCATGCAGTTTCTTAGAGTTACCTCTCAAGTAGGCTTTGAATGAACTGTCATAATGCCAGGCTTTTTCGTCTTGATTATAAGGTAAATCAGCGCGCCTAATCATGCCTTTGAGGTGGAAGTCACTCAGCTCAATAAATAAACCCCCAGGGCTGCAATCTCCAATCCTAGCTTCAAAGCTCTTTCTGGAGTCATAAGGTAGAGCAGCTTGCTTGGCAAAGTAGTTGAGGAGCTTTAGCTTTTTGATTTGCTCTTCGGCATCACTACTATTGCGCTCAGTGACGGAGAGGTGCTCAGCTATTTTAGCAATAGCTTGGTTATTATAAGGCGTTGGTTCTAGCTGCTTGGTGCGTTGAGTTTGAATAACCGCACTTAGTTGGCGGTGCACCACTAAATCAGCATAACGACGAATGGGGCTAGTGAAATGTGTGTAGTGCTGCTTGGCTAAGCCGTAGTGAGGCATACTTTTTTCTATATAACAGGCACGCTTGAGGCTCTTGAGTAAAGCGAGTTTGAGCTCAGCTTCGTAAGGAGATTTTTTGATGACTTTGAGAAAGCGTTGTAATTCTCCTCGTAGAGTTAAGTCTCCAGGGCTGTAGCCATATTGTTGTGCCATTTGACTAAAGTTCTCCAACTTTTCAGGATCTGGCTCGTCATGCACACGGTAGATACAGGCTTTTTGTTGTTGTATCATGTAAGTGGCGATAGTTTCATTGGCGAGTAGCATACATTCCTCAATAAGCTCATGCGTTTCGATATGCACTGATGGTTCAAATCCCACCACTTCTCGTTGATCATTAAGAATCAACTCAAGGCTGGGTCTCTCTAACTCTAAACTGCCATTTTTAATGCGATTAGCTCTCAGTAATCTAGTTAGAGTGGATGATAATTGAACCACTTCAATAATGGCTGCAGGACGCTCTGATTCACTAGGATTGTCTAAGATGCCTTGTGCTTCTTCGTAGCTAAGTTTAGCGGCTACGTTGATGATGCCTTTGCCAAATTTATAATCGGTGACTTGGGCATCTTCATCTAAAAGGAGCTCGACATAGCAGGTTAGCCTTTCAACATCAGGCTTGAGACTGCATAAGTCCTGACTTAGGGCAAAGGGAAGCATAGGTAAGACCTTGTCAGGGAGGTAGGTTGAGTTACCTCGATGTAAGGCTTCTTTGTCTAAGGCACTGCCCGGAGTGACTAAATGAGATACATCAGCAATATGCACCCAGAGTTTCCAGCCTTGATTATCAGAAAGTTTTTCAATGCCAATAGCATCGTCATGATCTTCCGCTGTTTTTGGATCGATGGTGATGATAGGTGTTTTGGTGAAATCGTCACGCTTAGCCCGTTCTTCCTCGCTGATGAGGGGTTGCTTGGTGATGAGGGCTAACTCTGCTTGAATAGTAGAGTTGAATTCTGGTTCTATACCTAAACGGGCGAGGACTTTAAGTTCCTCGAGCTCGATAGGGTTTTCGTACTTGATAATATTTTTGAGAGACAAGATAGGTTTGTCATAAAACTTTTCCCATTTTTCGATTCGAACACTAATCCAATCATCAATTTGAGGTTTGAGCCCGCCTAGATGCGTGATTTCCATCTCTGGTAGGTACTGAGCCTCAGGTGCAATATAATGCTTATTATTGTGATAAATATAAGTGCCTAAAATACGATTGACTTTGCGGTCGAGAATCTTAGTGACTTTAGCCTTGAGGTTGCGAGGTTCTTCTAACCAATTGTTAGCAGTTAACTCTGGTGTAGAGTGATTCCTCCCTCTATAGTTGCCACGATGCGGATCTCTACCGTTAGGTGTGACAACGGCTATGACTTCGTCACCATGAATCGCGGTTAAGCTGTCTTTACCTGCGACTTGAACTCGGCGGTTGAGAAACTTTTCTTCTTGTTCAGATAGGGTAGGATTATCAGAACTAGGGTAGAAGTAGAGGTTTTGCTGCACATCCAGTTTAAATGAGCCTTTTAGTGTTAGGCTTAAGCTAGGTTTACCTCTGTCTCTTGATGAGCCACTTGACTTTTTGGTGAGGGCTTTGTTCGGCCCTTTGCTTTTACTCGTAAATTTACCCTTACCTTTAAACTTGGGTAGGGGTTGGGTATTTTTTGGTTTACTCCATTTGCCGTTTGTAGGTTTTTCTTCAGATTTAGAGCTGGAAGATTTGCGTCTTGAAGGTTTCTTGGAGCCTGAGCGTTTAGATGCTGTTGAGTTTTGTGGTTTTTTTGAAGGGCGCTTAGGCATAATAGGGTGCAGTATTTTACAGTATGATAGAGTATAGACTATATAATTTAGCTAGTCGATGCTCAACCACATCAAATACGATTAAGTTGCTCTTGACCTACAACAAATAAAAAAGGACAGCTATCAAATAGCTGTCCTTGGGTAAAAGATTAGGTTTTAATTTTTACAACTTAGCTTTCGTAGCGGATGTCTTCTGATGAGTGGATAAAGATAATAGATTCTGCCATATTTTTACTTAAATCACCAATACGTTCGATGTGTCTGAGTAGTAGGATGGCTTCTAGATAATGTTCATCTGGGTCATAGTCATCAGAGGTAATATTAGCGTAGAATTCTTTGGCGATTTTTTTGTAGCTAGAATCTAGTTCATCATCGAGAGGTTTGATGCTGTAGGCTATCTTCATATTAGACTCTTGATAACTTTGAATACTCAAGTTGTATTCTTCGAAGGCTTTATCGAAAAGCTCAATGACAGTATCAAGTTTGTCAAAGTTGCCTTTTTTAAATAGCTTTTTACTATGTTTGCCGATGTTGATGGTGTGGTCGCCAATGCGCTCAAGACAACGAGCAATTTGCATACTGCCAACGACGGTTCTTAGGTCTGTTGCCATAGGGGTGAAGCGCAGGAGTATTTCAAAAGCACATTCATCGATTTCTTTTTGAATCTGGTTGATGTCTTCGTCATTTTCTACAAAATCACTGTAGTTTTTGGTTTTGGCATTTTCGAACCATTTTTTGGTGATGAGTAGCTGCTCTCGCACGAGCAGTTCCATAGAGTTAAGCTTGCTTTTGAGCTCGTTGAGTTGCGAATCAAAGGCTGAGATGATGTGTTGTTCGGACATAATAAAGGGGGTTGAGTTTTAATTGGCGACTTGATGTCGATTAACCAAATTTACCACTGATGTAATTTTCTGTGGTTTGCTGGCTAGGGTTGGTAAATATTTTTTGCGTTTCATCGCATTCGATAAGTTTACCAAGATAGAAAAAAGCTGTGTGGTCTGAAATACGTGCAGCTTGTTGCATATTATGAGTAACGACGATGAGGGTGTAATCTTGTTTAAGTGTGGTGATAAGTTCTTCAATTCTAGCAGAGGCAATAGGATCGAGCGCGGAGGTCGGCTCATCCATGAGGATGATTTCTGGACTTACGGCAATGGTTCTTGCAATACAGAGTCTTTGCTGTTGCCCACCTGATAGACCTTGAGCACTTTGATTGAGTCGGTCTTTTGCCTCTTTCCAGAGCCCACATTGCATGAGGCTACTCTCTACTTTTGCGTCTAAGGTGTCTTTGTCAGTAATCCCGTTGATACGTAGACCGTAAGCAACATTATTGTAAATGGTGTCTGGAAATGGGTTTGATTTTTGGAAAACCATGCCTACTTTTTTTCGCAGGTTGGTGACATCGACATTGTTTTGGTAGATATCTTGACCGAGCACATGGATACTGCCTTGAGAGACATGTGACCCAATAGCAAAATCATTCATACGATTGAAGCAACGTAATAGAGTAGATTTACCGCAACCTGAGGGCCCGATGAAGCCCATGACGGTGTTTTTCTTTACTTTTAGATCGATGTCTTGCAACGCTGGCTCAAGATTAGCTTTGTACTTAAAAGACATATTCTTGACTTCAACCTGATAATTAGCAGTGTCTGGGGTTGAAGCAAGCTCTGATGATGGGCTTTGTGAAAGTGTGTCGGTGACGTTCATGATGATTTATTCTTATCCTAAGATTAAAAAACAGCCTTGCCAAGTCGTAATTTTAAAACATTTTGTCACTTTTGTAGAAAAGGAATCCATAGCTTGTCGATAGTTGTAAAAAAGAAATGACATTAGCTTTCAAATAACTTAACTTACTCGAGACCATTATGTATACAATACAACCCCATTATCATGCTATCGCCAGAACAGCTCAAGATTATGAGCGTATGGCTATGTCCGGTGTCGTTGCTGTTTGTGAACCTGCTTTTTGGGCAGGTTTTGACCGTGATTACCCAGAAACTTTTTTAGATTACTTCAAGCAAATTACTGAATTTGAGCCAACAAGAGCTGCAGATTACGGCATCAAGCATTATTCTTGGTTAGCTGTGAACCCTAAGGAAGCCGAAGATGTAGGCTTAACCCGTGCCGTTTGTGAGAAGATGGCAGATTATTTTGATTCTCCTAATGTTTTAGGTGTCGGAGAAATAGGACTACATAAGTCGACCAAAAATGAAATGGAGAGTTTTGAAATGCAAGTTGATTTGGCTCTCAAGCATGACCAGCTGATTCTCATTCATACGCCACATTTAGCAGACAAGCTTAAAGGTACTCAGAACATTATAGACCTTCTAAAGAATTTTGACCTAGATCCAGGGCGTGTATGGATAGACCACGTAGAAGAGCATACAGTAGAACTGGTCTTAGACGCTGGCTATTGGGCAGGCATGACACTCTACCCACTTACTAAAATGACGGCGCCTAGAGCTGTGGATATCTTGGAAAAGTACGGTTGGGAGCGCATGTTAGTGAATTCATCAGCTGACTGGGGGCCCAGTGATCCATTTACCTTGCAAGAATGTATTTTAGAATGTCGCTTGCGTGGCTTTGCTGAGCAGGAGCTTATTGATATCTTTCACAATACTTCTTGCCGTTTCTTAGGTCAAAATCCTAAATGGAACATCAAACCTATTAAGGTTTCTGAGCAGTAAAAAACTATTAAAAGCTATTTCCCTAAGCCTCTTTACATGCTTAACTAAACAAATAGTGAGCATAAGTAAATGATGATGAGAGCTGAAGTTGCCGAACAATTAACCAAGGACCGCAAGGAAGCTTGGGTTGGAGATGCTGTTCTTGCCCTTTATGTGCGTCGTTGGATTTTAGCAAACGATAACCAACTTGATGGAGAAAAATTTGTCCGCTTCACTTCCAATGACTTTTTAAGAGCGTTTGGTCAGCCTACCAAGGTTGAAGCGCAAATTGGACAAGTTTTTGAAGCCGAAGGCTTACAACCAGCTTTTGATTGGATTGAGACTAATTTACAGCCTATATTTTTACAACAAGAACGTAACTATCAACATAAGTTGAAGCATCAGAAAAAGCGCAAAGGTTAAACGAACAGCTAGTAGGTCATCTTTTAGCTAGACAAAGCTTAATTCTGGTTACACGATATTGTACATTATGCTTAATAAACGTAACATAGCCTTACTCATTTGTTTTGGAATCCTGACTTATGTCACTATTAATTTAGTGATAACCACTCAAGCTTTGGGCGAAAATTCTTCTCCAAGTGTAGAGAATGAAGATGGCTGGGTGAGCCTATTTAATGGAGCTAATCTAAACGGCTGGGAGCAAAAAACTGGCAAAGCTGAGTATGAGGTTTATCAAGGAACGATTTTAGGAACGTCAGTTGAAAATAGTCCCAATTCTTTTTTGGTAACAACTAAGAGCTATAAGGATTTTGAATTAGAACTAGAGGTCAAGCTAGACCCAAAACTTAATTCAGGTATTCAAATTCGCAGTTATGTCAATGACGGAGCCACTCGAGGCATGCCAGTGAGCGGCCCTCAAATCGAAATCTATACCGCAGCTGAAGATATCAGTTATTCAGGTTTCATCTATGGCGAAGGCATGAATATAGGAGGGTGGCTAACTCCCAAAGAAAGACATATCAAACATGGTCATTATAAAAATGGAGAATGGAACCATTACCGAATCGTAGCTCAAGGAGCCACTATACAAACATGGGTAAATGGGCAGCAAGTTTCTAACCTCACACATGAGAAAGCTTACGAGATGTGTCCTGATGGTTTCATCGCCCTTCAAGTACACAGTATTCCTAAACGACTTAAGGGTCAGGGGCCCTTTAAAGTGCAGTGGAGAAATATTAAAATAAAAGAATTGTAAACTTTTTTGAAAAAATATTCTTTTTTTGAAAGATTTTTGAAAAAGGTGCGTATCTATAGGTATATAAGTTTTAAATAGGTTTATTCAATTTATCCAAAGTTTATATAATAGTTAATTTTTAATAGTGATTAATTTAAGGCTCAGGTGGTAGTTCGCCTGAGCCTTTTTCTTTTCTTGGCTATGACGAAGCCTTAATAATTTAAGATAAATCACTTGATGTCATAAGACCTCAATGCTAGATTCCATTCATCTTTTATAGAACTTACCAGTTATGCATCATTTTCATTATAAAAACGGATCTCTACATTGTGAAAATGTAGAATTAAGCAGTATCACAGCTCTCCACAATACGCCTACTTATGTCTATTCAGCGCAAACTTTTAGAGATAGTTATCAGCGTCTAGATCAAGCTCTTGCGGAGTTAGATCATGAAATATCATACGCAGTTAAGGCTAACTCTAATATTGCTATTTTAAACCTACTCAAAGAATTAGGCAGCGGTTTTGATATCGTGTCAGCTGGCGAGCTTTATCGTGTTATTGCTGCAGGTGGAGATGCGGCACATTGTACTTTTGCAGGTGTGGGTAAAACAGACGAAGAAATCAACTATGCGCTCGAGCAAGGCATCTATTGCTTTAATGTCGAATCGATACATGAATTAGAAGTCATCAATAATCTCGCCGAGGCCAAAGGAGTCAAAGCACCTGTAGCATTAAGAGTAAATCCTAATGTAGATGCTAAAACTCATAAGTATATTTCTACAGGCAAAGCTGAAAATAAGTTTGGTATAGATTTTGAAGCTATTGAGGGCGCTTATGCACATATCGCTGCTAATTTACCTTTTCTTGAAATCAAAGGTTTACAGATGCATATCGGTTCGCAACTCACTCAGGTCAAGCCATTTGAAGAGGCGGTACAAAAAGTACTAGAATTAGTCCAAATGCTCAAAGACACCTATGCTATTGAGTTCTTCTCTATCGGCGGAGGTATCGGCATTGTGTATGAAGATGCGCTTGCTTCTGGTGCACAAAGCTGGTGGGATTCCAAGACTGATGATAATAGACCTCTCACTCCTGAGCTCTATGCTGAGCGTATCGTGCCACTACTTAAGCCGCTAGGTTTAAAAATCTTACTCGAGCCAGGTCGTTTTATCGCAGGTAATGCAGGCGTCTTAGTGACTCAGTGCCTCTACGAAAAATCAGGTAAATCTAAATCATTTAGAATGGTGGATGCCGCTATGAATGACCTTATTCGTCCAGCACTCTACGAAGGCTATCATGAAATCGTGCCATTTAAACAATCACAAGTCAGTGACAACTCTCTCACAGGAGATATTGTTGGTCCTATTTGTGAAACAGGTGATTTCTTTTGTCAGAGTGCAGAGCTGCCTAATATTGAGCGCGGTGATTATATTGCGTTGATGAGCGCGGGGGCTTATGGATTTACGATGGCTTCTAATTACAACTCACGTCCATTACCAGTTGAGGTTTTAGTCGACGGTGATGAGGTCAAAGTCATCCGCCAACGCCAAAGTTTCGCAGACCTCATTGCAGGAGAGTCAGTCTAATTCATAGGCCGAACTATCACTAAAATACTTATGAAAGCTATCCTAACTAAGACATTCCGATTTGAAGCCGCTCATACTTTGCCGAGTTTGCCAGAGGATCATAAATGCCGTCAGATGCATGGGCATAGCTTTAAAGTCTATGTCAGTATCTATGGAGAGGTAGATCCTAAGATTGGCTGGATTTATGATCACAAATGCATCACTGATGCGATGAATCCACTATTAGAGCAACTTGATCATAGTTATCTCAATGATATCGAAGGCTTAGAAAGCCCTACTATAGAAATTATGGCAGCGTGGTTTTGGACAAAAATACAAGATCAACTCCCAGGGCTCTATGAAATCAAAATTGATGAGACCCCAACGGCTAGTTGCACCTTTCGTGGGGAGTTTTAAAGATGGCTTGATAGAGCTGGTGGCATAAAGTGCATTTTTAACGTCAACCACTTATCCATTTTAAGTCAATCATTTGACTTGAGCAGTTTAGCTACAGATTTTACTTGTATTTATAGGCATAGCCACTTAGCTTTTTGGCTCAAACTTTCAGATTATTAAATTATGGCAAAATATGCAATTAACGGTTTCGGTAGAATTGGACGTAACGTACTTAGAGCGCTTTTTAACAAAGGCGAACTTACAAAAGTAGTTGCAATCAATGATTTAACAGATGCAAAAACAATCGCTCACTTACTTAAGTACGATTCAACTCAAGGCATTTTCGCTGCCGAAGTAGTAGCCGAAGAAGGTGCTATCATCGTTGATGGTCACAAAATCGTACTCCTTGCAGAAAGAGACCCAGCAGCTCTTCCTTGGGCCGACCTTGGTGTTGATACTGTACTTGAATCAACAGGTTTCTTTGCTTCACGTGAGGGCAGTAGCAAACATATCTCAGCAGGAGCTAAAAAAGTGCTCATCTCAGCACCTGCATCAGACCCAGATTTAACTATGTGTCTTGGCATCAACCACCAAGATTATGATTTTGACAATCATCACATCGTATCTAACGCTTCTTGTACGACTAACTGTCTTGCACCAATGGTGAAAATCCTCAACGACAAATGGGGTGTTGAGAAAGGTATCATGGCAACTATCCATAGTTACACCAATGACCAAAAAATCTTAGATTTACCACACTCAGACTTACGTCGTGCTCGTTCAGCTGCGATTAACATCATCCCAAGTAGCACAGGCGCAGCCAAAGCTATTGGTGAGGTTATTCCTGAGCTCAAAGGTAAGCTTATCGGTAACTCATACCGTGTACCAACTCCAACTGGTTCACTCACTGACTTTGTAGCGCAACTCAAAGACGGCGTAGAAGTCACCGTAGAAGAGGTCAACGCAGCTTTTGCCGAGGCCGCAGCTACAGAAAACTTCAAAGGTATCTTTAATTACACTGAATTACCACTTGTACTTCAAGACATCGTAGGCGACCCACACTCATCAATTCTTGATGCTGGTTGTACTATGGTACTCGAAGGTGGTATGGTTAAAATCGGCGCTTGGTACGATAACGAGTGGGGTTACTCAAACCGTGCAGCCGAAGCACTTGCTCTTATCTCAGAAGGTCTCTAAGACTTACGAGAAAATCGAATAGCTAAGTCAATTAGCAAAAAGGCGAGGTTGAAAAACCTCGCCTTTTTTTGTAACCTTATATTCATGATGCAATCCCTACAATTCAAAAGCTTTGGTCAGCCTGAAGAGGTCATGGAGTTGGTAGAGTTACCATTGCCTGCTTTAGAGTCAGGGCAGGTGCAGGTGCGTGTACTAGCATCTGCGATTAATCCTGCCGATATCAATTATGTACAAGGTTATTATGGGGTCAAACCAGAGTTACCAAGTACCTGCGGTATTGAGGGAGTGGCTGAGGTGCTAGACTCGCAATCAGAGTTATTTCAAGCAGGAGATAGAGTCATATTCATCAAGCGTGTGGGAACATGGCAACAAGAGTTGATTTGCTCAGCAGATAGCCTAGTTAAAATCCCTCAGGAATTAGCTGTCGAACAAGCAGCGATGCTCAAGGTTAATCCACTCACAGCCTTGCAATTACTGACCAGTTTTTTGGATTTAAAAGCAGGTGACTGGATCATTCAAAACGCCGCCAATTCAGGTGTAGGGCAATCTTTGATTCAGCTCGCTCAAATACTCGGCATCAAGACCATTAATATTGTGCGTCGTGAGGAAGCTCTCGCTGAAATTATTGATTTAGGAGGGGATATCAACCTCGTGGATGCAGAAGACCTCAAATCCCAAGTGCTCGAACTCACCAACGGTGTAGAGCCACAATTAGCCATGAATGCGGTGGGGGGTGATAGCGCGTTGCGTCTCATGGATTGTTTGGCTCCTAAAGGGCAGCATGTGACTTATGGAGCAATGAGCTTACGTAGTCTCAAAGTGCCGAATAAGTTTCTAATTTTCAAAGGGATTAGCCTACATGGACTCTGGGTCACAGAATGGCTGAGTCAGACACCTTATGAGAAAATACAGCAGACGTATCAACAGCTCGCTGATTATGTCATAGCAGGTAAGCTCTCACAACCAGTCGCGGCCACTTACCCATTAGCTAAGCATCAACAAGCCCTCACTCATGCTCAGCAACCGAAAAGGGGAGGAAAAATATTGTTTGTGAATTAATAAAAAAATCCAGTGAGACATACATCTCACTGGCTTGATTTTCTTTAAACTAATAATTTAAAGAATGGTTGATGAAATTATTTAAGCAAGTTGCTGATAATTTCTTTTTCTTCGGTGAGTTCGTCGATGCTGTTTTGGATGCCAGCTTTGAGGAAATCGTCGAGTTCCCAACCTTCGACAATCTTGTAGTCGCCATTACCTGTTGAGGTACATGGGAAACTAAAGATAAGCCCCTCAGGGATGCCGAGTGACTCAGCGTAAGGGTTGTTATCTGAGCTTACGCAAGCTGAGAATACTTCGCCCTCTGGAGTTGGAGTCGTGAGGCTCTTAACATGATCGATGAGCGCATTAGCAGCAGAAGCAGCTGATGATTTTCCACGAGCAGCAATAATAGCCGCACCACGTTTGGCTACAGTTGGAGTGAACTCGTTTTGTAGGTAATCTAAATCAGTGATAACCTCAGTCGCTGGTTTGCCTGCGATGCTGGCGTTGAGGTAGTCAGGTACTTGGTTAGCTGAGTGGTTACCCCATACAACCATGTTTTTGATGTCTGTGACTGTAGTGCCTGATTTTTGTGCGAGTTGGGTCATGGCACGGTTCTGGTCGAGTCTGGTCATCGCAGTAAATCTGTCATTAGGCACGTCAGGAGCATTGCTCATGGCGATGAGGCAGTTAGTGTTACATGGGTTACCAACCACAGCTACACGTACATCAGCTGCAGCGTGATCATTGATAGCTTTGCCTGTTGAGGTAAAGATAGCACCATTGTCTTTGATGAGGTCAGCACGTTCCATGCCTGGACCACGAGGCTTAGATCCTACGAGGAGTGCCCAGTTGACATCGGTCATGGCGACATTCACATCGTCAGTCATCACGATGTCAGTAAGTAGAGGAAAAGCACAGTCATCAAGCTCCATAGCGACACCTTTGAGGGCTTCTAAAGCTGGAGTGATTTCAAGGAGGTTAAGAGCGACAGGTTGGTTAGGGCCAAACATCTCGCCACTAGCAATTCTAAAGAGCAAACTGTAGTCAATTTGACCAGCTGCACCAGTAACACAAACACGTATAGGGTTAGACATAATAAATAGTAATAGTTGTTTTAAATCGTACTGAAAAAGCACGCTTAATTGCTAAGAGTACTAAGGTGTTTTAACAGGTTAATCAAGATTATTCATTTTCAAACTTTGTGAGCTTGTCAAAGGCGCTAAATTCCCCTTAGATAGCCTCACTGTAGAGGTATCATTTCTCTATCATTTTTAACGACTATTATTTTCCAACATGAGTGAAATCACTAACATCCTAGCCCAACGTTACGCCACTAAAGAAATGTCTGCCATTTGGTCAGCAGAGGGGCGTATTATTTTAGAAAGAGAGCTCTGGGTGGCTGTACTTAAAGCACAAAAAGATTTAGGTTTAGATGTCAATGCTGATGCTATCAAGGCTTATGAATCAGTCATTAATCAGGTCAATTTAAAATCTATCCAAGATCGCGAGGTGATCACTCGTCACGATGTGAAGGCTCGTATTGAAGAGTTCACTGACCTTGCTGGTTATGAGGAAATTCACAAGGGCATGACCTCACGTGACCTCACTGAGAATGTAGAGCAGTTGCAAGTCTATCGCTCGTTGGAGTTACTCAAGGTTAAGGTGCTCGCCACTTTGAATCAATTATCACAACGTGCAGAGTCATGGAAGAATATCGTGGTGACTGCTAGAACTCACAATGTAGCCGCTCAACCAAGTACCATGGGCAAGCGTATTGCGATGTTTGGTGAGGAGTTATTCGTAGCTTATCAAGCGCTCAATCAAATTATAGAGAATTACCCTGTACGTGGTCTTAAAGGTGCTGTGGGGACACAGATGGATCAGTTATCCTTGTTTGATGGAGATAGTGCTGCTGTACTTGAACTTGAGCAAAAAATTGTCAATCATTTAGGAATTAATAAGGTGCTTACCAACGTAGGTCAGGTTTACCCACGCTCGTTAGATTACCAAGTCGTGGCTAATCTGGTACAACTCGCATCAGCTCCGACATCGCTGGCTAAAACATTACGCTTGATGGCAGGCCACGAGACTGCTTCTGAGGGCTTTGCTCCAGGTCAGACAGGCTCTAGTGCGATGCCACACAAAATGAATGCTCGCTCTTGTGAACGTGTGTGTGGTTTCCATGTGATTCTTAAGGGTTATCTTACTATGGCAACGGGTCTTGCAGGTGACCAATGGAATGAGGGTGATGTCTCTTGTTCAGTGGTACGCCGTGTGATGTTGCCTGATGCGTTTTTTGCTATTGATGGTTTACTTGAGACTTTCCTCACTGTGCTTAAGCAAATGGAAGTCTACCCAGAAGTCATCACCAAAGAAAATGAATATTACCTACCATTTTTAATGACAACCACGATTCTCATGCAAGCTGTTAAAGCGGGTGTGGGTCGTGAGACAGCTCACGAAGTGGTCAAAGAGCTCGCCGTAGCAACTATCAATGATTTGCGTGCTGGTAAAATCAGTCATAATGATTTGATCCAACGTATGGCGCAGGATGACAGACTACCGTTTGATGAAGCTCAGTTACAAGTATGGGTGGACGAAGGTCGTCAAAAAACAGGTGCAGCCGTCAGCCAAGTAGAGTACTTTGTATCTCAAATTGCAGCTGAATTAGCCAATTGTCCGCAGGCGGCTGAGTATAGTCCTGCGGATATTCTTTAAATCATTATTTAGTGGCTCATTAGCTAGCAATCTATAAATTTATTAGTCATAGCTTCATGAAAAAATCAACGAGTATAGGCTTATGGATAGGGAGCGTTCTGTTTCTTGTGTTTATGCTCGTGCAGTTTAATGATTTCACTCAATATAACAATGCCGATTGGTGGAGCTGGGTTTTGATGTATTTGGCTTGTGCTATTTTAGGGTTTTTAACATGGAAGCAAAAGTTGAGCTTCTATGGAGCAGGTATCGCATTAGGCTTCTCTATTGGGGCGCTATGTTTTAAGTTGCAAGATGATGTGGGAAACTGGCATTGGAGTCGTCTGAATATTACAAACTTTTGGACGCAAGATGGTACAGGGCCTGCTCAGATGGTGCAGCAAACCAATGAAACTGGAGGGGTGCTTCTTATTATTGTTTGGTTGATTATTCTCAATTTAATTATCCGCAAAAAGAGTTAAAAGTATGGCGACCATTGGTTCAGCGCAGAGTACAGTAGTAGATCAGAGAAACCGTGGTCTGCACGACTTGCGTATTTCTGTGACTGATCGCTGTCAGTTGCGTTGTCGCTATTGTATGCCTGAAGAAGTGTTTGGTAAGGATTATGTGTTTTTACCAAAATCTCAAATTTTGTCATTTGAGCAAATTACCCTAGTAGCTAGAGCTAGTGTTAATTTAGGAGTTAAAAAAATCAGACTCACAGGTGGTGAGCCGCTCATGCGTCGAGATATCGACCAGCTCATTGCTCAACTCTACAGTATCGAAGACCTTGATGAAATAGCACTGACCACCAATGGGTTGCTGCTACCTAAATATGCTAAAAAACTTAAAGCCGCAGGGTTAGATAGAGTTACTGTGAGTTTGGACGCTATGGATGACGAAATTTTTAGTGAGATGAATGGCGGTAAAGCTAAGGTGTCTCATGTTTTAAAAGGTATTATAGCAGCCAAAGAAGCTGGTCTATATGTAAAAATTAATACAGTGCTAAAGCAAGGGGTTAATGACGGACAAGTATTAGCATTAGCACATCAAGCTCGAGATTTTGGTGTGCCATTAAGGTTTATTGAGTACATGGATGTAGGTAACTGTAATGGCTGGGAAGCCAGCGATGTTGTAGATACCAAGCAGGTCTTAGCCCAGTTAGAAACCATAGCCTCTTTAGAACCTGTTAATCCAGCTCATATAGGTGAAGTTGCGAAGCGTTATCGATTCACAGATACGCAGACTGAAATAGGATTTATCACCTCCATTAGTGAACCTTTCTGTGGGGACTGCAATCGTGCTCGATTATCAGCAGATGGACAGATTTACACGTGTTTATTTAGTAGTGTAGGTTATGACCTCAAACCTATCATCCAGCGACAAGGCAAGACAGATGATGAACTCGTGAGTTTTCTCACAGCTCAATTCAGTTCTATCTGGCAACAACGTGATGACCGTTACTCAGAAATCAGATTTAATGAAAATGTGGAAAAACAGCCGAAAGTGGAGATGTCATACATCGGAGGGTAAAAAATTGAACACTCTAAGCGTGAGCGTAAGAGTTTAGACAAAAGACGTAATGAAGTGGAGTTCTTTTGCCCGAAGGGGAAAGATACTTCGAGTAGAAGTAGATTTATCAAATGAGCTATATCGGAGGATAAAAAATGAACACTTACTCTAAATATGAGTGTGAGTTTAACTGACTATTAATTTATGAAAATCAATATTAATTCTATCTATATATCAGAGGGACATAATTACAAAGGCCGTCATGAGATAGGCTCTTTAGACTTTCCGATCACTTCCAAAGAGCGCATTGAGTGCGTTGCCGGCAAGGGCATAGTGGGAGATAGGTTCTACGATTTCAAAGAAGATTTCAAAGGGCAAATCACGTTTTTTGATTACGCAGTTTACGATGCCTTGAGCCAAGAAGTCAAAGGCGAGTACCCTATATCTGCGGTGAGACGTAATGTGATGACGCAAGGCGTAGATTTAAACAGTCTCATCGGTAAAGAATTTAGTATTAATGGTATTAAATTTAGAGGTAGCGAGGAGTGTGCTCCTTGCTACTGGATGGATGAAGCCTGTGGCGAGGGGGCAGAAGAATTCCTCAAGGGGCGTGGAGGTTTACGCGCGAGAATACTCAGTAGTGGAGAATTGATACTAGGTGAACATAATTTGGAACTTTTAGATTAAAGTTATACTAAAATTATTTTTCAAAATAGTCTTGATTTAAAAAAATAAAACGGTAAAACGATTGCTCCTGATGAATGGGTAGATGGCCGAGTGGTTAAAGGCGGCAGACTGTAAATCTGCTCACGTAAGTGTACGAAGGTTCGAATCCTTCTCTGCCCACCATCAGAATATAAAAAAGCATCCTTTTAAGGGTGCTTTTTTTATGCCCTGATAGCGAGCAGAGAACGTTAAAAATGCAAAGCTTGCGAAGCAAAGCTTTGAATTTGACTGCTCTGTGAGGATAGCTCTCACGCTAGTCCGAATGATAGAACCCCATGTCGCAGACATGCTCATGGCAGAGGGTCATGCCTTGTGCATGAGCCAATCCGTTCTCTGGTAGATTTAAAATCCTTCAGCTTTGATTTTTCTATCAACTTACCTATTTTAGAAGCTAAGTTTAATGACTTTCTTTTAAGGGTGCTTTTTTTATGCCCTGACAGCGAGCAGAGAACGTTAAAAATGCAAAGCAACGAGGATAATCCTTATATACTAAAAATAAGGGATTAACTTTATGAGTAATTTTGTGTGAGGTTTTTTTATACTCTGACAGCGAGCAGACAAGATGTCGACCACCGCTGTAAAACAGCGG